>NZ_CP142525.1:310630-621261 GCF_051097895.1 Psychrobacter sp. HD31
CGGACAGGCTTTATAATGCACCAGACGACGCCGTGCTAGATGAAATCCCTTATGAAACCAAAAGCATCCTTGGTAAGTTAAGTAATGCCATTAGCGATGTCGCTACTAAAATATTACCGGATGAGGTCAATCAACCATTACTAGAAACGGATGGCAAGGCAGAGCTGGCAGGTAAACAAACGCCAGAAGATGTTGAACAAAGCAAAAAAGTTCCAGTTTATGTTATGGTCACAGCAGATAAGCCGAGAGATGCCGAGTTTGGTGTGGGCTATGGTACCGATACAGGGTTTCGGGTAAGGTCAAAATTTGACAATAATCTGCTTAATAGAGATGGGTATAAAGCAGGGGTTGAAGGTTTTTGGTCAAATGTTGAAAAGGGGGCAACTGCTTATGTCAGCAGACCTTGGAAACACCCGCTCAATGATACTTTAAATGGCAGTGTTAGTTATAAAGAAGAACAAATTGATCAAGGCAAGGGGAACTTTGATTTAACAACTCGCTCCTATCTTGGTAGCGTGTCTCGTAATATTATCTCTGATAATGGTTGGAATCGTAATTATTCACTCCGTTATCGTCGAGACGATTTGCAAACGGGTGTTGAACAATCAGAATATGAAAATCTACCAGTTAGGTTTACTTCAGGCAACCCAAGACAAGAAGCCCTGTTATTAGGTTATGCACTCAACAAAACCGTGGCTGATAGTATTACTAACCCCAAAAAAGGTTGGAAGCAGCATTATTCGTTAGAAGTAGGTGCTGAAGGTGCATTAACAGACACCAACTTAGTCATAGCAAAAGCGGGCACGAGTGGCATATACAGTTTTGGTGAAAGTGACAAACACCAAGTATTGGGTAAGTTAGATGCCGGCTACTTGTGGTCAAACAACTTTACAGATGTACCTTATCAATTAAGGTTTTTTGCCGGTGGTGACCAAAGTATTAGGGGCTATGATTACAAGAGCCTATCGCCACTTGAAAATGGCTACCTAACCGGTGGTGAAATTTTGGCAGTAGGTAGTGCAGAATATAACTATGAGTTTATTCCTGGTTTACGAGCTGCCATTTTTACTGACGTTGGTAATGCTTATGATAAAGACTTTACCACAGATACAAAAGTCGGCACTGGTTTAGGCATCCGCTGGGCATCGCCAATTGGACCAGTTAGATTAGATGTTGCTGCTGGGGTAAGTGAAGAAAACAAACCGATTCGCTTACACTTTTTTATAGGCTCACCACTATGATGATATAAATAAGTAATAAATGGTGATTTAATCTGAGCATGATATTGTTTAAATAAAGCGATTTGTTTAAATCGCTTTATTTGATTAAAATGGTTTAACTATTAAAATTTAAAAAAGATTTGTTGTTACTATGGCTGAAAACACTCCTGAGCCAAATTCTAACCAAACTCCTGCCGAGCGCGATGCAAAAGCATTAAAGCGCCATTATCCTTTATCATTTTTATTGAAGCTATTAGCATTTGTTTTATTGTTAATGCTATTAATGTTTGTCATTTTTTATATTGCAATTGGTACAGATAGAGGCACAGAGTTTTTTTTAGATAAGATTGCACAAGAAACTGGGCTAGAAATTAACTATGGTAAAGGTAACCTACGTGATGGCATCTGGATAACAGACCTACTCATTCCAAAGGATGATATGGTAACAGAGGTCGATAAGGCTTATGTCAAAATTGGTTGGCGTGCGTTGTTTGTTGGCGAGTTACACCTAAGCGATGCAGATATTAATCATATAAAAATTGTTAATTCAAAGTTGCCAGATGGCAAGCCATACGACTATAAAACTTTACAACTGCCAGTTAATATGCGTTTAGATAAGGCTAAAATTGGCAAGATTAGTTATACCCAGCCTAAACGAAGTGAGTTTGTATTATCAGATATTGATGCTAAAAACTTAACATGGATTGGTCCCAAAATAACAGTTGGTCGTGCTAATGTTGTTTATGGTAATGACCTCAATATTAGTCAGGTAAAAGGTGATATAAGTTTAGAGGGTGATTATCCGCTTAATGTTACCGCTGTTGCCTCGGCAGAGTTTCTTAAAAAAGCTTATATTGACGATTTGCAAATTGACGCGAAGGGGAGTTTAAAACGCACGTTTGGTAAAGTTAAAAGTCGTTATAACGACCATAAAGTGGATGGCGAGTTTCATATTCAGTCACTGGATTCTAATGCACCCTTTGAAGCAAAACTTGTGTGGGATAAAGTAATGCTACCTTATTTTACCTCACAAGAAGTTGGCTTAAGTTCTGGGATTGCCAATTTTTCTGGGATAACGTCTGATATTGAGATGAGAGTGAACACTGATGTTTCTTCAAATACTAGCTTGATACCAGATGGTCATTATCAAGGTAGAGCACGGATTAAACCATCGAGTGAGCTTGATATTGAATACTTAGCTGTGGATACACCAAATGGTGAGTTAAACGCAACGGGTCTGCTGGATTGGGAAGGTCCTTTTAAATCAGAGCTTGTTTTTTCTTCACAAGACTATAACCTTAAAAAACTGATTCCAAACGATTATGCCAATTATCAAGGTTATTTACCGGATCAACTAAAAGGTGAATTAGCTTTTAACTTTGATACCAAAAATTTACAAGATCAACCTCAATACGACTTTTTATTAAAACAAGATGATGGTGAATTAGTAGATGTTCAGGTTGCCCGTGGTAAACCAAATAGACGGCAACCAACAACGCCTTGGTATGTAAAAGCAAATTGGAAAAACTATTATCGTAAAAATGCACCAGATGGACTGGGTGTGGTTGACAGTGCCTCTGGTGTCGCAAATGTTGTGGTGCAAGGTAGCCGTATCAGCATAGACACGCAAGCCAATATTAATAAGTTAAGTTTTGCACCCATTGGTGATTATGACACCAAGCTTATTATAAAAAACAATAAAGTATGGGTGAATGACCTTAATTATAAGGGTCAAGTCGGTGATTTAAAAGGTAAAGGGCATGTCTTATTAGCCACTAAAAAACGTCCTCTAAGTTGGCAGTTTGATGTTAACACCAATGAATTTTTGTTAAAAACTTATCAAGATAGTGTGCCAATTGAGCGTATTAGCGGTCACGTTTTGGCGAGTGGTAAATTAGAAAACATAACGGCAAATAACAATAAAAAAGTTAAAACTGTGCAAAAACACACGGTTGAGTTTAAAGATGCTGACTTAACTGCTTGGTTTGATGACAGCTTGGATAAACGAAAAATTCAAGCTAATGGTGCGCAAGGAACGGCAGCTGTATGGATGGCAAATGATGGGTTAGATAAGTTTGATGTCCAAGCCAATGCAAAAGTTGAAACCAGCGGCTTGCCAAAAGGAAGCTGGCAAGTGGATGTTGCTGGCACACCAAAATCGATGCAATTTGACAAGCTTGCCTATACAGGTGATGCTGGTACTTTTTCTGCAACGGGTAAGCTCGATAATGACCAAAAACTGGCTTGGGATATTAACGCAAATTTAGCTAAATTTGATTTAAGTACGTTATCGGCTGATAATCCTGCTGTTATTACCGGTAAATTAAACACGCAAGGGGTGTGGGACTCTGTCAATAATCATGGCGGTTCAGGTTCGCTGGCTAATTTGGCTTTAAATTTTGATGGTAATGTCGAACACCCTAACTTACCCGCTGGCAGGTTGCAGGTAGATGGTTTTACCAAAAACAACGTTTTGTTTATCAATCAATTAAAGCACAGTGGTGATGCCGGTATTTTAAATGCCAAAGGTAAAGTGAACCTGAAGGATGGGTATCAATGGCAAATTACCGGAGATATGGATAAGTTTAATTTAGGTTACTTTAGTAAGTCTTATCCTGCCATTGTGTCTGGAAAAATAGATACAACCGGTATCTTGCATACAAAAGATACCCAAGCTAAAACTCAATCAATCTTTAGTCAGATCGGAGACTTTACGCTTAATTTTGCAGGCAACTTATTGTCTCAATCACCTACCAATCAATCACCTAGCAATAAAGTGCCATCTGGTCAGTTAGTGGTGAATGCTTCGGGTAATGCAAAAAAATTAATTATTGATCGCTTGTTCCATCAGGGGGAAGCTGGGTTAATTAATGCTAAAGGGCAACTGGGACTGGCAAATGGTTATCAATGGCAATTAAACTCTGATATGAAAGATTTTAATCTAGGTTATTTTGTTGCTGATATGCCAAGTAAATTATCCGGTAATATACAAACCACAGGTAGCTGGTCAGATAAGTTACAAGTTTTAAATATCCAGAATATAGATATCACTGGGCAATTAAAGAATAAGCCATTAGTGGCAAAAGGTGGTTTAGATGCAAGGTTAAGATTACCAAAAAACATACAAGCATATATGCAAAGTTTGCGTGGTAATAAGCTGCAAAATCAATACCAACAGGTGCAAACTTTAGTAGAAAAGTTGGATGCTCAAAACTTGAATATCCATTGGGGTGATAATCATATTACTGCCAATGGAGATAAAAACAATCTACAAACACGTGTTGATATTGAAAACCTTGTACAAATATCAGACAAGTTAAATGGTGATATTGCTGGTGGGTTGACGATTATTCAAAAAGATAAGCAAGCGTTACCAACCATTTTGGTTGATATGGTTGCAAGTCGTGTCGCATTACCAAACCTATTGTTAGCAAAAGGGCATATCAAAGGTAAATTAGAAAACTTTGGTAACAGTAATAGCCAACTTGTTTTGACTGCAAGTGACCTAGAATATGGTAATAAAAAGTTTGACAATATAAATGCTGTTTATAGTGGAGAAATGTCCAATCATACGGTTAATTTTGCTGTAACTAATCCAAAAGTAACCGTTTCTGGCGTTTTAAAAGGGGCATATGACAATCAAACGATGCAATGGGCTGGCGTGCTGGGCAATGGTAAAACCATTAGCAAGTATACAACCCTTGTACAACAGCAGCCTGCAGAGCTTAAGCTAAATTTACAGAATCCAAAAGTTGACGTTGCCGCGCATTGTTGGCGAGCCGATAAATTTGATGGCAAACTTTGCTTACGTGAAGATATGATGGCATCGTCCACTAAAGGTAAAGTAAACCTTGCTATCCAAAAAATTGATACAGGTATTTTATCGATTGTGTTACCCAAAGAAATGTCTTGGGAGTCGACGGTTAGTGGTAATGCTAATGTTGATTGGCACAAAGGAGGCAACCCAAACGTAGATGCCATTTTATATTCTGATAATGGGCGCATTGGGCTGGTTCAAGAAGAAGATAACACCACTTTAACCGTCCCTTATGAACGTGTTTCTTTAATTGCTAAAACCCAACCTGATGGATTGCGTATTCGTACAAATATTAAAAGTGGTGGAAGAGCAACTGGCTATGCGGATGTTGTCATTGATCCATATAAAGCTGCCAAACCTATCTCTGGTAAGCTGGTACTAAATCAACTAAATCTTGCAATCTTTAAACCTTTTTTTCCAGGTATACGTACTTTAAAAGGCAATGCCAGCTTGGTTGGTGATTTAAATGGCTCGCTAAGTAAGCCTCTATTTAATGGTGATTTTAAACTAGAAAATGGTCAAATTTCTATTCTTGGGTTGCCAATTAACTTAACAAAAGTGAATGCCAATGCAAAAATAGAGGGCGCGCAAGCTAATTTAACGGGGCGTTTTAATAGTGGCGAGGGTGTTGGAAAAATTGGCGGTACGATAGATTGGCAATCAGATCTACAGGCTAAATTAAATCTGTCTGGCGAAAACTTATATGTCACACAACCACCACTGTTGACGGCAAAAATTAATCCAGATATAGAAATCATTGTTAAGCCGTTACAAAAAATTCTGGATGTTGAAGGTATTGTGACCGTGCCAACTGCCACCATCAGACCGCCAGAAACCACTAAAAACATTGTTACTAAAACGCCAGATGCTGTGGTACTTGACCGCCGTATTATTGGTAACCTGAATGAAGTACTTGCCACTTCAATACCTTGGCTAATTAATGCAAATGTTGGCATAGACCTTGGTAAAGACGTTAACTTTAAAGGTTTTGGTGCAGAACTTCCATTAACAGGGGCATTGGTGGTGTCTCAAAAAGATCAAGAACCAATGCGTGCCAAAGGTGCGGTTAAAGTAGCGCGCCGTACAAAAGTTGATGTGTTTGGTCAGAGTCTTGGACTCAATTTTGCACAGTTTAAATTTAATGGCTATTTGCAAGAGCCTTTGGTAAGTATTGAAGCAGCAAATGAAATTGAAGGTAGGACAGTTGGCTTACGGGCAAAAGGTAAATTATCAAGCCCTGATATTACGGTATTTAATAATGCAGGACTAACTGAGCAACAAGCGATGAATGCCTTGGTAACAGGTAGGATATCTAACCAAGCAGCAACGCAAATTAACGAAGAGGGCTTTCGCTCTGAAGTGACTAACAATATTACAGCAGCTGGTTTAAGTGTTGGATTAAGTGGCACACGTAATATCACCAATCAAATTGGTAGGGCAGTGGGGTTACAGAGTTTAACCTTAAGTGCCTCGGGCAATGGTGATGACACTAATATCAATGTTACCGGGTACATAACCCCAGATTTATATTTGCGTTATGGTATTGGTGTGTTTAGTGCACAAAGCATATTGTCGGCACGTTATCAATTAACTCGCCGTGTGTATGTTGAGGCAACCTCCTCGGTAGAAAACTTTGTTGATGTGGTCTATAGTTGGAGCTTTTAGCAACCCGATTTTTTAATAATTAGCTAGGGCAGTGCAACATAGATAATAGATATAAGCGCCATTGCCTTTTAATGATATAAAAAAAAGAGCAACCCGCAGTAGTTTGCCAAGTTGCTCTTTTTTTTATTGTTTATTGTTATTATTATTTTGTAAGAATAAGTTTGTTATTACGGGTTAAACGTAAACGATATTCTTCACCTTCATGCTCAATACGTACTTCTTTAGTCATCGCAAATAAATGGTTAGACTGTAAAGTTGGCAAACGTGGTGTGCGGTTAGAAAAGTAGTTAGCGATTGACATTGTCATTTTTGGCTCCTTGCTAGTAAAGCATAGCTATGTTTATGTGTTAGTTTATTACCCAGTTAGCAAGTTAAAAATGAAAATTTGCTTTAACTGCTTAACTGATAGATATTATCATTTAAATTAAAAAATAAATCAATAGATGAGAATCAATATCATTTACTATTTATGTAACCTTTTGTAACAAGCAGGGGTTTTTACTTCTGAAATGTTTCTATGGCAAGGTTTTTATAAATAAATAGCGTAATACGAGTATAAAAAATGATGAATAATAATCCACTAAATGTAAATGAAGAAACAAACATGAAAATCACGCAGGTTGCCATTGCCGTAATTTATTATCAAGATTTGTATTTATTAGGCTATCGATCAGCTGATCAACATCAAGGCAATAAATATGAGTTTGTTGGCGGCAAAATAGAAGCAGATGAAACCGCAACGCAATCTTTGATAAGAGAAGTAGCCGAAGAGGTTGGGTTAGATGTGAGTGGCTGCCAAATAGAGTCATTAGGCATTATTAGTCATGAGTATGCTACTAAAACGGTTAAGTTACATGTATTTCATGTTGAAGTCGATGATGTTCAATATCGTCAGTTTTCAAATATCACCGTGGGGCGAGAGAACCAACCAATGCGCTGGGTATCTAAAGCTGGCTTAATTGCTGGTGATTATCCATTACCAGATGCAAATAAACAAATTTTACAATGGCTAGCAAAACTTACCAGTTAACAATCTTGTATTTGATAATGGTTTTTTATGCTATGATTCTGCATTATGTCAAAGCAAATGTTACAGTCTAAAACTTCTCCTATAAATCAGGTTGGGCAGCCATTAAGCCAGCAGCACAAACAATTTGCGCAGGCTATTCAGCAGCGTCAAATATTGGCACAAATGGGGGTTGATTGTTGGGTAACTCACAATACGCAAAAAAAGTTTGTCACCATAGATGAACTGCTTGATTTGCTTGACGTCAATCAACTGGTTAAAAACAAGCAGACTATAAACTTATGTAGCCAAGCAGATACTCAGGCAAATAACCAGATAAATAGCCAAGTACTAGATGTTGACCAAGTTAACACCGCTGTTGATGCGACGGACATTGCTCAGCCATTACCCGAACATAAGGCAAGCACAGAGTTAAATTTAACAGCGGATTTAGCTAAAACAGAACAAAAATTAGTGCCACAATCTACACAAGAGTCAAAGTTGGTTGTGCCTTTTGAACTACAAGGTGTGAGCTTTGCCAATTGGGTATTGTTGGTAGATATGGAAACAATAGCAGAACAAGAGCTGACCTTATGGAATAACATATGTCGCGCACTACAATTGGATATCCAAACTATTAAGTTTCCTTTAATAAGCAACCATAATACAGTTGAGGTTGCAAATGCTGCGTTAACAGGTTTTATATTTAGGCTTGCAAAGTCAGAAAAAATTAACATAGCCAATTTAACTCAATTGCCAGATGGCGTAGAAGATAAGCGTTTAACAAGTTTGCCAACACTACAGCAAATGCTTGGTAACCCTGCAAACAAACAGGCATTTTGGCAAGCATTAAAACATAGTTAAAACGGGCTATTTAGCTTGTGCCATTAAATGATTTAGCTATAACGATTTAACCCTATTATATCAGTCGATAAATTAACATTTAAAAAATATGTCACTAATTAAGCTATAAGGATAGCAAATATGAGTACCACACCAGCATATAAGCGTTTAGCAAACTTTTCTGCAGGACCAGCCAGCTTGCCAACTGAGGTGCTAAAACAAGCACAGGCGGAGCTATTGGACTGGCAAGGTACGGGTATGTCCGTAATGGAAATGAGCCACCGTAGCCAAGAGTACATCTCTATTGCAGATCAGGCGGAGCAGGATTTACGAGCGTTAATGGACATTCCTGATAACTATAAAGTATTGTTTTTACAGGGCGGTGCAAGTTTACACTTTTCGGCTATTCCTTTAAATTTGTTGGCAGGTGGCACGGCAGACTATCTTGACACGGGTGCGTGGTCTACAAAAGCAATTAAAGAAGCAAAACGATATGAGGCACTGGGGCTGGGTAACATTAATGTTGTCGCAAGTGACAAAGCAAACAATTACACCAGCGTACCAAAACAGGGCTCATGGCAGCTAACCAAAGGTGCCAGTTATTTTCATTATTGTGCTAATGAAACCATTCACGGCGTGCAAATGTTTGATATACCAGAGCTAGATTCTGATGTGCCAATTGTTTGTGATATGTCTTCTTGTATTTTATCTGCACCAGTAGATGTGTCAAAGTTTGGGATGATTTATGCAGGCGCACAAAAAAATATTGGTCCTGCTGGTTTGGTCATTGTCATCATACGTGACGATTTATTAAATCGTGCAAGTGACTGGTGCCCAAGCCTTATGAATTACTCAATTCAAGCTAAAGCAGACTCCATGCACAATACGCCAGCAACTTATTCTTGGTATTTAGCGGGCTTAGTATTTAAATGGTTAAAACAGCAAGGCGGGCTGATGGCAATAGAAAAAGTCAACCAGCAAAAAGCACAGCTTTTATACAATACGATTGAAGAGAGTAGCTTTTACCAAAACCCTGTTGATAAAAAACACCGTTCGATGATGAATGTCCCTTTTACTTTGGCAAATAGTGAACTAGATGCTGAGTTTTTAGCACAAGCACAGCAAAAAGGTTTGTTGAACTTAAAAGGTCACCGTAGTGTTGGGGGTATGCGAGCCAGTATATACAACGCTATTAGCCTTAATTGGGTAGAACAGCTGGTTGAGTTTATGAAAACGTTTGAAGAGACGCATCAATGATTAAAATAACCCCATTGTATGCTTTTTCTGATAATTATATCTGGGCATTATTAAATGAAAATAATAAACAACTGATTGTGGTTGACCCTGGTCAATCAGAACCTGTTGAATCATTTATTAACGAGCATAATCTTGAGCTAACCGCGATTTGGATTACTCATAAACATGCTGATCACACTGGTGGGGTTAAAAAACTTAGAGAGATGTACCCTTTAGTGAATGTGATGGCTGATGAGCGACACGGTGTAAAAGCTGATTATACGGTAAAAGAGGGCAGTAGCTTTAGATCGTGGGGATGTAACATTGATGTGTTGAAAGTGGCAGGGCATACTCAAGACCACTTGGCATATGTTTTAAATATTGGTGAAAATAAACATGTGTTTTGTGGTGATACCTTGTTTAGTGGTGGCTGTGGTCGGGTGTTTACTGGCGATATGCAGGCAATGTACAACAGCCTGTTAAAGCTTAACAGTTTTGAAGCAGACACACTTTTTTACCCTGCTCATGAGTATACCGCAAGCAATTTAAAATTTGGTTTATTTATTGAGCCAAATAATGCGGCAATGCAACAATGGCTTGAAAAAGTTAATCAACTAGCTTTAGATAAAACGCCGTCTTTGCCAACAACTTTAGAGATAGAACGATTAATTAATATATTTTTAAGAGTGAATGAGCCTGCGGTGGTTGAGTCGGTTTCGCAAAAATGTGACTTAATTGATAAAGCGCCATTGACGGTGTTTACGGCACTAAGAAAGCTAAAAGATGATTTTTAAATTTTTATCTCATAAAAATGAAAAAAGTGCTTGACGAATTTTAATACTTTGATAGAATACCCAGCACTTAAGGCGAACACCTTAATAAAGCTTATTCCCCAATAGCTCAGTTGGTAGAGCATCGGACTGTTAATCCGTGTGTCCCTGGTTCGAGCCCAGGTTGGGGAGCCATATGCAAAACCCTCATACAATATGTATGAGGGTTTTTTATTTGATTAAGTTAATTGATTAAGGCAGTTTCAATCGACTCATAGAGATTTATCAAATAAACACCATGTTTGTTTATGAGCAAACAAATATATTAAAACCCTATTTTTTCAAATGAGGTTTTAACATATTTGTGGTGTAATGAAATCTAAACTAATAACTTTAAGTTAATTAGTAAGTGCAGTTAACTTTTTACACAATCATTTTACATTTCTGCCATCATAGCAATTAGCTTTTCAGCACCTTCAGTAATGCCTTGTTGCATTTCATCAAGCTTATCTCGGCTTATATCATCGGCAATTAATACAAACTCATAAAACTGTTTGTCCATGCTGTAGTTAACGCCAAATCCACCCTGTGAAGTTGGAACAAACACATAACGACGAATTGGCGACTGACCACCCATAGTGGTGGTTGATAAAAAGTCTTTGCCTGCAAAAGCGTTCACCAATTCAAAAAACTGTTGGGTAACGCTATCTTCGCTAATTTCATTATCAGTTTGGCTTATTTGTTGTAAGGCATATAAATGGCGGTCTATGCCTTGCCCTGTTTTACAAGCAATTACCCAAGACTTATGCTCAGCAAAAGCATTGGTTAAATCTTTTGTCGTTGCGGTATTTTGCAACAGTTTTTCTGCCAATAATTTGGCTGATGGGGTGTTTGGACGCAAACACTCGGTTCTACCAGCTAAATAGCTACTGGTGTCTACCGCCTCGTAAGTATTTTTTAATTGACCAAAGACTTTTAACTGAGCATATGCCAAACTAAATTGGAACAAAGCATCATGGCTTACTTTGGTGTTAATGGCAGAATAATCGACAGTAAATTGTTGTACTTTAAAGGTTTTGGCATTGTCTGCAACAGGTTTTAACAACTCAGAAATAGCTTGTGTTTGTTCAGAAGACAACTCCCAGTCCATGGCTGTAAGTTGAGTGTTGGCAGCCGTTTCGGCTTCGGTTGACTGTGCAAATGCATCATTGAGCAACAAACTTAGTGTTCCGCCATCAAGCCCCGTGTGCTCAACATGCACAACCATAAAGTCTGAATCTAAATCCATTTGATAAGTAAATGGTTTATATTGCCATGAGTGAGCAGGCAAAAAGGTTTGTTGTTCTAACTGTGTTATGTCATCTTCGCCCGAATGAAACAGAGAAATACAAAATAAACTATCTTTTAATGCCGAATATACCTCAGCATTGTGTGCATTTTGGCACAAATCATCCAGTTGGGTGTAAGCGTTTTCACTCGGTAAAGCACTAATTGCGGTAAAAGGTAAGCTAACGCTATTTTCGTTGTTGGATAGTGTAGCTAATGCGCTTTCAATCTCCTCTATAGCAAATACATTGCCTTGCGAGTCAGTGACTGGAAGTAAATAATGTGAGCCCTGCCAAAATACATTGATATGGCGGTTATCCATGCCTTTATTACTATAATAATAGTCATCACAGCTTTTGTTTGGCAAACGCATGGCACCTTTTAGTGTATGCCAACCGTCCATTGATAATGGGTTACCTCGGTTATCTGTAGGAGCTTCAATTCGATTATCGATAAAATTGCGGTGGGTTTTGGTAATGCGGTGTATCCACTCGGCAGCGCGCGTCAAGCCAGTGGATTCTGTTTGATAATTTATTTGGAATCCTACGTTACTCACTAAGGCTTTAGATTGCCTTGAGGCTAAATACGCTGTTAGCCAAAAATCAGAAATCCAGCTTTTGCCCACTTTTGCTTGTGTTTCAGCATATTCTGATAACTGCTGTTGAAGTTTTTTACCATGAGTTTGTGCAAATTGTTGGGTAATTTTTTTGGCTTTATGGTTTGATTCAGCATCAAAAACAGGTTCGATGGCGGTTAAAAACTTATCTAATGTTTGTTCAAGTGCTGGTAATGGAAGCGGTTGTTGTAGGGTTTGTGGCATTGTTGAACTCCAAAAATATTAGGGTAGATTTTTTATCGTGTTAATAAATTGCAGATTAAGATTATTGTAGCACTCAATGCCGAGTTATTCTTACAATTATATGACCTATTAAGCTATTAAAATGGTTAAATGAGCTCATGAGTAGTGGCATAATAATTCTTTTAAGCGCATTATCATGACTATCGTAACTGAGATTAAAAAGCCCTACTAAAAAGCCCTTAAAAGTAAGGGAGTGAAAATGTACAAAATAGTACCTTTTGCGAGTTTAATACTATGATGCAAACTAAGTTCGGTTACTATAAATTTGGTTTTTATAAATTTGGTTTTTATAAATATGAAATGTGGGCTTAAATGATTATATTTTAATTAACAGATGGGTAAAAAGGCATGGTTATCTATTTACGTCATATTGATTTTCCTGTCAGGCGCAGTGTGTTAGCTACTTTAAAACAAGATGTCAGCCCGAGCCGTTTGCAACGTGCTGAGCGTTATCATCACCTAAAAGATAGCGTACGTTGTTTGATGGCTGGGCAGTTGCTAAATCATGCGTTAACTCAGCATGGGTTACCCAGTGATGATAAACATATTGTGCAAAACCGTTTTGGCAAACCTATGTTTAAGGCTGATGGTTTGGGCTATTTTAATTTATCTCATTCTGGTAGCTGGGTCGTTTGTGCTGTTGATAAGCAAATGGTTGGTATTGATGTCGAGCAATGCCGTACGGACATAGATTTTGAAGTGATGAGTTTATTTAGCCGTGCTGAACAAATTTACATTAATAATGGCAGTGATAAAAATAAGCTTGCCCGTTTTTATCGTATTTGGACGTTAAAAGAAAGTTATTTGAAGGCATTAGGGGTAGGGGTTTCGCAACCACTCAATAGCTTTACTATCCATGTTTTAGATGGCAATCATGCTTGTATAGAAATTAATCAACAAAGGCAAACAGATTGGTATTTTTACTATTGCGACTTGGATGCCAGTCATGTTTGTGCGATTTGTACAAAGCAGCCCATTTCTACAAATGACTTTCAGTTTTGTACTGACTGACCATTACCAGATTAACGGGTTTTGTCATAATTATTCATGTTATAGTGATGATATAAATCAGTTAATTTAAAATATGAACTAACCCAGAATTATTAACTCACCCACAATAAAAAGAACCTTCTTGTTATGTCTTCAAATTATACAGTATCTCCTTGGTTAACTTATTTCACACCTCGTCCACATGCCAAAGTGCGTTTATTTTGTATCCCTCATGGTGGCGGCGGTGCGCAAAATTTTAAAGATTGGGCAGAGTCATTGCCAGAATTTATAGAAGTGGTTGCGTTAAGCTTCCCTGGTCGGGGTAGTCGACACGCTGAGCCCGCCATTCACTCAATGGGTGAACTTGTTAATGAGATTGTTAATGCAATCACGCCGTTTTTAGACAAACCTTATGCCTTTTTTGGGCACAGTGTTGGTGCTTTAGTGGCATATGAGGTTGTTTGCCGTATTGAGCAAGCAAATCAAACAGAAGGCACAACCTTAAAGTTGCCCATGCGTCTTATTACCTCAGCGCATGAAGTGCCCGCAGAGTCGCATGCTGATACACCCATGTATCAATTATCGGATGCTGAGTTACTCAACAAAATTGGTGAACTTGGTTTGGTGCCAGACGAGGCATTGCAAAACAAAGAGTTAGTCGATTTTATTTTACCGCCTTTACGGGCAGACTTTGAGGTGTCAGAAACTTATCAATGGCAAAAGGCTGAGCCATTAACCGTACCGATTACCGCAACATTGGGAGATAAAGATACCTTATTAACCGAACAAGATATGCATAGCTGGCGTGCTTATACCTGTCGTGATTTTGCTTTTAAATGCTATGAGGGTGACCACTTTTATACAGTTTCTAAAATGTCTGAGCTGTTAGCAGATATCACCGGTGAGCTAGAGCAAGATTTAAACAATCAACCGTTATCTATGATGATGGGTGATAGCAGCCAGTATCCAGAAAAATGCTTGCATGAACTATTTAGAGAGCAAGCAAAACAACATCTAGACCGTATTGCCATTTGTGACCCAGCTCAATCGCTCACCTTTAAGCAGTTAGATGAGCAAACCGATATTTTGGCAAGGGAGCTGCAAAAACGTGGGGTGGTGGTTGATAGTTTGGTTAGTATCTTTATGGAAAGCTCTGTTGAATATGTGGTGGCGTATTTAGCCATCTTAAAAGCAGGCGGTGCTTATATGCCGTTAGAGGTTGCTTACCCAACAGATTTGCTAGAAAGAGTCTTAACCAAAACTCAACCGATTGCTATTTTAACAACGTCTGATTATGCACCACAGCTGCCAAAACAGTGGTTGGATGATGAGTGTGCGGTGAATTTAGATGGTGATTGGGTGTCGCCAATTTTAAATAAAATAGACGCTGGCGAATTGCCAGAGCTTGATAAAGACAGAGCGTTACCAACGCTTGATAGCTTGGCGTATTGCGTGATGTCATCTGGTACAACAGGTGAGCCTAAAGGCATTTTGTGTCCGCATCGGGGTGCTGTAAATTCTTATTATTGGCGTTATCGCAATCACCCTTATCAAAATGGTGAGAGAGAAGCGGCCAATGTGTTTTTTGTGTGGGAAGTGGTGCGTCCACTATTACAAGGCTATCCTGCTTATATTATTCCAGACAGTGTGATTTATGACCCTTGGCAATTGGTTGATTATCTTGAATCAAACGACATTACACGGGTGCTATTTACTCCATCATTGCTTGAGCAAATATTAAATACACCAGACTTAGATTTAAGCAATCGCTTAGCCAAGTTGCAAATAGTTTGGCTAAATGGTGAGGTGGTACCAAGTGCCTTGTGTAAACGCTTTTTTGAAGTATTGCCAAATTGTCAGCTTATTAATGATTATAGTATCTCTGAAACCCACGATGTTTGTACACATGATTTAGCCACCTTAAATGATATGCACTCGCCAAAATTTGCACCTTTGGGGTTGCCAATGTCTAATGTACGCATTTATTTATTAGATGATAATTTGCAGCCTGTACCACAAGGTATCCCTGCAGAAGTTTATGTGGCTGGCGACTCATTGGCACGTTGCTATTTGGGTGATCCTGACAAAACGGCCGAGCGATTTTTGCCTGACCCATTTGCTAAAAAATCAGCAGAGGAATCTAATGAGCCGATTATGTTTAGAACAGGTGACATGGGGCGAATTTTGCCCAGTGGTGAGTTAGAAATTACTGGGCGTGTCGAGTTTATGATTAAACTACGTGGTTATACCATTGTATTGGGGGCAGTTGAAACCTCAATTAATGCCCATGAGGGGGTGCATTCTTCTGCCGTTATTACCAAAGATAATGAGCAAACTGGTCAGCCAGAGGCATTGGTGGCTTATATTGTGAGCAATGCCACCATGGCAGATGATGCGCTAATTGCTGCTTTAAAAACGCATTTAAAAGGGCATTTACCACAGTATGCCGTGCCCAGTTATTTTATGCCTATCAAAGCCTTGCCTTTGCATGCGGTAACGGGCAAGCTCGACCGAAAACAGCTACCTGAGCCAACAAATATACAAGCGACAACTTTAAATAATGATAGCAATGATACCGTTATGATGATGGCAAGCCCAACTGAACAAGTGATTTTGCAAGCGTGGCAAAAGCATTTGGGTGTTGCGGCCAGCTCATTAGCTGATAATTTTTTTGATTTGGGTGGGCATTCTTTACTAGCCATTCAGGTTTGTCGATCAATTTCTAATGAACTGGGCATAAATGTTTCTGTCATTGATATTTTTACCAATCCTACCATTGCGTCTTTGGCAAGTGAGTTGGATGCAAAAATTAATCATGATGATAACGAACTAGAAGAAGCTGATATAACCGCCAACTCATTTAATGAAATAGGCGATACCTCAACCGAACTTGCTATTGTTGGTATGGCAGCACATTTCCCTGGGGCGGATAATATTGATGAGTTTTGGGATAACTTGCGTAATGGGGTCTGCTCGATTAGAGAGCTAACCGATGAGGAGTTAGACAAAAACGGAGTGCCAAAGTCGGTATATAGCGACGAAAACTACCGCAAAGTTGGTGCGGTGCTTGATAATGTGGATTATTTTGACCCTAAGTTTTGGCAACTAAGCAAAAAAGAAGCCGAAATCATGGACCCACAACACCGCCTGTTTTTAGAAACCTGTTGGCATGCACTAGAACACGCTGGTTATGCCCCTAATGAAAATGGTCAGCGTACTGGTGTATTTGGTGGCTGTTATTCACCTTTATATTTATTGCATAACCTAGCTGGTGGTGGCTTTATGGATGCCACCGACCCAATCGGTTATCACATGACCGAAACCGGCAATGATAAAGACTACTTAACCACACGTGTGTCTTATTTATTAAATTTGCAAGGTCCGAGTATTGCGGTGCAAAGCTCTTGCTCAACAGCGTTGTCTGTGGTGGCAAGTGCCTGTGAATCTTTACAGACTCGCCACTGTGATGTTGCCTTGGCTGGCGCATCGAGCATTATCTTCCCACAAGCGGGCTATCAATATGTAGAAGGACATATCAACTCAAAAGATGGCAAGATACGCACCTTTGATGCAAAGGCTAACGGCACGATTTTAGGCGATGGCGTTGGGGTAGTGGTTCTAAAACGCTTGGATGATGCCATCAACGCTGGCGATACAATTTATGCCGTGATTAAAGGTTATGCAAACAATAATGATGGTCATGATAAAACGGGTTATTCTGCTCCTAGCGTTAAAGGGCAAAAGGCAGTTATCACACGTGCTTTAGAGTCTGCCAAGGTTACAGCCGATAGTATCTCTTATGTAGAAGCGCATGGTACAGGCACCTTGATTGGTGATCCGATTGAAACCAAGGCTTTAACTGAGGTGTTTAGGCGTTATTCATCAGCGCAAAATTTTTGTGCTTTGGGGTCAGTCAAACCAAATATTGGGCACAGTAATATTGCCGCAGGTATGGCAAGTTTAATGAAGGCAACATTAAGCTTGTATCACAAGCAAATACCACCAACGCTCAATTTTGAGTTGCCGAACCCATTAATAGATATTGAAAACAGCCCGTTTTACATCAATAACACATTAAAACCATGGCAAACAACACTAAATATGCCAAGGCGTGCAGGTGTGACTTGTTTGGGGATTGGCGGTACTAATAACCATTTTGTATTAGAAGAAGCACCGCAGTCACAAACTGGCTTAAATGATGATAAATTGCCTGATACTGCTATCGTAGAGGAGGCACGTAATCATCATTTATTGGTTGTGAGTGGCAAAACAGCGGCTGCTTGTCAGCGTAATCTGCAAAATTTAGCTGATTATTTGCAAAAGTACCCTGAGCTTAATTTGCAAGATGTTGAATTTACGCTACAACAAGGGCGTTATCATTTTGAATATCGACGTGCTGTTTCTTGTATCAATGTTAAAGATGCCATTGCTAGTTTACGTTTAGCAGCTAAGCAAACGTTAAATACGACTATCAACTTTGCTGTTAAAAAGCCTAGCGACAAGCAAGCGGTATCAGATATTAACACGGTATTTTTATTCCCCGGTCAAGGCTCGCAACACCAAAAAATGGGATATGACTTATATCACAATGAGCCTGTTTTTAAACGCCATTTTGACGAGTGTTGTCAGCTTTTACAGCCATTACTAAATATAGACATTCGTACACTTTTATTTGCAGATGATGATTCAGCCAAAGCAAAAGAAACCTTTAAATACGCTTATTATACCCAGCCAATGATTGTGGCACATCAAATTGCGATGGCACGCACTTTAATGGATTGGGGCATTAAACCTGATGCGGTCGCAGGTCATAGCATTGGTGAATATACGGCTGCCTATGTGGCAGGCATTTTTAGCCTAGAAGATACTTTAAGTTTGATTGTTGCCCGTGGGCGTGCCATGGAGCAAGCTGGCGAAGGGCGTATGCTGGCGGTTAAAATGAGTGAGGCTAAGGCACGTAACTGGCTAATAACTCATCCAGATATTGCTTGTGATGTGGACCTTGGTGTGATTAATACACCCGAAAATGTGGTGCTATCTGGCACTACTGAAGCCATCGAGCAAGTAAAAACTGCCTTGCAAAATGACGGTGTTGTTTGCCAAGCGGTGAATGTGCGTCAAGCGTTTCATTCAGCGATGATGGATGAACCGTCAAAAGCACTGATTGACGCAGTAGCACCGCTAACTCGTAATATGCCAACCATCCCCATTATGTCAAATGTGACAGGTGTTTGGATGACAGAACAGCAAGTGCATGATGATGCTTATTGGGCAGAGCACATGCGTGGCACGGTCAACTTTGCCAGTAATATTACCAATTTATTAAAACAGTCACCAAGTACCATTATCGAAGCCGGTGCCAGCACCATTTTAACCAAGTCTTTGCAGGCGTTCACAGCGGATATGCCAGTAGAAGAACAGCCCATGGTAACTGCGTGTGCCAGACACCCTAAAGATAATAGTACCCTAGACACTAAAGCATTAGATAATGCAATCAGTCAGTTGTGGATAGCAGGTCGTTATATAGATTGGTCACAATATCGTGGTGATAAGGGTAACTATAGTGATGATGCCAACAGCCGACGCCCTGCACGCCGCATTGGGTTGCCTGGCTACGCCTTTGAGCCTGAAAGCTATTGGGTTAATGAAGGTGCCTTGGTTGCAGATAGTGCAAACAATATGCCAGTGGATGATAACGCCATGATTACCGATATGAGTCATCGAGGCTTTATTCCATCTTGGTCTTGCAGTGCTTTTGCGGTTGCTAATCAAGATTTATCAGACCAACGCTGGTTGATTGTGAGTAGCAATCAATCACAAAAAATTGATGAGTTGTGCCAATATGTGGTTAACCAATTACAGCAAGCAGGGGCAAAAGTGCGGGTGGTTGACCCAGCTCAGCTGCAACTGGATTCAGCCGTGGCTTATGCTAACTACTTGAACCAGTTGTCGGATAGTGGTGAGTTCCCTAATCGTGTGTTGTATTTAAACAGTTTAACGGCAGGTGACACCTTAGAGCTTACACAAGATGATAGCAATGATAAACAAACACAGCTAGATGCAACTTATTACCCTACACTTTATTTTGCGCAAGGCTTGGCAACACAAGCTTGCCTTGATCCAATTGATGTGTGGATGCTGACGGATAGCACATTCCAAGTTAGTGATGAAGCTATTGACCCAATAAAATCAACCATGTTGGGCGCTGCCATTGTGTTGCCACAAGAGTACCCTCAGATTGCGTGTCGTACCATTGATATCCGACCACAAATGATGGATAGCACCGCAGTTAAAAAACGTATTTTGGCAGAAATAAGTACAGCCAAGCCTGATAGCGAGCCATTTGTTGCTTTGCGTGGTTCAAAGCGTTGGGTTAAACGTTATGAAAATGCAACGATTCCTGCTGTCTCTTCAAATTGTGAAGAGGATAATAATGGGCAAGGTGCTATCAAAAAACAGGGCACGTATCTAATTACTGGTGGGCTTGGGCGTATTGCTCGTGAACTTTGTAAACACTTGGCTACACATAATACCAACCTTGTACTCACCACAACCAGAGAGTTCCCTGAAAAATCATCATGGCATACCCTTGCTGGTTTAAACGAGCAAGATGCTAATTTTAACCCACAAATGACACAAACAATTAAGCATTTGCTTCAGCTAGAGCAGGCTGGGGCAACTGTAAAAGTGGTTACCACAAGGTTGCACGAGCTAGACGCAGTGCAAGCCTTAGTTGATGAAACGGTTAACGAGTTTGGTGGGTTAGATGGGGTTTTCCATTTGGCTGGATTGGCAGATTTACGCTATTTACCAGAAATTGATGTCGCTATTTCACAAAAAGAGTTTGAGCCAAAAATTGCTGGGCTACTCAATATCTCACAAACACTAGCAAGAGGTATTGAAACGCATCAAATCCAACCTGATTTTGTGATGTTGTTTTCATCTTTGGCATCCATATTAGGGGGCTATAGTATGACGGCCTATACCGCTGCCAACCGTTTTATGGACTCTTATGCGGCAGCTAACCCTTGGCGACATGGCATCCGCTGGTTTTGTGTGAACTGGGATGATTGGGACTTTGACTATAGCAAAGAGCAAACAACCGCTTATGAGCAAACAGTTGCAAAATTTGCCATGCCAATAGCAGAGGGTATCGAGACCATAGAACGACTATTGGCGATGCCTGAACCACAACAGTGGCTGATATCTACCCGTCCATTATCACCAAGGGTAACCAAGTGGCTTCAGCAAAATAATCAAAATGAACCAGCCGATAATATGAAGCAGCTCGATGATGAACATCGAGAGATAGATGAGCGTGATTTATTGCTCCGTGTTTTGGCGGTTTATTGTGATGTGCTGAGCATGCCAAGTTACCAAGCAACAGATAACTTTTTTGCTGCTGGTGGTGACAGCTTATTGGCAAGTCAAATACTGTTGCAATTGCAACGAAACCTTGGCGAGTACAGAGAAAGTTTGACGCTGGCGAGTATATTCGATAATCCTACTCCGCAAGACTTAGTGGACTTTTTAGAGAGTAAATAATTTGAGCTAAATGTTTTTTTATTAATGACTATATAATTTTTACATCAAAAAGGTGTTAAGGTTATTTATCATGCAGTTGATAAGAAAAATACTAAATAAACGATTGGGTTATATTTTAACAAAAATAAATTAGGCTTTAGTTAATAGCGATGCAACTCCTTTGGTTTAAACGAGACTTACGATTAGTTGACCACCCAGCACTGGTACGGGCGGTTAAGGCTCGTGCGAGTAATCCATCAAAACATGGTGAGGTTTTGCCCGTTTATATTTTTGAACCAGAACTTTGGCGACAGCCTGATATGAGCCATCGGCATTATGTATTTTTGTATGAATGTTTGACCGACTTGTATCGGTCGCTTAAAGCGATTGGTTGCCCTCTAGTGGTCAAGGTTGGCGATGCGATTGAGGTGTTGGAGGCATTGCATCAAAAATATGACGTGACAGCACTTTGGTCACACCAAGAAACATGGAACGGTTGGACATTTGAGCGGGATAAACGTATCGCAAGCTGGGCAAAGGCTCGACAGATTGTCTGGTATGAGCCCTTACAATATGGTGTGTTTCGGCGGATTGACCGAATGCAAGGTCGAGACCATTGGTCAAAGCTATGGTATGAAAAAATGAATGCCAATGTATTGCCTGCACCCCTTAGTTTAACCATGATTGATGAGCCCTCAGATGTTTTGCCAACACCAGAAATGCTGGGTTTGGTTGCTAGTTCAGTTGACGGCATGTCAGATAAAAACCATACTGATGACAAAAACAGTGATGAGTTTGTCCCTAATGAGTTTAGGATTAATGATGACTGTCGCCAGCTTGGTGGTCGAGAGCATGGGTTAGCAACACTACAGAGCTTTTTGACATACCGAGGAGAGCGTTATACTAAGCAAATGTCATCACCTGTAACAGCGTTTGACAGTTGTTCTCGTTTGTCGCCATATTTGGCTTTTGGGGTGCTGTCGATGCGTGAGGTGTTTGTGGCGTATAAGGCAAAAAATGAGGAAATAAAAAATCGCCCTAAACAGGATAGAAGAGCTTGGGGTGGTGCCATGAGGTCGTTTTCAGCCCGCTTACGCTGGCATTGCCATTTTATACAAAAGCTTGAATCTGAACCAGAGATGGAGTTTTATAACTTACACCCTGTGTATGATGGATTGCGAGAGCATGAGTTTAATGAAGCGTACTTTAAGGCATGGCAAACGGGGCATACAGGTTACCCAATGATAGACGCCTGTATGCGTGCTTTGATAGCGACAGGATGGATTAATTTTCGTATGCGGGCGATGCTGATGAGTTTTGCCAGTTATCATTTGTGGTTACACTGGCGACGACCTGCATTACACTTGGCTCGGTTATTTGTGGATTATGAACCAGGCATTCACTATAGCCAAGCTCAAATGCAATCTGGTACAACGGGAATTAACAGTATTCGAGTATATAATCCAATTAAGCAAGGAGTGGACCAAGACCCTGAAGGTGTATTTATCAAGCGTTGGATTCCTGAGCTTGCTAATATGCCAACTGAGTTTATTCATACGCCTTGGTTATGTGCCGATGATTTAATATTAGGTATTGAAGCGATGAACGGATATCCCATGCCCATCGTCGATGAAAAAACAGCGAGAAGACAAGCAACCGATAAGCTATCTGCCATCCGTAAGCATCACGTCCATGGTCATATTGCAAAACAGATTGTACAGAAGCATGCGAGTCGCAAGGTTAGTTCAAACCACAAGGGTAGCTCAAAAAAGAAGAATAAGGTCAAAAAACCCAGAGGTGTAAGTGAAAATGCAACAAGCACTACAGATGATGTTCAGTTGGGTTTATTTTAAGTTTTTACTTATCGTAAGATAATAGGGCAATGTAAAGTTAAAGTAAACGAACTATAGAAATGGAACTTAGTTTTTTATACTACTTACTTATTAGTAACCGTGTTTTATTCCTACTATTATTATAGGTTCAGACTAGTTACTGTCTTAATTGATAAGTCTAAGCGTCGAGAATTGCATCCAAATTCTTCTCAATCTGTTCTTTAATCTTTGGCAAAAAGCTTTTAAACAAAAAACCTAACTTGGCGTTCATCTCAAATTTATCTGCGGTACTGATGAACACGCCTTCTACGCCTGAGCGTTTAAATTGTACAACATCTTGGTCATCGTTACGTTCCAGTGAACAAGTCATCCGATAGTCTTTTTTGGCAGATACTATCCAGTCATCAGTAATCTTTCGGGCTTTTTCTAAGCCAAGCGTGTGTTGACGCAAAATGTGTAAGTCACTCATGATTTACTCCCAATTCCCTCAAAGCAGGTTGTGGTTACCATCTCAATTATCTTTTCGTCATCATACATGCCACTGGATTTCAAAAACCCTAATACAGGATCACAGGATCTGGCATATAGAGTATAGAGAATACAAAGTGGCTCAACATTGGTGGTGATATTACCTATGGCTTGGGCTTGTTCTATCCATTCTCCAAGTGAGTCTGACATGGTCACTAACATATCCATGTAATTTTCATGTGCCATTAGATGCTCACGCAGAGAGGAGTTTTCGCTAGGCAGATTGGGCATTTGCTGGTTTAGCTTGAGTCGCATTGCCCATTGAGTAACGATTTTAAGCTTTTCAAAGGCACTTTTATCACCATGATTAAGGACAGTTATTTGCTTCAATCCTGTTTTCATAATGTCAACCAATGCCCCAACTGCCAATGCTTCTTTACTAGGAAAGTGTCTGTATAAAGATGCTTTAGCAATACCAACGCTATCAGCAATCTCATCAACCGTCATGGCATCATAGCCTTTGGTGGCAAGTAGGTTATTAACGGTTTCGATAATGAGTTTTTCGCGCTCTATCATCATTTTTTGTTTGAAAGTGAGTTTTTTTTCAGTCATCAGGAGTGATTCCAAGTTTTCATAACACATTACCATTGATTGGTTGTTGTATGAGTAGATTATACCCAAAAGCACGAAATATTACCAATTTGTATATTTTATACTAATTAGTATAAAAGCGTATTGACTATTCTTTTTCTGGTATGTATAGTATATTTATTCTTAGTTATAACGAACTATATTTAATACCTATTGCACTTTAATTAGTTTTAAATATTTTTGTTTTAATCATTGTTTTTATAAAACAATAAATTGTTAGCAGGTATCTAAGGATGTTTAAGTTAAATTTAGTTTCGGTATTTTAAGGAGCTATTTTTATTCATATAAAACTGAATCAAAAAAGGACTGATTATGACAGTTACAAGAAGTGTTACCAAACTAACAACAATGGCTACCGCTGTATTAGCAACTATGGCGTTAAGTGCCTGTATGACTAGCCCAAGCCACTCAAATCACACAGAAAAATCACATGCACAGCACCATAGTAGTCATGCTGATGCTAGTAATCACAATAAAATGATGGCAAAAAATTTAGTACAAGTTGCTCAATCTGATGAAAACTTCAGTATTTTGGTTGAAGCAGTTGTAGCCGCAGGGTTAGTTGATACATTGGCAAATACGCCAAACTTAACTGTATTTGCACCAACAGACCAAGCATTTGCTAACCTGCTGGGTGAACTTGGTATGACTAAAGCAGAACTATTGGCTAACAAACCACTATTGACCCAAGTGCTGACTTATCATGTTATTCCTGCAAAAGTATATTCACATCAAGTAAAACCAGGGAATTTAACAACGGTTCAAGGCAAACAGTTTAGCTTTGGTGCCGAAGGGAAGATTACCGATGCTCGTGGCAGAATGGCAAACTTAGTTGCCACTGATATTAAAGCCAGCAATGGTGTAATTCATGTAATTGATAAGGTTATATTGCCTTAAGATTGATGTTTTTTTAGCATTAATTAAGTATACACAATGATTGCAAATTGTTGAGCCAAGCTTAGCAATTTGTGTTTTTTAAGACGTAGTAGATAAAAATATTAGGTAAAAAAATGACATCAATACCAAAAAAATTGCTTAAAATTTTAGTCTTCGTTGCTACTTCGAGTTTGTTTATTTCTTGCTCAACTTTAGTAAGCAATAAAAAAACTAGTAATAGTTTACAAACGACAGTTACAAACGTTGATTTAGACGACTATCAAGGTACATGGTATGAGATAGCACGCTTGCCAATGTATTTTCAGCGAAATTGTCGTAGGGATGTCACTGCCACTTATCGCAAACGTGCCGATGGCACAATTAAGGTCACCAATAAATGTATTGATAAGCGTGGTAATCAGATGGTTGCCAACGGTGTAGCAAGCGCTGATGCAAACTATCCTGATGCCAAGAATAGCCGTTTGTTAGTCAGTTTTTTGCCTAAGTCATTACAGTGGTTACCTGTGGGTAAAGGTGGCTATTGGATATTAGCATTAGATACTGATGCAAAGACAGGCAACTATAATCATGTGCTGATAGGCTCACCCAGCCGTAAGTATCTATGGATATTGTCACGCACGCCTAATATGTCTGAAGTAGATTATCAACGATATGTGGCTATCGCCAAAGCACAAGGCTACGAGTTAGATAAATTGATTCGGACAACACACAGTGACTAGTAATTAATAACCAGTCAATAAAAGTAATCAAGAATAAGCAACAAGTGATAAGTAAAGCAAAACCTAACCAGTAATTGAACCAGTCAAACGTTACGATATTTAATAAACGATATGACTTACAATTACTTAACAAACCAATACTTAGTAACAAGTGAGCGACAAATGACCAAACGTATTCTTATTACGGGTGCAACTTCAGGCATTGGTTACCAATTGGTGATTGATTACCTAAATGCGGGTCATTATGTTTATGCAGTGGGTAGAAACCAAACTGTTTTGCAGCAACTAAAACAGCTCGGGGCTATGATTATCATTGCTGATTTAACCGACCGAAATCAGGCAATTGACTCAATACAAAATATGTTGCAACAAACACCATTGGATGTGGTGATATGTTGTGCAGGCATTTGTCAGTATGTTGATATCACTCATATCAATTCTACTCATACTACTAATAGTAGTAACAGTGCCAGTCAAACTATCAATACAATGTCCTCAGCTTCATCAGAGTTATTAGGGTTTGATAGTGCTAAGATAATGGACGTGATGAATACCAATTTTGGTACGTTGGTACATACCATTGAAGCAGTATTGCCTTATTTACAGCAATCAAAAGGACGATTGGTTGCACTGGGTTCAGCATCGGCATTTGTACCCTTTGTTCGTGCTGAAGCATATGCCAGCTCTAAATCAGCGGTGCATTATCTGATTAAAACCTTACAACTGAGCCTAAAGCCATATGATATAGACGTGAGTTTGGTGATACCAGGATTTGTTGATACGCCAATGACGGCTCAAAATGATTTTGACATGCCATTTTTGCAGACAGTAGAACAAGCAAGCCAAGCGATTAGAAAAGGTATCGAAAATGGTGAGGATGTGATTGAGTTTCCAAAAAGGTTGACTGTTCCCTTAAAAACACTTGGCATGTTACCCAATGTAGTTTGGGAGCGTGTATCGGATAGGTTGAATAAATAATTGAGAATATGCATGAGCAATATAGCAAAAACGACAAACTCATCTAAAAAACGTATCGCCATCATTGGTTCGGGCATATCAGGGTTAACTTGTGCGCATTATTTGGTAAAAGACCATGATGTCACCATCTTTGAAGCCAATGAGTATTTGGGTGGACATGTGAATACCATAGATGTGGAGATTGCTGATACCGTTGGACGGTTTAAAAAGAGCACACACATAGAAACCTCTGCGATTGATACAGGGTTTATTGTGTTTAACGAACGCACTTATCCCAATTTTTTTCGCTTGCTTGATGAACTGAATGTCGCATTTCAAAAAACGGACATGAGCTTTTCGGTTAAGAATCCTACTATTAACTTTGAGTACAATGGTCATACATTAAACAGTCTGGTATCACAGCGTAAAAATATCTTGAGTCCGTCTTTTTGGCGATTTGCAACAGATATTCTGAGTTTCAATAAGCATATCAAACAGCTTAGGCAATCTTATCAACAGCTTGAGCAAACTATACAAGAATTAACCACACAAGTTGCCAACACTAACAGCAAGCGTAAAGTTAAAAATTTAACCAAGCAACTGACTGCTAAACAAGCAAAGCTAGATGGTTTGTCATCTCAAACACTTGGCGATTATCTAGCCACACAAAAATATGGCAAGTTGTTTGAAGATAATTATTTGTTGCCAATGGTATCAGCGATTTGGTCGATGGGTCTTGAGGATAGCAAATCTTTTCCACTGATATTTTTTGCTCAGTTTTTTGATAATCATGGATTGCTAGATGTGGTTAATCGTCCGCAATGGTTTACGATTCAAGGTGGCTCTAAACAGTATGTCAATAAATTGGTAAAACGCTATGCCAAGATGGGAGGCAAGGCATTGGTCAATTCACCTGTGCAGTCGGTACAGCGTATGACAGACGGAGTTAGCATTGCTTATCAAGTGAATCAAAACATGGATATTGGCAAGAACATCAACACGGACTCGGTAGGAAAAGCAACCAAAACTGCTAAGTTTGATGAAGTGATATTTGCCTGTCATGCTGATGTGGCAAAGCGTCTATTAACTGATATTAGTGAGCAGGAACAACAGGTATTAGAGGCGTTTAACTTTACGGATAACCAAGCCATTTTGCATACAGATACCAGTGTACTACCAAATAAACCACTGGCATGGGCGAGCTGGAACTATTTGTTAAACGACTCTTCGAGCAAAGCTAAGATAACTGACGATACAAAAGTAATTGAAGAAACGCATTGTGGTAACTTTAAACCAGTGCTGACTTATCACATGAATATTTTACAACGACTGGTTAAAAAGCATAACTATTTGGTGACATTAAACGAGCCTGTCAATGAATTACAAGTGATTAAACATATTGATTATCGTCATCCTGTATATGATGTCAATATGACCATGGCTCAAAAACGTTGGGAGTATATCTCAGGCGATGCTTCTGTTAATCAGAGTACGCACTTTGCGGGTGCTTATTGGTTTAACGGTTTTCATGAAGATGGTGTTCGTAGTGCATTACGTGTGTGTGCAAGTCTAGGTGTGAATGTTGATATTTTGGATAAGGTAGACCCAAGCCATCTAAACAATACGATTGAACCACATCCAATATTCACTTATAAAAATATACCTAGTAAAGCGCATAAAAATAAGGGTGGCAAAAACCGTGCTAAACTAAATAAACGTCAAGTGCAATCAGCAACGACGAATACCCAGCTAAACCAACTGTTTAGTTAAGAACAGTAGCTAAAGAATAACAGTATTTAAAGCACTGCTGGCTCACGCATAACGAGAAAAACTAACGGTTTAGTATTTTTGTCAATTTACAATTTTTAAGGATATAACATGACAGATACCATTTATCAATTTAATGCAGACACCTTAACAGGTCAAAACAAAGATTTTAGCGAGTATGCAGGCAAGGTGTTGCTTATTGTTAATACTGCCAGCAAATGTGGCTTAACGCCTCAATACGAGGGTTTAGAGCAATTACATAAAGACTATCACGACAAAGGACTGGAAGTCATTGGCTTTCCGTGCAATCAATTTGGTCACCAAGAACCAGGTGATGCAGGTGAAATCACAGAATTTTGCCAACTTAACTATGGTGTCAGCTTTCAGATGATGGATAAAATTGATGTTAATGGTGACAATGCCCACCCAATTTACAAATGGTTAAAATCCCAAAAAGGTGGATTAATAACCGACGCCATTAAGTGGAACTTTGGTAAATTTTTGGTTGGAAAAGATGGCAAAGTAGTCAAACGCTATGCACCTACTACCAAGCCAGAAGCCATTGCCAGTGACATTAAAAAGCTGCTTGGCTAAGTTTTTATCTTAAAAGTATTGAAAACAATGAAGCCTTTTATCCCCCACCAAATCTTAACAGGTACAACATGGCACGCTCGTCATATGCCTGCTAAGCATAGCTTTAGCTATCCGTATCGCTATTGGGGGCTAAGTTTAAAACGGTTGGCAAATGGCGATTTTCCACCAGATAGTCATGGTGACAAACTTAAAATAGTTGGTAAGTTGTTTTCTACTCATAAGCGAGCTTTACATAACTTTGATTTTGCCGATTACTTTGATATCAATAAGCTTGATGAGAGTAATGTAGATAATGCTAAGTATCTAAAGCAGTCCTTAGAATTTTCAGACACTCTGCACAAGTGGGATAACAAACAAGGAATAAATCAAGAAGCTAACCAAGAAAAAGCGAAACACTGGTTAGATACGGTGAATCAAGAGTTTATTCGACTAACAGGTAGCCAGCCAACAGGGGATATCTTGGCATTGGTGGTCAGTCGAAATTTGGGAGTTTATTTTAGCCCTGTCAATTTTTATATTGGGTTTGATAAAGCGGGTAATGCCAGTCACCTATTGGCAGAGGTATCAAATACGCCGTGGAATAAACGTCATTTTTATGGTTTTTTGTTAACAGGTAATGATAGTGAATTTAGTCATAACAAAGACTTTCATGTATCACCATTTAACCCGTTAGACCAAACTTACACATGGAAAGTAAAAGTTTCTGCCCCTAAAGAGAGCTATTTAAAAAATATCAAACTTAGCATTCATGTTTCGGATGAGCGAGGCAAGGTATTTGAAGCGGGCATTAATATGAAGTCCATGCCGATGACCTCACAAAACTTACGACATACCATTAAACAAAACCCAGTGATGAACTATAGCTCAATGGTTCGGATATATTGGCATGCGTTTCGACTGTATGTAATGAAAAAAGTGCCCTATGTTGGATATAACCAAAAGCTAAAAGAGAGCGGGCAAGCAACTTTTAAAAAATAGACAGTAATGAATAGCCAATAGTGCATAGCAAACCGTACATTTAAGAGAAATAAGGAGAGGTACAATGTTCAGAAAAAATACCGAACTCGATATTAGCGCATCGACTGCCAGCCAATTACCGACTGACCGCCATACCTCTACTGCTCAATCGCTGATTGGTGGCAAGCTTTCTAGTGTTCTAAGCCCTGTCAAAAAAGGGGTTGACCTTACCAGCAAACGCCTTGTGTTTAAGGGATTGTCATATTTGCAATTTGGCAGTATCACGCTGATAGAAAATTATGGTAAGAAACCTAAAACTCATCTTTTTGGGGAGGGTAATTTAAATGATAGCCAAAGTAAAAAAAATGGAGAAATTGCTGGTTCACACCCTTTGCATGTGACCTTAACCGTGCATAATCCAAATTTTTATCGACAGTTGATAACAGGTGGGGATATTGCTTTAGCCGATAGTTATATTGATGGTGAGTGGGAAGCCGATGACCTAACAGCATTAATCCGACTGGCTGCTCGCAATATCAACGTCATGAAGCAACTGCAAAGTAAGTTATCTTTGCTAACTAAATCCGTTGAATTTAAAAAACATAAAGCCCGTTCAAACACGGTAAGCAAAGCGAAGTCGAATATTCTTGCTCATTATGACCTTGGCAATGACATGTATCAAACATTTTTGGATAAGACCATGATGTATTCATCAGCGATTTATCCAACACCAAATACACCATTGCCCGAAGCGCAACAGACTAAGCTAAAAACCTTATGTGATATGTTAGAACTCACGCCTGACGACCATTTACTAGAAATTGGGACAGGTTGGGGTGGTTTGGCGATTTTTGCAGTGCAAAACTATGGTTGTCAAGTGACCACAACCACCATATCTGATGCTCAGTATGATGAGGCAAAACAGCGAGTAGAGCAGGCGGGACTCACGGATAAAATCACCTTGTTAAAAGAAGACTACCGTAAGCTAACAGGTCAATATGACAAGCTTATTAGTATTGAGATGGTTGAAGCAGTTGGACATGAATATTTACCAACGTTTTTTGCCAAATGCAATGCGCTGCTAAAACCAAAAGGAATCATGGCGATGCAGGCAATTACCTTTAACGACCAAGGGTATGAAGACTACCTAAACTCGGTGGACTTTATCCAATCGCATATTTTCCCTGGTGGTTGTCTGCTATCTAATCAAGAAATCATCAATCAGTTTACTGAGCAAACCGACATGGTGGTAAAGTCGTTGATTGATTATGGCTATGACTATGCATACACCTTACGGGACTGGCGGCATGCTTTTATGAATCGTTTGGATGATATCCGAGCGATGGGCTATGACGATAAGTTTATCCGCTTATGGCAATTTTATTTTGCGTATTCTGAAGGTGGGTTTTTGGAACGAACCATTGGGGTTGTGCAGGTAAAGGCGATTAAAGAATAGATAGTTTGTGTTAGTAAATATAATTATATGAAAGCGAGAATAATATGAATCTAGCATATATATGGGTGTACCTGACTGCGGCGACAGTTTTTGTTGTAGTTGATGGTATTTGGCTAAAAACCATGACCCAGGCGTTTTATCATCCACGCATTGGGCATCTACTCACAGATACGCCAAATATGCTGGCAGCAGCCATGTTTTATCTGTTTTATATCTTTGCTTTGTGCGTACTGATTATCTATCCACAAGTTAAAGCTCAAGCCCCGCTATGGCAACTGTTTGCTTTAGGGGGATTGATTGGGCTAATGGCATATGGCACTTATGACTTTACCGCATTGGCACTGTTAAAAGACTATAGCACCTCAGCAGCTTTGGTTGACTTTGTTTGGGGTGGGTTTGTTACAGGGACGGTAGCCGTAGCTGCCGGCTGGTTAAGTTACCAGTTTGGATGGTTGCAGTAGATAAGACTCACGATAATATAAAGAAAGTTAACTAAAATAATAAGAAACGATATGATCGTTTCTTATTTATTATTTATTGGCTAAAGTACAAAAATAATCAACTTAAATAGGATTGGATCCTAAAGAACTTTAAAGTCTAAGTTATATAAATTTTGCACTTGAATATAGTTAGCATACGAACTATACTTGTTTTGTAATCTTTTACGATATTGTTAATTATTAAGGAGCGAGTTAATGAATCAAAATTTAAAGTTATTTCAATCAATGGGCGCAGATGCTTTTTCACAAGCTGTTGTTAATATTGCACCTTATTTTTCTAGTATAGATCCGCAAGTAGTGGATTTAAGAAAAGGATACTGTGAAGTTTTTTTAAAAAAACAACAAAAAGTTTTAAACCATTTGGGTACTGTACATGCGATTGCAATGTGTAATGCTGCTGAGCTGGTTGGTGGAATGGCAACAGATGTTTCTATTCCTGAAGGTGCACGCTGGATTCCTCAAGGGATGACAGTTAAATATCTAGCAAAAGCAAAAACAGACTTAACTGTGGTGTGTGATGCAAATGATATTGACTTTTCACAAGAAGGCGAGATTGTTGTGCATATTGATGCAACTGATGAAGAAGGTACAGTTTGCTTTACTGCTGATATTAATATGAATGTTAAACATGAATCATAATAATCATTGAAATTTTTAGACTTTAAAAAACAAAGATTTAACATGGGTCTTTGTTTTTTTTACAAGTTGAGCTTATCGATATGCATGGGTAATATAAATTATTGACAAAACCAAATAATAAAAATTAAACTAAATGCTTTACACAAATTAAGTTTAGTCATGCAAACAGAAGAACTCAATCCCCTTAACCTTACTAGCAAAAAAAGTAGACATCAAGATAAACGTCTTTTCTTTTTATTCAATATGGCACGCCATCATTTATTTGGCTATGTAGATGCCGAATGTGATGCACAATTGGGTATTTCGGTTACACAGGCTGGTGCTTTACTCTATATTGCAAAAAAAGAAGGGTGTTATCAAAAAGATTTGGGTGATGCTTTGGGCTTAAAAAAATCAACAGTCACCGGGTTAGTGTCTCGAATGGAAAAAAATGGCTTGGTTAAACGTAAAGCGTGTAAACAAGATGGTAGGGCATCAACATTATTTTTAAGTCAACTTGGTAATGAAATAATCCCACGAATCATACTTTTTATTAAATCTATTAATGATGAGTTTTTATCAGATTTTAGCGATGAAGAAATGGATGTGATTTTTAAATTTTTAAATAGAATAATAAAAAAATACTCATAATCCGCTATGTGAAAACAAGCTTTTGATTGTGCTAAAAACAAAAAGAGTTAAATGTAATTTTTGTTATATTTTTAGATAAGTGAGAGTGTCTTGTCTTATCCTGTTTTTAATACATTTTATAAATAAAGCCAGCTTTAAAGTTTGGAGAAAACGAGTGACGGGTAGACTTGCTAAACATCGACAGCTAGACACTTCAAGAAACCACAGTATCAATCATACCAATAAAGTTCGAAAGATGAAGAACAAACCAATACGAAGTACAGCACACAAACGCTTGAGTTACAGCTAAAGCTAGTGAAAGCTTAAAATCACTTCCACATCTCTGACGGTTAGTTTTCTAAACAATGCCTGTTCTTCAACAGGCATTCTGTTTTTATGCTCCTTAATCATCAAATGAACCTCTCGTGCAACCTCAGCAGTTGATGAATAATACAAGTCGGGATTCAGTTCCATAACCTTGTATAGATAGTCATGGATGATTCGGCGTTTTTTGTCTGCTTCTAGCTCATGATTGTCTTGTTTTGGACTCATTATTGTTCCTAAATGTTGATGGTTATATAGTTCTTTGATTAAGGCTACCCAAACCAATTATAAAATGTTACTATCTAGTATAATAATTAACTAATAAGTATTCAATTGCTTGTTGTATTAAAACTTAAAGAATATAAAGTGAATAATAACAAGGTTATCATTAGATAAGTCGAATAAGGACCCCCATATGTCGGAAGCTACGTCCTCGGATACACATTCCTTATTTTATAAACGCAAAATCAGCCTTATCTTTCCACATCAGCTGTTTGCTGATGTTAGTCTATGGCAAGATGAATGCTACTTAATAGAAGAAAATCTATTTTTTACCCTTTATCCCTTTCATAAACAAAAGCTTGTCTTGCATCGTGCCAGCATGAAAGTCTATGAAAAAAAGCTGATAGAAGCAGGTAAAACCGTCATTTATATTGATTCAAGCCACAAACACAGCGATTGTCGAAAATTAATCAATAGCTTTGAAATAAAACATGTCGATGACCCTGAACACATCCATTTGATTCATTATATTGATGTAGTAGATGATTGGCTGCGTATGCGATTGCAACAAGCATTACTTACAAAAAATATTCGTTTTCGTCCTGCACCAAGTCCCATGTTTTTAAATCCAATATCGGTATATTGGCAGTTTTTTGCCCCAGATATGAGCCATATAAACCATGTAGACACAGCGAGTAAACCTGTTCAAAAACAACTATTTCATCATAATTTTTATATCCAAGCTCGCAAGCGTGAAAGAATTTTATTAACAGAAGACAATAAGCCCATTGGCGGGCAATGGTCGTTTGATGCCGAAAACCGTAAAAAATACCCACGCAAGCAAACACCGCCCAAAGTCAATTTTCCACCAGTGACAGAGCATTACCAAAATGCAGTGGCGTATATTCAAACCAACTTTGCCAATCATTATGGCAACATCAATACTGACTTTCGTTATCCTATTAATCATGAGCAAGCAGAACAGTGGTTTGAAGACTTTTTACGTACTCGATTTGCTGACTTTGGCGTGTATGAAGATGCCATTGTCGATAGTGAAAGCATACTCAACCACAGTGTACTAACACCCATGCTAAACATTGGCTTACTGACACCTGAGCAAGTTATCAATCGCACATTAGAGGTTGCAGAAGAATATCAGATACCACTAAATTCGCTTGAAGGATTTGTTCGTCAGATTATTGGTTGGCGTGAATTTATGTATGGTTTATATGAGTCGGTGGGTAGGCAACAACGCACCACCAATTTTTGGGGCTTTACTCGCAAAATCCCGAAAAGTTTTTATACAGGACAGACGGGTATTGAACCGATTGATAGCACCATCAAAAAAATTCTTGAAACGGGTTATTGCCACCATATCGAACGCTTGATGGTATTGGGCAATTTTATGTTGTTATGCGAGTTTGACCCAGATGAGGTGTACCGTTGGTTTATGGAGCTGTTTGTTGATGCCTATGATTGGGTAATGGTACCTAATGTGTATGGTATGAGCCAGTTTGCCGACGGTGGTCTAATGGCGACTAAGCCGTATATCAGTGGCAGTAACTACCTTGCGAAGATGAGTAATTATCAAGTTAAATCAAAAGGCGAGTCTGTGGCATGGGCAAAAACATGGGATGGACTGTTTTGGCGATTTATGCAGGAGCAAAGAGAGTTTTTTGGACAAAACCCTCGCATTGGGATGTTACTAACCCTGTGGGATAAGATGGATGATAGAAAGCAACAAGCACATTTACAGCAGGCTGAACAGTTTCTAGCAAAATTAGATGCAGAGTTAAGTACTGAACTAAATACAAAATAGCTACAGAGCTAAATGAAGAGTTAGCACATGGATAACAAACCCCAATCATCATCAAAAGACATCCTTTACTACGACAGCGACTGTCCTATTTGTTCTGCTGAAATGGATAAGCTGTGTCGGCTAAAACAGGATTCGCTAGAATTGATACCAATCAATCAAATTACCAAAGAAACAGCAGGTGATATTGACGAATCAGAGATTAACAACCTGTATGATGAGCTGCATATCCGCACAAGCGATGGCAAGTGGCTAAAAGGCTATGAGGCAAATATCTACGCATGGCAACAAACTAAATATGCACCCTTTGCTAAATGGCTTGGCAAACCGCCATTGTCTTGGTTTGGGAAGTTGAGCTATCGAATTTGGCTTAAGTGGTATCGGTGGCAACGTAATAAAAGATAAGACACAAATTAAAAATAAAGTAAGGCAATTGTATTATGACAATAACTGAACAACAAATTTTCACCCCCGCTATCATATTTTTTGACATTGACGACACCTTAAGTCGTGATGGTATTTTAGCCGAGCATAACAAATCCACCTTAGAGCAACTTGCCAAAACCGAAATTAAAGTGGTGATTGCCACGGGGCGGGCTAAGCCTATGTTGCCAGAGGACATCATCGACTTGCATGACAGCGGTGTGATAGATGCCATTATCTGTATGAATGGGCAATATTCATTTACCAAAAATGCCCAACAAGACCAAAAGATTAAGCATTATCCACTTAGCAAAGCACAAGCCAAGCTGATTGTAGACATTTGCCAACAACAAGACATTATTTATAAGTTTGAATCCACAACACACATTGGTTGGTCAGGTAACTCACCAAGGCATGAGCTGTTGCGTAAACTCATCGATGAAAACCATCACTTTATGATTGATCCAGATTTTTATAAAGCCAATGATGTGTATCAATGTTCTGTTTTTTTTGAAGGCGATAATGAGCAACTTGCACCAGTTAATTTTGCCGATTATGGATTAAAGCTTGTGCATTGGCATGCGATGGGAGCAGATATCTTGCCTATAGAAGCATCAAAAGCCAGAGCCGTTAAAGATATTTGTGACTATTACGAGGTATCGCCTGCTGACTGTATGGCATTTGGCGATGGCAATAATGACATTGAAATGTTTGAGCTAGTCGGTTGTCCTGTGGCGATGGCAGATGGCGCAGAAATATTAAAACAAACGGCTTTAGCTCACAATGGTAAAGTAACAGGCTCTATAGAAGAAAACGGCATACAAACGGCATTAACAGAATATGGTGTATTTAATGATGACAGCGGTAATTAACGAACAACTGACTAAAAGACCATGAGATGATGAAAAAATCAGGCAGTAATAAGACCATCAAAAAATCTAATTTACCCAGTAAAGTTTGTCCTGTTTGTAAACGCCCCTTCACATGGCGTAAAAAATGGCAAAACAATTGGGACGAGGTCGTTTATTGCTCCAAACGCTGTTCGGGTAATAAGCAAGCCATTCATCCATAAGCGTTAACACTAAGATAAAAGCGAAGCTCAAACTGAAACTGAAACCTAGATTAAAACCAAACCTAACTCCAAATAAGGCACAGCCATGACCATCTCAAAGTCTAATAAAACCATCGGCATGGTCATACTCCATAATGACTTACGCATACATGACAATGCCACTTTGCTAAAAGCATCAACGGTATGCGACAGTTTGCTGATTGTGTATCCAAAACAAAAGCTGTTTTTGCCCACTCAAAACCGAGGGCAAGAATTTCATGCCAGCCAACATGAAAAAATGGGCAAAGCAAGGGCATGGTTTTTATTGCAAAGCTTGTCAAACCTTGACAAATCGCTACAACAGCTTGGCAATGGGTTGCTATATCTTGATGCAGAGAAAGCAGGCGTGACAACCTTTAATCAGATTAAAACATTGATTAACGAGTTTAATGTTGGGCATGTTTTTGTCAGTAGTACGGCAGATTATGACCAAAATCAGGGCTACCGTTTACTTGCACAGAACACCAATACTCAGTGGTATTACGCCACTACTCACAGTATTTATGAGACACGACCAACAGAAACGTTGCCAAAAGTGTTTACTGAGTTTCGTAAATTGGTAGAAAAATCGCATCCCTGTTTGACAGCGAAAAATGATTTACTAATTTCGCCCACCCCAAGCGTGTTACCCAGTATGCCAGTGATGGCGGCTAACTATCTAAAAAGTGTGCAATTGCCCAAGATTTTGGATGTCGCTAATTCGGATTTCGATAATGCAGATATTGCTGAGCTTGCTGATAATCAATCGATAACATCGCCTTTTATTGGAGGCGAACATCAAGCATTGGCACATTTACAAAGCTATTTTCAGTCGGATGCTCCGAAAACTTATAAAGAAACCCGCAATACCTTATTTTTAAACGATGATACGACAACGCAAGCGTCATGGTCACAGACAACACGCTTTGCACCTTGGCTTGCCAATGGGTCGCTATCCGTACGAGTGTTACTCAACCGATTAAGGCAGTATGAGCGTGAAAAAGTGGCGAACGATTCGACTTATTGGATTTGGTTTGAACTACTTTGGCGAGAGTATTTTTATTGGTATGCCAATACGCACGGTAAAAAGCTGTTTCGTATGCGTGGCATAAGTGGCAAACCCTCTCGCAAGTGCTTTTATGGCGAACGCTACGAACGTTGGAAAAATGGCAGTACCCCTTATCCAATTGTGAATGCTTGTATGAAGCAATTAAAAGCCACTGGCTATATGTCTAACCGTGGGCGACAGCTCGTTGCCAGCTGTTTTATTCATGAGCTTGGTTTGGATTGGCGGTATGGCGCAAGTTATTTTGAACAACAGCTGATTGATTATGATGTGGCGAGTAATTGGGGCAATTGGCAATATTTAGCAGGCGTGGGAGCAGACCCACGAGGCTCTCGTAAATTTAATCTTGATAAGCAAACGCAACAGTATGACCCAGAGGGTAAGTTCATTAAAAAATGGGGCGGTAATGACGATGCCACTGTGCTTGATAGTGTGGACATGGTGGACTGGTATGTTTAATTATGTTGAATTAAAGTGCTAAATTTGCATATTGAATGAGGATATAAAAATAATGAAAAAGACGGCAACAACGCAAAAAATATTATTCCCTTATTTAACCTTGGCAGGGGCAACTCCGTTTATTGTCTGTATGTTTTTACTGCTCTTTGGCTTAAACCATCTGCCATATTTGGGAGAAACGACTCAAGTATTAAGGGGGTACGGCATACTTATCGCTTCATTTATGTTGGGTAGCCAATGGGGGAGTCACTTAAGCCTATCAGAAAATAATCCATGGTTACTTCGATTGCCTATTTTTACCAATATCATGGCAGTTTTACTATGGTTGGCATATTTGGTTTTATCTGTTGATGTCTTTTTATTGCTTTTATCTGTATGTTTTTTAGCAATTTTATTTATTGATTACCACCTAAAGCAAGCCAAAATAATTGGGCGAAATTATTATCGCATTCGAGTAATAGTAACAATGATTGTGGTTGCATCATTACTTGTGAGTGCTTTAACACTTTTTTTATTTTAATCGTTTGTACTTAATTTTAGAAATTTGAATTCTCTAGGAAACTATTATGACATCACAAAAAATTGCCATCATCGGTGCAGGTATTGCAGGATTAACCGTTGCTCATCGCTTACAGACTCTGCCCAATGTGCAAATTACCCTGTTTGAAAAAGCCAGAGGCGTCAGTGGTCGAACCTCCACACGCCGAGCAGAACCTCATCACTTTGACCATGGTGCTCCATTCTTTATTGCAAAATCTGATGAATTTCAAACCTTTATTAACCCTATGCTAGAGGCAGGCGTATTAAGCGATTGGCAAGCCAAAGTAGCTGAAGTATCTGGCACACAAGTGACTGACCAATATCAATGGCAAGCCAATCGATACTTTGTCGCTCAACCAAAAATGAACGAAATGGCGAAGTTTATCGCCAAACAACTGACAAATAATGTAGAAATAAAGCTGGGTACAAGAGTCGGCAAGATAGAAAAAGTCGATTTAGACGTTGAAAACTTAGAGCATTCACAGGACACAAACGCTGAGACTCAACATAGTACACAAGATAGTAGTCAACAGTGGCAGTTGACCAGCGATACAGGCGCTAAAGTCAATAAAGCAATCGGCACACCATTAGCATTAGGTGAACAAGGCGACTTGGGTAATTTTGATTGGGTAATTTGTACCGCTCCTCCCGAACAGGCAGTTGAACTCATTCCAAGCAGTTTGCCTTTTTATCCTCGTATTGAACAAAGTAAAACCGATGGTTGCTATGCCTTAATGTTAGGGTTTGACACGCCACTAGATATTAATTTTGATGTGGCATTAATCAAAGATTCTGCTTTAAGTCGCATCGTTGTAAATAGCCAAAAACCCATGCGACCTGATGCCTATTCCTTGACCATTTTATCCAGTAATCAATGGGCAGAACAGCACATAGATGCAGACCAAGAATGGGTTAAATCTGAATTACTCAAAGCCACTAGTGATGTCTTAAAAATTGAGCCAGAAAAGCTACAACAAGCAACGCATATGGGCATGCACCGCTGGCGTTATGCCAATACTAGCCCTGAGCTTGAGCAATATAATCAAAATCAATCCGCCTACTTATTAGATACCGAGGCACAACTTGGCGTTGCTGGCGACTGGCTTATTAAAGGCAGTGTGGAAAATGCGTTTAGGAGTGGGGATGCGTTGGCAAATAGCCTGATTAAAGCACTGGCTGATTCACAATAACTGATAATAGAGGAATCTGTTCGTTATGAAAAACATCGCTATTTTTGGCAGTACAGGAGCAATTGGACAAGCCATCACTGATGAGCTAGCAAACCGTTATCCCAATGCTCACATTCATGCCATTTCTCGCTCAGCTCCAACTGGTAATTTAACCAAAGATAATATCAGTCATCATCAAATTGACTTGCAAGATGAAGAATCTCTAAAACAGCTGGCAAGACAAATTACCAATGAGCACAAATTAGACTATGTGTTTGTTGCCACAGGAACTTTGCATAATGACGGGGTACAACCAGAAAAATCGTTACGCCAGTTGTCAATGCGTAACTTTGAACAGCTGTTTGCGGTGAATACCATTTTACCTGCCATTATCGCTAAGCATTTTATACCCAAGTTAAGTAAAGAAAGTAAGTCAGTTTTTGCGGTGTTGTCGGCTCGGGTCGGCAGTATCTCGGATAATCGTTTGGGTGGCTGGTATGCCTATCGTGCATCAAAATCAGCACTAAATATGATAGTCAAAACGGCAAGTATCGAAACCAAACGAAGTAATCCAAACGCCATTCTCGTTGGTCTGCATCCAGGTACGGTGGACAGTGAGTTGTCCAAACCCTTTCAAAAAAATGTACCCGAAGGTAAACTTTTCACTGCCGAGTTCTCAGCTAAATCGTTAATTGCGGTGACTGATAAATTAGCCAGTGAAGACTCGGGCAAGTGTTTTGATTGGGCTGAGGTTGAGGTAGGGGCTTGATTGCAAAAAATTAAGATGCTGAAAGTTTATAAACATTTTAGTAATCATCAAAATAAAAATAAGGTTGTAACTGCACAACCTTATTTTTTAAACTAAAACAATACATATTTAAAGAATCAAACACCTACAGCAGGCTAAAATTGTTTAATTAACATGAGCCAATATCTGTATCTATTTAATCAATGAGCAATGATAGCCGGTTCGCTTTCTCCAGTAAGGTTATTCTTAGAAGACGCCTCTGCACTGACACTATCATTTTTATCTAAAGCATCAGTCGCATTAAACCTCAAAACTTGTAAAGTTAAAAATGGAAACTCAATCAACATACCAATAATCAGTGCCGCATAAATTAATGGTTCATTTGGCAAAGCAATCATTGTAAGTCCTAACATTAGCGGGGCATTACGTGCAGTGGTGGTCATGGTATAGAGGATGTGGTTATCACGTTGTAACTTCATAGTTCTAGCAAGCGTTTCTGTAATGACTAAACTAATCGCAAAGAAAGCAACCACGGTCATTAATACAATCGCAAAAATTGATAAGTTATCCATGATTTTATGGACATTCACTGCAAAAATAGCGAAAACTAAGGCATAAATTATCCAATTTGTCATCATGCTTAATGTTGAGGTCAGCACAGGTATTTTGATAGAAATAACTTTTATCATGGCAGCACATAACACAGGAATAATAAACCAATCCGTAACGGTGCTGAAAATATCACTAGCACTGATACTAGCAATGGTGTTTTGACTAAACCATGCAACAAAAAATGGATAAAGCATCAGTTGAGTTAACATATTAATAGGCAATAAGATACTACCTAAAGCAGTATTACCTTTAGCCATTCGAGTAAACCCTAAAAACCAATCCGTGCAGGGCGACATAAAATACACAGCCAACCCAATGGCTACTAAAGGTTGATTAGGTAAAAAGAGCTGAGTCAGCCCATATCCTAAAAATGGTAAAATCAAAAAGTTGGTAAGCCAAGCAACCAACAGAGCTTTTGGCTGTTTGATTACTGATTTTAGTTTGTTAATTGGCACATCTACAAATACTAAAAATATTAATGCTAAAATCAGATAATCGACGTAATTACTGATAACATCAATCCCTTCAACCGTTAGCCCTGCTAACGAGCCAAGAATGATTGAGGCTAAAAGCAAAAAGCTGGTTATAAATGCTTCTTTAATCATAGTAGTTCCTAAAACACTAACAATGACACTCATCATCACAACAAGAGAGGTCATCAAGATAAAATTGGTTTTGTTTATATAGTTCGATAATAGATTCTCGTAGCTTTTTATCGCCATCCAACCTTTCGCTTAATACTTCGCCAATAATGCCAAAGCGCTGGCGGAACTTGTAAATAAAACAAAATAAAGCTTTATCATGTTGGACTTGAGGACCTGCCAAAAATAGATTTGGATATAGAGTGGATTCATCCAGTGCGTTAAGTTTTAGATGGTCATCTTCAACTTCAAATAAATGCTCAATTAACTTTGTACTACTATCAAAGCCCATACAGTTTATTGGTGCTGTATTGGTGCTATATTTTTCACCTTCTGAAGTCGTTAAGGTGTAACCACCATCATCAAATTTTTCGATACTCATTACTTTTGCATTCACGACTTTGATGTGACTTTTTACACTATTAAAACGGTCACGAGTGAAAGGGGACAAACTGTAGCTTGAGTCGCTGCTGTGAAAGTTAAGTTGGTTACTGCCATCAAACAAGGTTACTTTTTTGCCAAGTCTAGAAAGTTGATAGGCTGCATCTACGCCAGATTCATAACCTCCGATAACACACAAGTTATCATCCTCGATAAAGTCTGACCACGCCCACACATCTGCATAGTGTGTGCAGTGCTCTGCACCTTTAAAGTTACCGTAATGAGGATATTGAAATTCGCCAGCAGCCCAAATGACATGTGAAGCGAAATGCATGCCTTGATTGGTATCAAGTACGAATGGCAAATCGTCGTGTTCATCGTAATCAAAGTTCTCAACTTCAACATCCGTCACCACAGGTAAATCATAATGTTCTACCAATGATTTTAGATACTTGGCATATTGCCGACCTGTTGGGTGCTCAGTCGATAAAGTGAATGCTGGTGAAGTTTCAGGCGTTACTGCATTAAGGTCAACCGCCCCAAAAAAATTACCCGTAAAAGAAGGAGAAATAAATTTAGTTTCTTGTGGCCATTGCAGAAATGATGCCCCGACTTCTCCTTTATCGATAATCACAAAGGGGAGTCCAAGGCGTTTTAGTAGAATACCCATTCCAATACCAGCAGCACCAGCGCCAACAATGATAATGGGAGATTTTATTGCATTATTCATGGAAGAAAAAAATTATTGATTAATTATTAATGTCTATAGCTAATGAAATTAAAAGTTAAAGTAAGACACTCTTTATGTTCTACAGCTTTATTAACGATATTTAAGGCATAAAAAATTACTACAATGAAAGCTTGTTTGAGGTTATAAAATATAGAGCTAAATTTACTGATAAAAATTTTTGTATCAGGTTTGTATTTTGTCTCTATATATAAAACTTCATTAACTTTCCTTGTAGTAACATGTTTTACAAAATATGATAATGAAAACCATTCTTAATATGTAATGTTATAATATAACATTATTATTCAAAGTATCAATATTTTTTACTATAAAATTAAAATTTATTGTTAGCCAACGGGTGAGATTTGCAAAATAGAAACAGACGATAAAAGCAGTATTTAAAATAACTATCGTGTAAAACTTGTAAAGGAGTACTAAGACTTACTAGAACATAGAACACATTGTAAAATTGTAGGTTGGATTCCCAATCCATCTAATATGAGATATTATCATTTTTAAAAATTTGTATTAGCTTTACACAAAATTGAGCTATAAAAAAGGCACAAAAAACCCCCCAGTCTTAAGAATGGGGATTTTAAATATGGTAGGCATAACTAGATTCGAACTAGCGACCCCCACCATGTCAAGGTGGTGCTCTAACCAACTGAGCTATATGCCTAAAAGAGGGTGGTATTTTATCAAATTTTGCTATGTTTGCAAGCAGTTTTTAAAATCAGGTTATCATTTTTAGGGTTTCACTCACCATTATCATACCCACAACCGAAGTGACTGCCACAGCAGAACCATAACCACCACAATGTAAACCACCTTGTGTTGCTTCGTTTTCAGCACTAGTGCTACATGCTTTTTGCACAATGGGAGGCTGGGTAGAATATATACAGCGTATACCAAATTTTTCTTTCATTTGTGTATTAATGCCTTTCTCATGGCGTAATTTACTGCGTAATCTTGCTAATAAAGGATCCTGAAAAGTGTCTTTTAAATCACTTACTGTTATCTGGGTTGGGTCTGTTTTGCCACCGGCACCACCAGCACAAATGAGTTTTAATTTATTAAAGCGGCAATGTAACGCAATGGCTATTTTCGCTGCCATATCATCGGTGCAATCTAAAATAACAATATTTTGCCCATTGGCATTTGCTTGCTTATTTTGTTCACGGGTTGGCAGTAAATCTTTAACGTTGTTTTCTGTCAAAAAGTCGTCTACTAGGTTTAATCTTAACCTTGGGTTAGTTTGACGCATGCGCTTTGCCATAGCATCAATTTTTGCAACGCCAAAGTTGTCATCGAGTGCTGGCAATTGTCGATTAGCGTTTGATGCCACCAGCACATCCATATCAATTAATGTTATTTCACCCACGCCAGTGCGTGCTAGCCCTTCGGCAGCCCATGTGCCAACGCCACCAACTCCAATCACATAAACGTGGGCGTTTTCAAACTGAGTAAAACTTTTGGTACCATAAAGCCGTCCCGTCCCTGCAAATCGACGTTGATACTGATCATCCTCACTTTTAGTCGTAGGGTCTTGATCGGCTGGCGGGTAGGGTGGTTTGTTGTCAGTTGTCATGAAGGGTATTTCCAGTTTACTTGTAATGCTTGTGTACTATTTTGCCATAATTGCTTGGCTAATGTCTCACAATCGCAATTTATTAATTGGCTTAGCACAGTTAAAATATGGAGTAAATTAGCAGGGGTATTTCTATTTATTTGCTGGCTTAGTTGGTTTGCTTCGCTTATTGAGCTAGTGGTCAATTGTTTGTCATCTCTTACTTGTTCACTGATTGGCATTATTTGCTTGTTTAAAGGCATCATATCTGGGCTGTCTGTCTCAATAACAAGGCAGCTTGTACCAAATTGTTGTACACACGCACAAACAACACGCCTTAATTTTTTGGCATTTGGGTTAGTAATTTGCCCCGTTATGCCAAGTTTAAACCCCAAATTAATAAATGCTTTTGCTTCTTGTTCGCCGCCACTAAAGCTATGGGCAATGCCGCCGAGCTTATGTGCGTTATATTCATGCTTTTTTAAAATCTGTAAGCTTTGGGCATGTGCTTTGCGGATATGCAGTAGTACAGGCAGCTTGTATTTTACTGCCAAATCTAGCTGTGCTATAAAAAAGTCTTGCTGTTTGTTAAACACATCAGGTTGCTTCATCTCTTTTGTAAAGGTGTCTAACCCAATTTCACCAAGGGCAATTAACTTGTGTTTTTTAATGTAGTTTTCAAGTGTACTTAGGTCAGTAGCACAATGGTTTTTAATAAAAAAAGGGTGTAAACCCAATGCAATGTGTGTTTGCGTAGGGATTGGTGCGTTATTGAGTTGGTTTTGTGTATCAATGATTTTGTTAAACCCTGATGACTCAATGCCCGAAATTACAATATGCTTTAATCCAACATTTTGGGCAAGTTTAAGCTGTGCTAGCCTGTCATGGTCAAACCTGCTGTCATCAAAATGGGTATGTGTATCTATCAGCTGTAAAGGCATGTTCATAAAAGGTGCTAAGTGTCAGTTGAGTGGCTATGATTATTGCTTTGATTGGCATCTGTGGTATTGTTGGCGTTATTTTTATTTTTTTCTGCAAAAACAGGTTTACGGCTACTACGGCGTGGTACCAGTAACAAAACCGCAGCAACAACCGCCAGCTTAATAAACTTTGATTTTTTGTTTGTTTGTTTTTTTGGCATATTGTGTACTCAGTCTTTAATGGGGCTACTCATTATTATAGTGAAAGCCAGCAATATGTGTTAGATTGATTTCATGTTTTTTTGATTTTGCAAGGATGTAAAATTGCTAATATGAAGTGGTGGATAATCAGCCTAGTTTCGGTTGTGTTAATGCTGGCGATGTTGGCAATTGCACCAAATGTTAATTTACCGCCAGTGACAAACTCAATAAATGGTTTTTTGAGTGTGTTTATTTTAGTGGCTTCATTGATTTTGTGGTTACTGGCAATTTTTATTGATAAAAAATCATCTCGCCAGCATTTTTTACCAAATTTTTTGTTTTTACAACTCCCCAATGTTTTAAAGTTGTTTGCTGTTTTGTTGATACTATTAACCAGTATTGTACAAGCAATGGTTGCCACACAGCAGGCACAAAGTAATGAGTTAAAGCAACCACAACGTGTGGTAGCAATGGTAAAAATAGAAGGCATTAGTGACAGTGTTTATCAGTACAATGATAACGACAATAGTGCAGATATGGGCTACCGCCAAATTGCAACCATTGTTGATGCCAAACCTTTACTAGTTAATCTTCAAAAAAAACCAAATAACACCAACCATTTTAATGACATTACCCCTGATACAACAAGCATCCAGCCTTTAATAAAAAAACGGCTGCTAATGTCAGCCTATCCCACACTAAAAAATAAAAAACATCATCCAGAGTTTACAAAATTAAATAAACTTGCGCCTAATCAGCTTGCAACCTTAACGTTAGAACTAACCAAAATACCTGCTAATAAGCAGTCAAAAAATACTGCTGCAAACACGCAAAAATTTAATGAGCATCGCTGGTTACGTACACGTCATATTGATGCTCAGGCAAAGATTTTAGCAATTAATCAATTAAACTTAAAAACCGTAAACCAAACAGATAAGCGTTTTTTTAGTGGGCTGAGATATCAGCTAAACCAGATGCGCTTTAATGTCAGGCAACATTTTTTACTCGGTTGGTCGCAACTTAGTGAAGCAGAACAACAAGCCAAAGCGGTGACATTGAGCTTGTTAACTGGGGATAGAGCACTCATCAATAAAGCAACAAAAAACTTATATCAGTTAGCAGGTATATCACATTTATTGGCAATTTCTGGCACGCATGTTTTATTTTTAGCACTGCTTGTTAGTATGCTGGTAACGGCGATTATCAATCGGTTTGTTGTAAGCTGTTACTTTGTGGTACCAAGGTGGCTTGTGCGTTGGATAATCATGATACTTGTCGCAGCGGTTTATGCCTTGTTTACTGGTTTTGATGTACCAGCGGCACGTACTTTTTGGATGCTAGTTGCGGTGGGGGGTATGCGTTTATTTTTTATGCGTATCTCTAGTTATCAAGTACTTTTGTTGGTTGCTATGATAATGGCATGGATAGACCCATTTGTACTTTGGCAAGCGGGCTTTTGGTTATCTTTTGTGGCTGTTGGCTTATTAATAAGTTTTGAAGTGAGTAGTGGCGGTAATCACAAAACTAACCAATCCAACATGGGTTTATTAGATGTTAATCAGCAGTTTAGGGTATTTACCGACTTTTTAAGGTTAATTAAAGTACAGGTATGGATGTTTGTTACTTTATTGCCGTTGTCGTTATTATTATTTGGCAAGGTATCTTGGTGGGGGTTGTTAGTTAACATTTTTGCCATTGGGTTATATGGTTGGGTGATAGTGCCTCTTAATTTATTGGCTGGGCTTATATTTTTGTTATCGCCAGACATTGCTCAACATTTATGGCATTTGGTAAATCATATACTATTAGCATTACACAGCTTTTTAAATGACATACTGATTGGTGATATTAATAGGGCTGATGCTTGGATATATACGCAAATTAATGCAGGCATCATATTAGTGGCAATTTTTGCAATACTGCCTTGGTTAATGCCCAAAGGCATGATTAACCGGTTATTTAGTTTACCGCCCATCTTGTTGTTGGGGTTTGTGCTATATAACCAAACCAATATTAGTGCACAACAACCAAAGTTAGGCATTTTGCAAACAAAGGATGCTTATATTACCGCGCAGGTTTTACAAACCCATACCGACAATTGGTTAATTGTTGCCGATCATTTATCTGCAAATAGCCGTTATAAACGTAGACTAACGGACATGAATGTCATGCAAAATTTGCAAGCGCAATTGGGTTCTTTGGGTGTTAACCATTTAACAGGCATTATTGTGCAGTCTCCCAGTAAAGTTTTAGCGAGTGCGACGCAAGCTTTGGTAGCGCAAATGCCAGTTGCCCAAGTTTGGCAAGCAGGGGTAACTGAGTTAAACACCACAAAAACACAGGACACATTTATTGAGCCATTGCCTTGCACTGCAGGTGCTAAGTGGATGAGTGAGGATGGTAGTGTTACCATAAAAGCCATAACTGGCTGGAAACAGATTAGCCATACTGCCATGCACAACTGTGCATTACTGGTTAGCAGCAATAAATTGATAGAGGTTGTGAGCCAATTTGATAGTGCTTGGGCAAACTTAACAACCAACAATACAGCCCTGCCATTTAACAATAAAACAAACAGCTTAATGATAGATATATCAACGGATAAAAAATTGTGGCAAGTTTGGGAGCAGCTATGCCAAAATGATATTAGTCATAATCAACAAAAAGCGACTAAACGGATGTGGCTATTACACAGTAGTAGCCAAGTGGATAAGGCGATTGTTAACATCTGGCAAGCCGATAATGCCATAATAAGCGATGAAATCAACCAATATAATCAATTGAAGAGTAAACAAAAACTGCTCGAGTTAACACACTTGCAAGATTAAGCGAGTAAAAATTTAAAAATAGCACTTGATGGGCTTATCACTATTTTACAATCGTGATACCTGGCATAAAAGGTAAAGACAATAAAAAGTGTTACAATGCAACGACAGCAAATAATTAAGATATAAATAACAGTTTTTAGAAGGTAATAACATGAATTGGCCACCTAACCCAAATAACACTAACAATTCACATGGTGATCGTGATACGCAACAAACACAGCCATTAGCGCAACCTAACACACACCCAACTGCGCGCGAGTGGGACTTGATAGAAAAAACCATGCTTGCCAATGTAGAAGAACAGCGCAGAAGTCGCCGTTGGCGTATTATCTCAAAGCTATTAAGTTTAGGCATGCTACTGCTGCTGGTATTTTTGCTAATGGGCAGAAGTTGCTCCACAGCGGAGACAGCCGCTGGCAGTAGCCTAGACACCATTGGTATGAGCACATCACACCTTGCTGTTGTGGATATTAATGGCAAAATCGCAGCAGATTCTGCCGCAAATGCTGTTGATGTTGTAGCGGCAATGACAAAAGCTTTTGAAAATAATAATGCCAAAGCGGTTGCGTTAAATATTAACTCACCTGGTGGTTCACCTGTTCAGTCAGATGAAATATGGCTGGCTGCCAAAGATTTGCGTGAAGAATACCCAGATAAAAAATTGTATGCGGTGATTGGCGATATAGGGGCTTCTGGTGCGTATTACATTGCGTCCGCAGCCGATGAAATTTATGTTAATCCATCTAGCTTGGTGGGGTCAATTGGAGTAATCATGTCTAACTTTGATGCCCAAGAGTTGTTGAAAAAAGTGGGCTTGAAAGAGCGTACAATGCATGCGGGCGAATATAAAGATATTTTAAGTATGGGTCGCCCAATGACAACGTTTGAAAAACAACATATTGATAGTGTTTTGGCAAATACTCATAAGCACTTTATTGATGCTGTTAAACAAGGGCGTGGTAGTAAGCTTAAAAACCCAGAAGAAAACAAATTGTTTACAGGATTGTTTTGGACAGGTGAACAAGCCATTGGATTGGGTTTGGCAGATAAAACGGGCGGTATAAGACAGCTAGGGAAAGATTTGGACTTATCTAATGCACACAACTACACCATGGTAGACCCGATGCAAAACCTTTTTGACCGTTTTGCGTTAAAAATGGGTGCAGGTTTTGCAACCGCTGTTAGCGATACCTTACAAACAGAAGAAGGAAGTGCCAAGCTACGCTAAATCTTATGAATATTAATTATGATTTTTCGCACTTGCCTAAATCGGCATTAACAGGCAAGCCAGTGTTACATTTTGCCCATGCTAATGGCATGCCATCGCTAGTTTATCAACCATTGTTTAATAAACTAGAGGCGTATTTTACAGTGGAGTATATTGCGCTTTTTGGTGCAACCAGTGGGTACGAAGTTGATGAACATTGGAATAACTTACGTCAACAATTAATCGACAATGTTACTGCAGCGTGCAAAAAGCATGAGGTGCCTCATGTGGTTGGTTTTGGGCATTCTTTGGGTGCATTATCAACTTTACGGGCAATATATAAACAGCCAGATTTATTTAGCCAAGCGGTTTTATGTGACCCTCCCATGATTCAAGGTATCACCAGTTTTATTTGGCATATGGCTAAGCAACTTGATAAATTGCCACTATTTGATAATACCTTTATGGATAAATTATCGCCTGCTGGTATTTCAAAAAAACGCCGTGATGTTTGGGAAAGCAGGGAAGAAGCAAAACAAAGCTTTAGTAAAAACAGATTTTTTGCCAAGTTTGATCCACGTTGTTTAGATGGCTATGTTCAGCATGGATTGATAGAGCGTGCAGATGGTAAATTTACCCTTGCTATCCCTAAAAAAAATGAGGTGGCGATTTTTCGCACCAATCCTTCTTGGTATTGGTTAACACCCAACCGCGCGCCTAAAGCACCGGTGACGTTAATAATAGGCGAAGATAGCCTGTTTCTAAAACGTAAGTTTCCGCAAATTATAGAAAAACGGCTAAAAATACCATTTAAAGTCCATACCGGTGGGCATATGTTTCCACTAGAATATCCTGATTCAGTGGTAGAAATGGCATTAGATATTTTTAATACACAGCAGTCATCAAACTAATTTAAAACAGTAAATAAACTTTACGGCTTATTTTTATGTCTAAATACAATCAATTTAGCCAATCTTTGTTTGGTACAAGCCCCTTGTTTGGCAAAGTGGGTACTTTTTTTCTTATTGTTTTTGTATTGCTTTTTTTTGTGGTTACGCAAGTCGCAACATTGGTTATGGCAGCCTTTTTACTGATGCCAGCACAAATGGCAACCGATATAGATGCCACCATGGCGCAGGTTGTTAATAATGGGACAGCAATCAGTGTGTCATCGTGCTTAACATTTGTGGTTATGTATTTTTTGATTGCCACCATTGTTAAACTACGTAAAAAAGCCATCAACCAATATTTACCAGTTGTTAGTTTTGATTTAAATATTGCAATAAAAGCGTTTGCATTGTGGGTATTATTTGTGGTGGGTAATGAATTTATTACCGATTTGACAAATCGCAACCCCATGGTTTTTATGGATGAAATTTACGCCACTGCAGACCCACTATGGTTGCTTGTATTAAGTCTTGTTATTATCGTACCAATTTATGAAGAATTGATTTTTAGAGGGGTTTTGTGGAAAGCAACTGCCGAGCAGTTTGTTAACCAAAAAAAAGGGGCAATATTTGCAAGTGTATTAATGGCGTTAATTTTTGCATTGGTGCATGTGCAATATGATTTTTTTGAAATGGCGAGCATTTTTATTTTAGCATTAATTTTAGGATATGCACGCTATCGCTCTGGCTCTGTATTACTCCCGATTTTGATGCATGTTTTTAATAATGGTTTGGCATTATGGCAGTATTCATTGACGGTTGGTAATCTTGGATAGGTTATAAGCATGAATTATTTAGCGCATACTTTATTGTCAAAAAATAATATTGATTATCAACTGGGTAATTTGCTTGCCGATGTACTCAAAGGCGAGGGGTGGGTTGGGGCTTCTCAGCAGCACCTTGATGGGCTAAACATGCACAAACAAATAGACAAGTTTACGGATAATAGTCATATTGTTAGGCAAGCATTATCAACATTGGGTAGTGGTTATCTTAAAGGCGTGGTGCTAGATATTACGTTTGATTACTTTTTAAGCAAGCATTGGGATAAGTTTGTCACAATCGAAAAAGATGTTTTTATCCAAAATTTTTATGAGCATGCAAAAAAACAAGGTAGCAATTTACCGAGTAAAGCAAATGAGTTTGTTACCGCAATTGCCAAGTATGATATTTTAGGCAATTACAATACACTAATTGATTTAGAGCAAGTGTTTCAACGTGTCAACCGAAGACTCTCACATCGGTTACTTGCCAAAGAAAATACCACAGACTATTTACCAAGAATCACAGAAAACTACGATAAATTAGAGCAAGACTTTTTGCAGTTTTTTCCGACTTTAATTGCGTTATTTTTACAGCAAAGTCAGGCAAAAAGTAGCGAACACCTTTTTAAGCTTGATTTACCTGTTTAAAAGTAGACTTAAAAATACAGTATGTAATTAACAGCCTGGGTTTAATGCAAATACCTTTTCACCCGCTTCTATAATTTCTTCAACCGTTAGGTGACGCTTGCCACTTAAAGCCTGACGCCACTTTCTACCACCGGCTAACCCATGAAACAACCCCAAATAATGGCGAGAAAACGCTGCCAATGGCTCACCATTTTCAACTTGTTTGTGTAGATAAGGGATTAATTGTTCAAAAATGGCCTGACGTGTGGGAACATCCTCTCCCCACAGTTGGTTACATTCTGCCAACAAATAAGGCGTATGATAAAAAGCACGTCCAATCATAACGCCATCAACATGTTGTAAATGTTGTTTAATTTCATCAACTGGGCTATCGGCATAGCCAATCCCACCGTTAATTTCGATGGTCAGCTCAGGGAAGTCTTGCTTTAAGCGATAAACATCGTCATAACGTATGGGGGGTATTTCTCGGTTTTGTTTTGGGCTTAACCCTTGTAGCCAAGCGATACGGGCATGCACAATAAAATGTTTACAGCCTTCATTGGCTGATGCCATTACAAAATCACGCATAAACTCATAGCTGTCGTGTTCATCAATACCAATACGGTGTTTAACAGTAATGGGTATGTCAACTGCTGCTTGCATGTGTTTAACCAGCTTGGCAACGGTGTTTGGCTCTGCCATTAAACAAGCACCAATACGGTTGTTTTGTACTCTATCAGATGGGCAACCCACGTTGATGTTAACTTCATCAAACCCGCGTTGTTGGGCAATCACCGTACATTGTGTCATCTCATCAATGTCAGCACCGCCAAGTTGTAGTACCAATGGGTGCTCAATATCATCATAGCGTAATAATCTATTGGCATTGCCATGCAAAATAGCCCCAGTGCTTATCATTTCAGTATAAAGATAAGTATGTGGGTTAAATAAGCGCGCAAAATAACGATAATCAGGCGTTGTCCAGTCGATCATAGGAGCTATCGATAGGCGTTTGTTGTTTATGTCAATCTCTAATGTCATCGAAACAAATCTCTACTTTTCCACTTTTTATCTACATCAAGCCAGATTGCAGGAGTTAAAGACTGAGTGTTCTTAAAACTGATAATTTCATTGTGATATTCACATAATACTTTGTTTTCAATTAAGTTAATAATATCTTTATCAGTTTTTGTTTCTTCAATATCATCAATTTGATAAGGGGCTTCTGCAAATTTTCCATCATAAAACTTACTAGTTGGACCGCACATTCCATAAGTATTAGGGGTATCGATATCAGGTATGTATTCCCACCAACTAATTGCACGAATTTTATATTTATTTTCTAAAATTTCTTTAATGAATTTTTGGTAGTTTAATCGAGAAACAATAATATCAATATAACTACTACCGACTGGCTGAGCCTTGTATTTAAGAAGTAATTTATCTAATACTTTTTTTGTGTTTTTCATAGAGTTTTCTAGATTATTGAATCGAATAATTGAGAATTTTATCATATTTCAGTTATCATGACTTGATACTAGATAGAAAACGGAAAACATGATTCAGTTGGTAGCGTGTGGCACAATCTATCGTACAAAATTTTTTGCAAATTTTAACACAGTTTGATGACTAAATTGTGTGCGACAATAAAATGAGTGGATGTTATGGTTTGGAATATAAAAAATAAAAAAACTCATTAGCGTGTCTTAAAAGCCGTGTTATCATAATGGGTTGCAAATTTATATAAAAATGAGTGTCTAAAATAAATGAAACAGCCATCTAAACAAACAGCGAATCAGCCATTAAAACAACAAAAAACCACCTCACTACTTGATGATAATTGGCAGTCTGATGCCTTAGACTTAAGCTTAAATTATGATATGCAAACCATGGCAGTGCGTGCAGGGCAACATCGCACAGACGAGGGAGAACATAACGAGGCAATATTTGCAACAAGCTCTTATGTTTATACCAATGCCCAAGAAGCAGCTAACCACTTTAATGGGACTAGCAAAGGTAATGTGTACTCTCGTCATACTAACCCAAGTGTACGAACTTTTGAGCGTCGTCTTGCAGCTTTAGAAGAGGGTGAAGCTGCAATTGCAACGGCTTCTGGCATGGGAGCAATTTTAACCATGTGCTTGGCATACTTGCAAGCAGGCGATCATGTTGTGGCAGCAAAGCAGTTATTTGGTTCAACAATGGGGCTGCTTAACAATATCATGACTAATTTTGGTGTTAAGGTCGATTTTGTTGATGGTACCAACAATCAGGCTTGGGCAGATGCGATAACACAAGATACAAAATTATTTTTTTGTGAAAGCCCAAGTAATCCACTTACGCAAATTTGTGACATTGCCTATTTGGCAGACTTAGCACATGGCAATTTATCAACGGATTGTGATGCCTTGTTAGTGGTAGATAACTGTTTTGCAACCCCAGCCATACAAAAGCCGTTAACATTGGGGGCAGATATTGTTATCCATTCGGCAACCAAGTATTTAGATGGGCAAGGGCGTGTGCTTGGCGGTGCGTTAGTTGGCAGTCATGAGTTAATGGAAAAAGCTTTTGCAGTGGTACGTAGTGGTGGTATTACTATGAGTCCATTTAATGCTTGGGTCTTTACTAAAGGGCTTGAAACCCTAAACTTACGTATGCAAGCACACTGCCGTAATGCCAATGATATTGCTCAATGGTTGGCTAATCACCCTAAAGTGATTAAAGTGCATTTTTGTGGTTTACCAGAGCATCCTTCACATCAACTTGCCAAACAGCAGCATCATAAAGCCAATTGTTTTGGTGCAATTATTGGTTTTGAGGTTGCTAACCAACAGCAAGCTTGGCAAGTAATTGATAGTACAAAAATGATATCAATCACGAATAATTTAGGCGATACAAAATCTACCATTACGCACCCAGCCACCACAACGCATTTCCGTATGGGTGAGCAAGCACGCCTAGAAGCAGGTGTAAAAGATGGTTTAATCCGTTTGTCAGTGGGTATTGAAGACTATAATGACATTATTAATGATTTGGCAATAGGGCTTGATAAGCTTTAAAATTGTCTAGTAATTTAGACAGTTAGACACAATCACTGTATAATTAAGCTATATTTTTGAGTTAATTTTATAAGAGGCAAATATGAATATTCAAGCATTAATGCAACAAGCACAAGCCATGCAAAAACAAGTAGAAGGCAAAGTAGAAAATGCTAAAAAAGAGCTGGCAGAAAAAGAAGTCACGGCAGAGGCTGGTAGCGGATTAGTAAAAGTAAGTATGACAGGTCGCCACGTTGTTAAGCGCATTTCTATTGACCCAAGTTTGTTAGAAGACGAGCCAGACATGATTGAAGACTTAATTGCAGCAGCGATTAACGATGCGGTACGTCAAGCAGATGAACTACATGAAGAAATCATGGGTAAAGCAACTGGCGGTATGGGACTGCCACCAGGCATGCAAGGTTTGTTTGGTTAATTTTTCAAACTCATGTTAGCAAGTTAAGTAGGCTGGGCTTTTTTAGTCCAGCTTGTTTAGTATCTGCTAATCTTATTGCTGGTTACCAACCAGTTACCATTTTACTACCTAACAAGAGTGTTTGACTGTAAAACATGCTGACTCCCAAATTTGATAATCTTGTAAAACAATTGCGTGTACTGCCTGGTGTTGGGCAAAAGTCGGCTCAGCGTATGGCGTTGCATTTGTTAACCCAAAAACGGGTGCAAGGTATGGCATTAGCTGGTGCTTTAGATGAAGCCATGCGAGAAATTATTGAATGTGAGCGTTGCCACTCATTTAGTGATGAAGCCATTTGTCCTATTTGCCAAGATCCCAGACGAGAGGACAACCTACTATGTGTGGTAGAAACAGCCGCCGATGTGATGGCAATTGAGCAAAGTGGTGGGTACCGTGGGCGGTATTTTGTTCTGGGTGGGCATTTGTCGCCAATTGATGGCATTGGGGTTGATGAGTTAAATATTGATCAATTAATTAGCCGCCTAAAAGCTGAGCAAATTGATGAGCTTATTTTGGCAACTGGCACCACGGTAGAAGGGCAAACAACGGCGCAGTTTATATCTCAGGCAGCGGCTAATCATGTCGTAAAAATTACCAGATTAGCGCAGGGTGTCCCTGTTGGTGGTGAGCTTGAGTACCTAGATAGCATGACCTTAAACCAAGCCATGAGCAACCGAGCTAAGTTGTAGTTTTAAAATCAAATTATGCAAAACACACACACGCTATTAACCCCCATGCAAATAGGCGATGCACGGCAGGGGCTAAAAATTCAAAATCGATTAATTGTAGCACCAATGGCAGGGGTAACAGATAACCCTTTTCGTCAATTGTGTAAGTCTTTTGGTGCAGGGCACGCTGTTAGCGAGATGATGACAGCTGATGCCAGTCTATATGCCAAAAAAAAGAGTTTGTTTAGAGCCAATTTTGATGGCGAGATAGCCCCAATTTCTGCCCAAATTGCTGGGGCAGACCCTGCCAAACTTGCCGAGGCTGCACAATATCAAATTGCCAATGGCGCACAGATTATTGACATCAATATGGGTTGCCCTGCTAAGAAAGTATTAAAAAAACTGGCAGGGTCTGCTTTGTTAAAAGATGAAGACTTAGTGGCAAGGCTATTGGATGCAACCGTCAAGGCAGTAGATGCGCCTGTGACGTTAAAAACAAGACTTGGTTACAGTAATGGTAAAGAAAACATTGTAAAAATTGCTAAAATGGCAGAAGAAGCAGGCATACAAGCCATTGCAATCCATGGTAGAACACGTGAAGATAGATATGGTGGTAATGCCAAATATGATCTAATAGGCGAGGTTAAAAGCACAGTTCGTATCCCTGTTATTGCCAATGGTGATATCGATAGCCCTCAAAAAGCGGTAGAAGTGTTTGAAAAAACGGGCTGTGATGCCATTATGATTGGGCGTGCCGCACAAGGAAAACCTTGGATATTTAGAGACATTGCCTACTATTTACAAACGGGCGAAACATTACCACCGCCAAATATTGACGAGCTGCAAGAGATTGTATTAAACCATTTGCAAGCATTGTATCGATTTTATGGTGAGTATTCTGGTTGTCGTATTGCACGTAAACACATTGCTTGGTATACCAATGGAATTGCAAATTCTAATGCGTTTAGGCAAGCCATGTATCAAGAAGAAACTACCGCAGGGCAATATAAAGTGGTTGAGCAGTTTTTAAGTAGTCATTTAAGTGACTACCTAAATAAATAGCCCTTATAAATAGCACTTTGAATCATGATGTTGCCATTTATCCAACGAATGCCACATTTTTTTAATGAAGTTTTGATATAACGCTAAATAGATAATTATAAAAAGGTCTGTCAATGACTCACACACAAACAGCTATGCCAACGATTGAAGACATGCAAAGCGAGCAACTCGGTTTGCAAAATGCCAAAACATTGCCAGTTAGCTGGGTTAGCAGCCAAAGCCAGCTTGCCGATTTAGTTGCTTTATTACCAAGTTTTAATATCATTGCTTTAGATACTGAGTTTATCAAACGAGATACTTATTATCCACGTTTGGCGTTGGTACAAGTTAATACTGGCAAAGGTATTTATTTGGTTGATGCACCAGAGCTAGACTTAACTAACTTTTGGCAAGCGTTAGCAAAAGTACCATTAATGGTTTGGCATGCCTGCGGAGAGGATTTAGGCATATTTTATTTCCTGTCTGACGTGCCTGTGTTAAATAATGTATTTGATACCCAAATTGGCTTAGCTTTTTTAACAGGGCAGCTGCAGTTAGGCTATCAAAAAGCATTAGAAGACCTGTTGCAAATTGAGGTTGATAAGGGGCATAGCCAGTCTGACTGGTTGGCACGCCCACTAACGGCAGAGCAAGAGCACTATGCAGTAGATGATGTTCGTTATTTATTGCCACTTTATCAGAAAATTTTTAATGAACTCACTCAACAAGGGTTATATGAAATAGCGATGGCAGATTGCCAAATGTATGCCAGTGATTTATATAATGTGCAACAGGTTAGTGATGATGAGCAATACTTATCAGTTTCTGACTTTAGATATAGTGGTAAACAGCTTGCATTCTTGCGTGAGCTAATGGCATGGCGAGAAAAAATAGCCAGAGCGACTAATCAACCGCGTACCTTTATTTTGCGTAAACAGGGAATCCGTGAGCTGGTTGAGTTAATGCCAAAGTCAAAAAAGCAACTCAAACAACAAACCAGCGTGCACCGTAAAATTATTGAAACATATGGCGATGAGATACTAAGGATTGTGGAGCAATCAGCCGCGCTGGATCCATCAACATACCCCGCATTGATTATTCCGCCGTATCGTTCAAAAGATAAAACGGTAAAAAAAGCAGTTGATGCCAGTATCAAAAGGTTTAGTGAGCAATCTGGTGTACCCACTAATGTGATTATGCGTAAAAAATGGTTAAGCGATTTGTATGAAATGGTCGCACTAGATAAAACCGAAGCTTATTTGCCACAAGGCTTATTGGGATGGCGGTTTGAGTGGTTAAAAAATGATTTATTGCCGTTGCTTAAAAAACATCGTGCCGATTTACGCGAAGGCATGGGGTTAAAATAAAATGCTAATGCCAAGCGGTATTTATCGCTTTATTTTTTAGCGCTTGTTAATCATTTTATTAATTTTGGGTTGTAAAATCCAAATACCAATGGGATAAAAGCACAACATAAAAAATTCGCCGACAAAATCACTAAAAATTACTTCTTTTTGCAATTCTGCGGTTTTTAATGTTTTTGCCATAAAGTATAAAGAATAGAACATACATAGCATGGCAATTAAATGCATGATAAAAACGATTGGCAATAGCCCTGTATTGATATTAGTTGAACCAAATGCTTTTATAAAAACAGCCATAAATAGCAATATATGAACAGTATTAAATAGCAACGCCAGCTTAAACTTGCTCACTTTTAGTTTTAATGGGGTAGGGATGACTTGTTGCAAACCTACGCCAATTGACCAAAACCAAGCAAATAATGCGGATATAAAAACCACCATGATAATAGGTAATATCTTGATATAGTTAAAAATTATTTCCATATTGGGCGCGCCAGCCGCACTAACTTGCGAGAATATGATACCCATAACGGTATATTGTATAACCATTGGCAGTAAAAAAGTGAGTAGAAAGATGTGCCAATGTTTTGCATTTAAAATTTTATTTACCATTTTATGCTCAGGTTTTAGAAAGTAAGAAATAAGCTGGGTTTAGATTATAAAAACCATGTGCTTATTAGGCAAGGTCATTATCTTATAAACTTACCATTCTTTAAAAAATAGTCTGTTTGTCTTACAACTTCTTTATCCATAATCATGCCAGAGTGAGTGACTGAAATAGTAATGTGGTCAGTGGCTGTTGGTAATTGGGTTTCGTGTAGGTAAACAGTGCCATCATGCTGTTTTTCGGTTGCTTGTTTATTAATATAATTATGATATGCCAATACAGGTTGCCCTAAGCCATAAGGTCTATTGCCGGCAATAACCCCTAAGCAAACGCCTTTAGGTAAATCTGGTGTTTGCCCATCTAAAGCGCCTTTATACGCATGCCCAATACTTAACGGCATTAGTTTTTTGGCATAGTCAGCTGTCGTACTTCCCATATGTGGGGTACCAAGAGTGACACAGTTAAGCACCTGACCATTTTTGTGCCATTGTGGAAATCGGGTAATAAAGTCGCGAATCACAAGCCCGCCTAGGCTATGAGCAACGAGATGAAATCCTTGTTTGTCTTCTAGTTTTTGTTGTAGTAATTCATTGAGTTTAGTGGAGTGCTGCTCCATAGTTTGTATTAAACTATAGTAGTCAAAGCAAATGGTTTGATAGCCTAATTTTTCTAGTTGATAGGCAAGGGGCTTCATTATCCAGTGGCGTTGGTGTAAGCCGTGAATTAATATAACAAGGGGTTTTTGTTGTTTGGCTTTTAGTTTGTTGTATGGAGGGATTGAAGAGTTCACAAATTTTCCTTTTCTTTAGGCTATTTTAGATAATATCTTATTTTCTATTATGAATGAATATGTAAATTTTAAGAGATTAATCAGTATCCCTTATTACAGACGTCTAGTTAAATTTAACGCAAAATCTAGTCCTGTTAAAACTAATCCCCTATGCTAGCGGTCAATGGTACAGAGTCCAAGTCATGTTTAATTGCTTGATTTTATATTTTAAATTTTACTCAACAGCTTATTTAACTGCCTTATTTCAGCTATATCTAAATTTTTTAATAGTTGATTTTCTATGTCAATATGCTCAATGATGGCTTGGTTAATAAGTTTAAGCCCATCATCAGATAGTTGTACTAATAAACTTCTCTTGTCAACAGGATTAGCAACTCGTCTAATGAATCCTCGTTTACTAAGTTGGTTGAGTCGATTAGTCATCGCTCCCGAAGTCACCATGGTGCTAGCAAATAACTCAGTCGGGCTTAGACAATAGGGTTCCCCCGCTCGTCGTAATGTCGCCAGTACATCAAACTCCCACATAGCTATGTCATGATTGGCTTTGTGAATGTCTGAAATTTTTTTCATTAGTTGATTATCAAGGCGTTTTATTCGACCTAGTGTTTCCATTGCTAATAACTGCTGGGAATCAAAGCCCTGCTGCTGCCATTGGTGAATAATTATATCTACAGTGTCCATCTTTTTCCTATCCTGGTTTAGCTGTCATATTATAGCAAATGAATATAAGATGGAATATATCTTCACATTAAGATAGTTTTTTGATATATTATCTTAACCTAAAGATATATTTGGTTTTATAAGATTAATATTTATCATTTTACTGACCACTATTTAAGGAATAACCCTATGAATATTGCTCAAGTGTTAGATTTTCGATACACCACGAAATCTTTTGACACAAATAAAAAAGTTTACGGATGCGTCCGTCAAGCACCAATTTACAACTAAAAGCCCTTAATGAGGAGTTTATTCTACCTGAAAAAGGTTATACAGCATTGGCTGTAGTGGCATTTGGTTATCGTTCTAAAGATGATTTCAATATTCCCAGAAACACACCAAAATCACGCTTATCAGAAGAGACTATTTTCACCAAGGCGTAAGTTCCTAATTAACATTTTTATGTTGTATTTTCTTAGCAGTGAGACTTAAAAACTTAAGAATATTGTATTTAAAGGATTTTTTGAAATGAAAGATGCCTCTACTTCTGTAAAGCAACTTAAAAATATACTAATAACATCTATTACTCCTATCATTTGGGGGACAACTTATATTGTGACGACAGAGTTATTACCAGAAGACAGACCGTTAATTGCCTCTGTTATTCGTGTTTTGCCAGCTGGTATTTTATTAACTCTTATTGGGAGACAGCTTCCAACTTCATCCCATGGTCAGCATATTTTACTAAAGATTTTAATATTATCTGCTCTTAATATTGCTCTATTTCAAGCATGTTTATTTATAGGAGCATACCGTTTACCAGGTGGTATAGCGGCAGTTATTGGTTCAATACAACCACTTATTATTATGCTGTTATTCATAACAATAGATGGTAAAAGAATAAATTTGATTGCTATGATAGCGATGCTTACTTCCATAGTTGGTATGGGAATGTTATTTATTACAGACACCTCTTTTTTGGCAAGCTTGGATATGACTGGTGTGATTGGATCCTTTCTTGGGGCAGTATCAATGGCAAGTGGTATTTATTTAACCAAAAAATGGAAATCAAGTTTTCAGGGTGTCAACAACTTAACATTTACAGGTTGGCAGTTGTTGTTTGGAGGACTAATGCTATTACCATTTATGATAATGTTAGAGCCTTTACCCACCGAGCTTACAGGCATGAACATTATAGGCTATACCTATTTGACTATATTTGGTGCGTTGTTGGCTTATGTTTTGTGGTTTCGAGGAATTGAGAAAGTTAATCCAGTGTCGGTTTCCATGTTAGGAGCATTAAGTCCTATAACTGCAACTATTATTGGTTGGGCATGCTTAGGAGAATCATTATCTGTATTGCAGATGTTAGGGTTTATGATGGTTATGATATCGGTGATAATTATTCAGATTCAGGGGGGATATAAATCTAAATGCTCATTTAAATATTCTAATCAATCTAACTAACAAATATCCCTAATCTCATAACCTACCATTATTCATCAACATTTTCTATTACTCTATAGCAGCATTCAACTATGGTTTCTTTTAATGCATTTGTTGTTTTCCCATGAAAAGTTGCGTTTCAACATGTTGGTTAGTCACAGGTATTGATTAATTGTGTGATAGGTGTAATTTTGGCAATATTGGATATATTTCTAGTGTTTTCAAATTTATTGGAATACTAAATAAAGCCCCCATCATTTTGACAGGGGTTTTATTGTTAAATTCATTTTGGCTTTACTATGGTTTAATCTTCATAGTTCTCAATACTTGGGCAGCTACAAATTAAGTTTTTATCGCCGTATACATCATCAACACGCCCAACAAAAGGCCAAAACTTATGTTTACGGATGTAATCAAGCGGGAAGACAGCCTCATCACGTGAATAGGGCTTGTCCCATTCACTGTTTGTGACAACAAACGCCGTATGCGGAGCATTAACTAATGGATTGTTCTCTAGTGTCCAACCATCAGTGCCTGCCTTAACTTTTAATGCTTCTTGCTTAATTTGTTTTAATGCAGCAATAAAACGGTCTAACTCTTCTTTACTTTCTGACTCTGTTGGCTCAATCATTAAAGTACCCGCAACAGGGAAGCTCATAGTTGGCGCATGGAAGCCATAATCCATCAAGCGTTTTGCTACATCGCTTTCGCTAATGCCTGTCTCTGCTTTTAATGGGCGTATGTCAATAATACACTCGTGTGCCACTTTGCCATTTTTACCCGTGTATAAAACAGGGTAGTCGTCTGCTAATTGACTGGCAAGATAATTGGCATTTAATAGCGCAAGTTTGGTGGCATCTAACAAACCGTCATGCCCCATCATGGTAATGTACATCCAAGTAATTGGTAAAATACTTGCCGAACCATAAGGTGCTGCCGATACCGCAGTTGTAACGTTTTGGGCATTATGTACCGAGCTAACCGCATGGTTTGCCATGTATGGTGCAAGGTGTGCCTTCATACCAATAGGACCCATGCCAGGACCACCGCCACCATGTGGAATACAGAAAGTTTTGTGTAAGTTCATGTGCAGCACATCGGCACCAACCTCAGCAGGTTGCATGATACCCACTTGGGCATTCATATTTGCACCATCCATGTATACCTGACCACCATGTTTGTGGATGGTGTCGCAAATATCACGGATACCTTCTTCAAACACACCATGCGTTGATGGATAAGTAATCATTAAAGCGCCTAAACGCTCGCTAAACTCTTCACATTTTGCGGTTAAATCAGCGATATCCACGTTACCAGCATCATCGGTTGCGACGACCACAACTTTCATGCCCATCATTTGGGCAGTTGCTGGGTTAGTACCGTGTGCAGAACGTGGGATTAAACACACATCACGATCTGGCTGACCATTTGCCTCGTGATAACGGCGGATAGCAAGTAAACCAGCGTATTCGCCACTTGCGCCTGAGTTTGGTTGCATAGATATATCGTCAAACCCAGTAATGGCCTTTAACTGATTTTGTAGGTCATCAATCATGCTGACATAACCGGTAACTTGTTCGTGAGGGGCAAATGGGTGAACATTGGCAAACTCATTCCAAGTAATTGGTAGCATCTCGCTGGTTGCGTTTAGCTTCATGGTGCAGCTACCAAGTGAAATCATGCTACGATTCATTGCTAAATCTTTATCTTCTAACGATTTTAGGTAGCGAAGCATTTCATGCTCGGTGTGATAACTGTTAAACACGTCATGAGTTAGGATGTCATCTGTACGTAGATGACTAGCATCAAGGCTAAGTTTTACCTCGGCAGGCAATTGATGTGCTTTATTAACAAACAGCTGTGTAAGTGCTTCAAAGTCTGCTTCGTCACTTACTTCACTAAAGCTAACAGATACTTTACCACCTTCGTGCAACCATAGGTTATAGCCAATATTTTGAGCGTTTTCTACAATTTGGTTTGCGTGTTTTTCATTACCGCAGTCAATTAACACGGTATCAAAAAATTGGTCGTGTACAACTGTTAGCTCGCTACTTGTTTTAATTACATCTGCAAATGCCGATGCCATTGCATGGATACGAGTGGCAATACGTTTAACGCCTTCGCTACCATGATAAACAGCGTACATACCAGCTAAGTTTGCTAGTAGCACTTGAGAGGTACAAATGTTTGAGTTGGCTTTTTCTCGGCGTATGTGTTGCTCACGAGTTTGTAATGCCATACGTAAGGCGGTGTTGCCTTGTGCATCTTTTGATACACCAATAATACGACCTGGTGCTGAACGTTTTGCTTTATCGCTAAAAGTAAAGTAAGCAGCGTGAGGACCACCAAAGCCCATTGGGATACCAAAACGTTGCGTGCTACCAAGGGCAACATCTGCGCCCATATCTGCTGGTGATTTTAGCAACACAAGGCTCATGATATCTGCGCCCACAATAGCATAAGTTTTGTTTTCTTTAACTTTGGCAATTACCTCGGTTAGGTCGGTAACATCGCCTTCTGCACCCACATACTGGAAGTAAGCACCAAAGTAGTCGCCTTCTTTTGCAATATCAAAGCTGCCAACAATCACATCCCACCCAAAGTATTTTGCACGAGTGCGAATAACATCTAATGTTTGTGGGTAGGTACGCTCATCAACAAAAAATTGTGTAGATTTAGACTTGCTAACACGTTTTGCCATTGCCATTGCTTCGGCAGCAGCAGTGGCTTCATCTAGTAATGATGCACCAGCAAGCTCAAGCCCAGTTAAATCGATACACATTTGTTGAAAGTTTAATAAGGCTTCAAGGCGACCCTGTGCAATTTCTGCTTGGTATGGTGTGTAAGCCGTGTACCAGCCTGGATTTTCTAACACATTACGTTGGATAACCGCTGGCATGCGGGTTTCTGAATAACCTTGACCAATGTAGCTTTTGTTAACGGTAATTTCATCTGCCATTTTACGTAGTTTTGCTAAAGCAGCATGTTCAGAAACTGAGCTAGGCAAGTCTAGTTGCTTATTCATACGTACAGTTTCTGGAACTGTGGCATCAATAAAGCTGTCCATATCATCAAAACCTAGGGTGTTTAGCAGTTTTTGCTGCTCATTTTTATCTGAACCTAGATGACGATTGATAAAGTCGCTTTCGTTAAAAAGTTGAGAAAAGGTGGTCATGATATCATTCCTTAGTGGTGTAAAACTTACAATAAATTTATCAAGTTAGTGAATGTTTAAATTGGTTACTTAATAGAACGCATGGTATCTAATAGTTCATTAATTGGTTGTCGATGTTTGATTTTATCGTCATCAACAACCCACATCGAAAAATGTTCTGCCAGTATTTCTTCTGGATGATTAAGATAATCAGAATTTGGCTTGGCTATGTCATCAAAATTTGTCTCTTTTTTATCTACAAACAGTGGGTGATAGTTAGGAGCAATGGTAGTTTCTTGTTGTGTGACGCTAATAGGTAAAAAGGCTTCATTTAGGAAAAACAAAAATGGCAGCGTATTGTTTTTTATATCATAGGGCATGTTTGAATATAAAAGGGGAATGAATGTTTGTTGCTTGCCTTTGTGTGTGAGGGTGATTGCGTAGTTTATATTGGGGGCATCTGGGTTGGTAATTAGGTTATCAGCAACTATTTTTGGTAGTGCAACTTTTGGTACCTCTTGATAGCCAACAATGGCATATAACTTATCACGATGTTCATTGTTATATCGTGAGTAAACATGAAAGAACTCATGTGCGACAACATGATTGATAAAATCTTGAGTTGATTCTAAAAATTCAGTCGGCAATACAATGTAGTCTTGTCGTGTGTATGCAGAGTCAGCCTCAACCAAACCGTTTGACAAGATAAACTTGATGTCGGACGGGACGTTTAAATTTAAATCAGCAGTCTTATTTTGTAATAAATCCAGCGCTATCTGAACTTTTTTTGTGTAATCATCTGTCCAGTTTAACGTGGCTTTTTTATAATAAGATTGTAGCTGATTGGGTGTTAATGCTTGTTCTGATTTAAATTTGGACTGCCAATCAAAAGTACTTAAGTTATCAATATAATCATCACGGCTGGCAAGTAACTCACTTGCCCTGTCTTTGTTAACAAAAGTTGCCTGTATGGTGTGTTTATCTGCTTTAACATTAACTACTTTTGCGTTGTTAGCTGTCGGGGTGTAATTTGTAGAACATGCAGACAAACTTAAACAGCCACAGACAATGGCAGCAATAACTTTTTTTGTTGATAAATTGCTATTTTGTTTACGCATTAATAACCCTTAGACTCTTTGTATCATTGATTCAGGCTCAAAACGAAACTGAGCATGATAAATGCCGTTATCTGCACGCTCTCCAGCACCAATCATCATTACAATAGATTGCCCATTATCAAGCCCAAGCAGCTCGCGCATTGCTGGTTCATCAAACCCCATCATAGGGCAACTGTCAAACCCATGCGCACGCAAAGCAAGCATAAGGTTTTGGGCAGCTAATGAAGCATTGATACATGCCCAGTTTTTAACGGCATCAGCACTATAGTAGGGCGATTTGGTTGGTCCTTTAAAACGGCGCATTGCTGTGGTTGCACCCCATTTAGCAGGCGACAATACATTCATGGGTCCTGTTGCTAAATCTAACGGTACAACCTTGGTGTAGTATTCTTTTACTTTTTTAGGCACAGGTTTTATCGGGTAGTCTGCCAATACTTTTTTGATGCTTTGTTGCCAGTTGTTTGTGTGTGCCACAATGGCAATAAGTTTATTGGCAGTACGTGCTGCATTTTGGTTCATGCAAATTTTATTGGCTTTTTTGCGTATGTCATCTGATTCAATGACAAAAAACTCCCATGGCTGTAAGTTACTGGAGCTTGGTGCCAGCATGGCAAGACGTAGGCAGTCGTCCAGCACATCATCAGGTATTACGGTTTCGGTAAAACGGCGAACAGAACGACGCTGCTCAACCACCTGTGTAAAAGCCTCAAGTTGTGGCGTTTGGGTAGGGGTGGCTAGGGTTGAAACTGTATCTGACATGGTTTTATCCTTTGGTTTTTAAATTGTTTGTAGAAGGCAGTTATAGGAAATTCACATTAAATCAAAATCTTTTTAAATCATTAATGCCCTATAGACTTTGAAAAAACGTTCATGATAATCACACCGGTAATAATCAACATAATACCCACAACTGCTGCTGTATCTAGTTTTTGACCAAAAATTATAGCGCCTACCAAAGTAATGAGTACGATGCCTAAACCTGACCAAATTGCATAAGCAATACCAACAGGTAAGGTTTTTAATACTAAAGACAAAAAATAAAATGCTATGCCATATCCTAATACAACAACCATACTCGGTATCAGTTTATTAAAGCCATCAGAAGCTTGTAATGCAGTTGTGCCAATTACCTCTGCAATAATGGCAATGGCGAGATATACATAGCTCATGACATAGCCCTTAATAAAATTTAAACTTGCCTTGCATCTGCATACACCCAAGCGGTTGTGCCAGATTTAAACTTTGCAGAGACACGGGCATAATCATCTACCTCGTATTCGTCTGCTTGTGCAAGCTCATCATCGGTGATTTCAAATATTGTGCCTTGCACCTCATTACTATCATTACCGGTATGCACAAGTATCGGGTGGTATTCTTTACCACTTGCTTTTAATACGTTTGGGTCAGTAATGCGTACTTCTCCAAGCACATACCCAAGCAATACATCTTGCACGCCGTTAAGCTTACGCCCAAAGGTTTCCAATTGTACGTTTTCTTGCTGTAGTGTGCCGTAAGAAAAAAGCTTTTGCATAATGCGTCTCAATTTTTGTTTTAAAAAGCATTTATTTGCCAAACACTTTTTAAACTAAAAAACCAATCCCCTGTATTTTATACAAGGGATTGATTAACACAGATTATAGTTCGTTCTGATAATCTTCAGCACTCATCAAACCGTCATAATCTTCAGCGTTAGCTGGTTTGATACGGAAGAACCAACCATCACCATATGGATCAGAGTTAATCACTTCTGGTTCATCTTCTAGGTTTTCGTTAATTGCAACAATTTCGCCAGCAATTGGTGCATAAACGTCAGAGGCGGCTTTTACTGACTCAACCACACCGGCTTCGTCATCTGCGGCTAACTCGTCACCAACTTCTGGTAGTTCAACGTATACGATATCGCCAAGCAAGTCTTGTGCGTGTTCGGTAATACCAACGGTGATTGTACCGTCTTCTTCTTTACGTAACCATTCGTGGCTAGAAACGTACTTTAGTTCTGCTGGAATATTGCTCATGAGTTTTCTCCTGTAAGCATTGGGTTTTTATGTTGGGGTTATGAGTGAACCTAAACTATTTTTAATCTGGGCTTTAAATTAAACGTGTCGTTCCTGCCTTAATCAATAATCCATAGGGAAGGAACATACACATTATTAATCAAACTGTTTTTCGCCATTTCTTACAAATGGTAATTTAATGACACGCACATCAACAAACTTGCCTTTACCGCGCAAATCAACCTGCACCGTATCTTCTTCAGTTGTTGATAAAGGGATGCGAGCAATGGCAATAGAGTGTTCTAGGCTAGGCGAGAATGTACCACTTGAGATGATGCCGGTTTGTTCGTTTTCTGTACCTTGATTAATGGTGACAGTCATACCGGCACGCAATACACCACGGCTTTCAAGTACTAAGCCAACTTGCTTCATTGCGCTACCAGCTTCTTTACTGGCTTTGCGTTTTGCTACTAAGGCATCACGACCAACAAAGGCACGCTCATCTTTAAGGGCAAGTGTCCAGCCCATGTTGCACTCATATGGGCTGACGGTTTCATCCATGTCATTGCCATACAAGTTCATACCGGCTTCTAAACGCAATGTATCACGTGCACCTAAGCCAGTTGGTGCAATACCATTGTCTTTTAATAAAGCAAAAAATGCATTGGCAGCATCGGCAGGTAAAATCACTTCCACGCCATCTTCGCCAGTGTAGCCAGTGCGTGCAACAAACCAATCTTGGGCTTCTATTTCTGTTAAATCAGCACCAACAAATGGTTTTAGTTGTTGTAGGGTTTCTGCCCATGCAGGTTTTGCCTGGCTTAGTTTGCTAATGGCATTAGGACCCTGCACAGCAAGCATGGCAAGTTCTGGGCGTTCGGTTAATGTGACATCAAAACCTTGTGCTACTTTATTAAACTGAGCCAAATCTTTATCACGTGTTGCAGCGTTAGAAACGATACGGTAGTTTGTTTCGGCTTCATCCATGCGATAAACAATTAAGTCATCAATTACTCCGCCATCGTCATTTAACATGCCAGAATAAAGTGCTTTACCAACAAACTTAAGTTTGTTTACATCATTTGCAATGAGTTTTTGCAACCAGTTTTTTGCTTCACTGCCGTTAATGTCTGTTACCACCATGTGCGAAACATCAAACATACCTGCGTCAGTACGCACAGCGTTGTGTTCTTCTATTTGAGAGCCGTAATGGATTGGTAATGCCCAACCAGAGAAGTCGACGATTTTGCCGTTGGCATCTATATGAGATTGATAAAATGGTGTGTTGTTAAGCTCAGACATAACAAATCCTTTTAATTAACTTGTTTGTAATAGGGTAAATGTACACAAAAATACCACCGTCATAAACGATAGTACTATCATAAAATTAAATGCCAATAAATCTAAAATACTAGCCTTCATTTACCCCATCTGTCCGCTTTACCTGAGATTTTCAACTGTTTTGGCATAGCCAATACTGGCCGTTTGCAGTTTTTTCCCCTTCGGTGATGTTAACTTCATGATATAAAATCAACATACTCTCCAGATTTGTCATCTTCTTAATGGTAAGATGAGTATTCCAGTCCGTTTACCTGAGCGATTGACAGGGTGTTTACGCCTTCGGTGACCATTTGTTGTTATGTTGTTTTGTGTTAATTTTTTGCATAAAGCAATATTTAAGACTAAAAACAACATACTTAGCAATGCCAAATTTAAGCTATGATATAATAGCGCTTGTCAAAATTTGTAAGACTAAAACAATAGTACTCTCCTGAGATACATGCCCATTATGGAAAAAACTGGCTAATTTTACAAGTGAATTAGTAGTTTTATTTTTGTATTTTGCTACAGGTTATGTTTTAGTTATGTTTGCTTTTTTTGTTTGTGTAGATGTCAGCTGTTTTGCTGAAACTAAAAGATTAAAACTAAACTGTAAAATAAAAAGGTTGCTTGTTTAATGCACTGTGATATTTATAAGTTCCCAAAACATGATGATTTATATGTTTATATTGCCCGTCCAAACTATCCAGATGATACGGAAGAATTAACAGATTGGTTAGGGGTATTACCCAGCGATTTTAGGGCAGGATTAGGCAAAAGTGAGTTTGTCATGCATCTAGATTTAGCCGCTCAACAAAAATTGGCAAGGGTTGATATTAAAGAAGTTTTAGCCAAATTAAATGAGCAAGGTTATTATGTACAGATGCCGCCAAATGATGTTATGGTAAGACAAGCTGAGTTAAGAGCAAAAGCTGCTCAAGACAAAATTTATGATTAAAAAAAGTGCGCATGCTAAACTGTGTGCTGGTTTAAAATAATCATATCGCACCAAATAGAATGTAAAATAATTTAGGAAATACTTTTAAAATGGCTTGGTTAAAAGACTTTATAACAAATCTGCCGCTTGATGATATTAGCGAAAAAACCAATTATGTGGTGCAACTATGGTCTAACTTAGTTAAAGATGTCCCTGCAGATGATTTGCCAGTATATGTGTATCTTGGTGGTAGCATTATTGCACTTATCCTGTGGCTATTTGTATCTCGTGTTTTACCAAAACCATTGGGTGGTATGAGTTGGGTAATATTGTTTGCGGTGTTGCTCACCCCAGGAGCATCCTATGATCATTCTGGAGAAATCGCGCCAGCAAGTATGGGGGTTGTGCACTCATTATTAATGAAAGACTTTGTACAAGCCATCTCAAATCTTGTGCCAATTTTGTTTGTTGTGGTTGTTGGCTTCTTTTTAGGGTTTATTTGGCAAGTGATGTTATCTAGCATGAACAAAAATAAAAATACTGCATAGAACGTTTAGAGAATCAAAAATTAGTATCCTAAATACATTGTAAATAGAGATTAGGTAACCAAAGGGTTGCCTTTTTTTGTGCCATAAACTTGTTTGTTTATGGTATAAAGGGTGATATTTATTTTTAATAATCTAAACGTATAGGACGTATGTATGACACAAACAAATAACACGCAATTTACAGGTACACAAAACTATATTGCCACAGAAGACTTACAGCTAGCCGTAAATGCCAGTATAACACTACAAAAACCTTTACTAATTAAAGGCGAGCCAGGCACAGGTAAAACCTTACTGGCAGAAGAGATTGCCAAAAGTTTAGATATGCCACTAATTACTTGGCATATTAAATCCACCACAAAGGCTGAACAAGGCTTGTATGAATATGATGCCGTTTCTCGCTTACGTGACTCACAATTAGGTGAGGATAGGGTATATGACATTAACAACTACATTAAACCAGGTAAACTATGGGAGGCATTTACCAGCGAGCAACGTAGCGTATTGTTGATTGATGAAGTTGATAAAGCGGATATTGAGTTTCCTAACGACTTATTGCATGAACTCGATAAGATGTCATTTTATGTATACGAAACAGGGGAGACCGTTACTGCTCAGCAACGCCCTGTGGTGATTATCACTTCAAATAACGAAAAAGAACTGCCAGATGCATTTTTACGTCGTTGTTTCTTCCATTATATTGATTTTCCTGATGAGCATACCATGCGTCAGATTATTGATGTGCATTTCCCCAACATCAAAGAAAAATTAATTAATGAAGCATTAACCTTGTTTTTTAAACTACGAGAACTGCAAGGGCTAAAAAAACCACCTTCGACCTCTGAGCTGGTAGATTGGTTAACGCTGTTAATGGCAGACGATAATGCCCAGCAGAAATTAGAAGATACGCTGTCTGGTAATACCGGTGAGCTACCATTAGCAGGTGCCTTGTTAAAAAATGAGGCAGATATGGAATTGTTAGCAAGGTTTAATAACTTACTTAGAGGCTAATGGTCAGTCTTTTTTGGAGGTTAACAAGCCATGTTTTTAAAATTATTTTACACCTTACGTACCTATGGTGTGCCTGTAACCACACGTGAATTGCTAGATTTACATTCAGCATTAGATAAGGGACTGGTAAACAGTCTTAACTATAGCCGAGATGAGATGTATCGGTTATTAAAGCTGTGTATGGTTAAAGATGAACGCCATTTTGATAAGTTTGACAGGGCAATGGCAGATTATTTTGATGGGGTAGATACCCTTGATATGGATGAACTGTTATCCAAACTCAGCAATATACCAAAAGAGTGGCTGGAGCTAAAGCTTGACCCAAAAAACTTAACCGAAGAACAACGCCGGCTACTTAAAAAATATGGCTCACTAGAAGAGCTAATGAAAGCCCTAGAAGAGCGCTTAAAAGAGCAAAAAGAACGGCACCAAGGTGGCAGTAAGTGGGTTGGTACAGGTGGTACCTCTCCATTTGGGGCCTATGGCGACCACCCAGAGGGGGTTAGAGTAGGTGGCGAGTCACGCAAACGTAGTGCTGTTAAAGTTTGGGAACAGCGCAAATATCGTAACTTAGATGATGATAGCCAATTGGGTACAAGGCAGTTGCAAATGGCACTGCGTAATTTGCGTCAGTTTGCCCGAACCGGTAGTGCCGATGAATTAGATATCCATGAAACCATACGTAAAACGGCGGAAAAAGGGCTGTTAGATATTCGTATGCAACCAGAGCGTCGAAACCGCGTTAAAGTGCTGATGTTGTTTGATATTGGCGGCAGTATGGATGTGCATGTGGAGGGGTTGGAACGTTTATTTACGGCTGCAAAAAATGAGTTTAAAACGCTTGAGTTTTATTATTTTCACAACTGCTTGTATGATTTTGTTTGGAAAGATAATAACCGCCGCCATAGCGAACGTATATCTACCTATGAACTACTCAATAAATATGGGCGAGAATATCGGGTGATATTTGTAGGTGATGCTTCTATGTCACCTTATGAGTTGTTTAGTGTTGGTGGTAGTGTTGAGTATATGAATTCTGAAGCTGGCATAGTCTGGCTTAAGCGTATTTTGTCGCATTTTGATAAGGTCGCTTGGCTTAACCCAGAGCATCAAGACTATTGGATGTACACTCAAACTATTGTTGAAATTAACAAATTATTTGAAAACAATATGTACCCAATGACATTGCATGGTATTGAAGACATGACTGATTATATGGCAAGGGGTTAGTGTACAAATATGACGCAGCAAAACACTAACCTTAAACCACAAGACAAACAGCAACCGCTTGATAGTAAACCAGCCACCTATTGTGATTATGTGGCTAACTTACCTGCTGATAATGTGCATCGTATCTATCATGATACCCAATATGGCTTTGCTATTGATGATGACAACGAGCTATTTGGACGTTTGATTTTAGAGATAAACCAAGCTGGGTTATCTTGGGATATTATTTTAAAAAAGCAGCATAACTTTGCTAAAGCGTATGATAACTTTGATATAGCAACTGTTGCCGCCTATGATGAGGCAGAGCGAGAAAGGTTGCTAAGTGATGCTGGTATCATACGTAACAAATTAAAGGTTAATGCTGCTATTTATAATGCACAGCAAATTTTAAAGTTACAAGCCGAACATGGCTCATTTAAAGCATGGTTAGATGCCAATCATCCGATGGAACATAAAGCGTGGGTGAAGCTGTTTAAAAAAACCTTTAAATTTACAGGCGGTGAGATTACCAAAGAGTTTTTAATGAGTACTGGTTATTTACCAGGTGCCCATGTAGAGGGGTGTCCTATTTACGACAAGCTTAGACATCAAAAATTGTAATCTTGTTTAGATATTAATAATAAGAAAGCTAGGAATAACCTAGCTTTCTTATATGCGCTTTGTTGTTTACGCTAATACAGAACCAATTTCTGCTTCTTCTGGCATGGTAGCAACCACAAGCTTGCCATCTTTTTCTGCCGAGATAACCATACCTTCAGACACGCCAAACTTCATTTTACGTGGGGCAAGGTTGGTAACACAAATGACCTTTTTACCTTGCAACTGTTCTGGCTCATAAAACTTGCGGATACCACTAAATACATTGCGTGTGTTTTCTTCACCCACGTCTAAGGTAAGCTGTAGCAGCTTATCGGCACCTTCTACATGGTTACAGTCAATCACTTTAGCAACTTTCATTTCAACTTTAGCAAAGTCTTTAATATCAATGTAATTTGGTGATGTGTCTTTTTTAGTTGGCTTCTCTGCTTTTTTGCCAGGCTCAGGTGCTGCCGCAATGGTTTGTTTAGAGGCATCAATCATGGTATCAATTTGTTTTTGCTCAACCCGTTGCATTAGCGGTTTAAACTTGTTGATTTCATGACCCAATAATAACTCTGTACGGCTGCTAAATAACAAGTCATCAACATTTAAAAATGCTTTTGCGTTGTCCGCAAGCTCTGGTAAAACAGGCGCAAGATAAGTCACTAGTTGACGGAAAATATTTAGCGCAACCGAGCAAGCATCTTGTACTTCTTGCTCTTTACCTTCTTGTTTTGCTAAAGCCCAAGGCTTTTTGTTATCAATGTATTCATTTGCTTTGTCAGCACATGCCATAATCAAACGCATGGCTTTTGCAAACTCGCGGTTTTCGTATGCTTGGGCAATTTCATCACCGGCATTAACAATACCTTCAAGTAGTTCTGGCTCACTACAAGTATCAGACAATTTACCATCATACTTTTTGTAGATAAAACCGGCACTACGGCTGGCAATATTAACAACCTTACCCACTAAATCAGAGTTTACTTTTTGCATAAACTCAGCCATATCTAAGTTTAAGTCTTCTACGGTGTCAGACAGCTTACTGGCAAAATAATAACGTAGGTATTCTGGATGCAGGTGCTGTGCATAGGTAGATGCCTTAATAAATGTGCCACGAGATTTACTCATTTTTTCGCCATTTACGGTTAAAAAACCATGCGCAAATACACCGTTAGGCGTACGGAAATTAGCACCTGTTAGCATGGCAGGCCAAAATAAAGAGTGGAATGAAATAATGTCTTTACCAATAAAGTGATAAATCTCTGTTTTATCCGCGTATTCTGCCAGCCAATAATCATCAAAACTTAAATCGCTGCGACGCTTGCATAGGTTGTTAAAGCTTGCCATATAGCCAACAGGGGCATCTAGCCAAACATAAAAGTATTTGTCAGGTTCATCTGCTGGTGTATTAGGGATTTTAAAACCAAAATAAGGGGCATCACGGCTGATATCCCACTTAATTAAACCAGAATCTAACCACTCATTTAGTTTGTTAGATACGGATGATTGCAAATGCTGTTTGCCATTTGTTTGTCCAGTTGTCCAAGCTTTTAAAAAGTCTTGAAATTGTGGTAAATCAAAAAAGTAGTGTTTAGAACTTTTTAAAACAGGTGTTGCACCTGATAAAGTTGAATACGGGTTTTTTAACTCTGTGGCATTATAAGTTGCGCTACAACTTTCACAGTTGTCGCCATATTGTTCAGGTGTGTCACAATTTGGACATTCTCCCTTTACATAGCGGTCAGCTAGGAACATCTGTTTTTCTGGATCAAATAGTTGTTCTACATCTTCACTGACAATATAACCTGCTTCATTCAAACGGTTGTATATCAGCTCTGACATCTCACGGTTTTCTTCACTGTGGGTGGTGTAGTAGTTGTCATAACCAATCAAAAACTTAGAAAAATCTGTTTCGTGAGCTTCTCTAACTTTGCTAATAAAGTCTTCTGGCGAGGTATTGGCTTCATCTGCTTTTAGCGTGATTGCGGTACCGTGTGCATCGTCTGCACAGACGTAAGTAACCTTATGACCTTGTGCCTTCATTGCACGTACCCAAATATCAGTTTGAATATGTTCAACCAAATGCCCTAAATGGATGTCGCCATTGGCATAAGGTAGGGCAGAAGTTACTAAAATATTACGGGATGAAGTTTGGTTGGTTTGTTGCACAAAATCACCTTAGGTTAAAAGCAAATTAAATAGAATTATAGAAGTGTGCTATATGATAGTTGATTTGAGCTTTTTTTAAAAGTTTGTATTTATTAATATATTTTTAAGTTTACAAATGTTCTTTAATTATATATTTTAGTATGTGTCTTTATTCAAAAAAAGCATACACTCATTCAATAAAGGAGTAGAAAATGAGTCAATCAAAAGTTTATGAAAGTGCCGAACAAGCACTTGCCGATGTAGTGACAGATGGACATACATTGGCTATTGGTGGATTTGGGCTTTGTGGTATACCTGAAGCACTGATAGAAGCGTTAAGGGATAGTGGCAAAAAAGAGTTAACTTGTATCAGTAATAACGCAGGCGTCGATGGATTTGGGCTTGGTTTATTGTTAGAGACTCGTCAAGTTAAAAAAATGATTTCATCTTATGTTGGTGAAAACAAAGAATTTGAGCGTCAATTTTTGTCTGGAGAGCTAGAAGTCGAACTTACCCCACAAGGCACACTTGCAGAAAAATTGCGAGCCGGTGGTGCTGGCATACCCGCCTTTTATACAGCCACTGGTTATGGGACACAAATAGCTGAAGGTAAAGAGACACGTGATTTTGATGGCAAAAATTATGTTATGGAGCGCTCTTTAACGGCAGATGTGGCACTGGTTAAAGCACAAAAAGCGGATAAAGCGGGTAACCTTATTTTTAACAAAACTGCGCGTAACTTTAATCCACCTTGTGCAATGGCAGGCAAAATAACCATTGCAGAAGTAGAAGAGATTGTAGAAGTTGGAGATATTAACCCAGATGAAGTGCATCTGCCTGGTATTTTTGTACAACGTATCGTACTTAATGCTAACCCAGAAAAGCGTATCGAAAAAGTAACAACAAAAGCTTAATTAAACGTATCAATTAAATTTAAATGGAGTTAAAAATGCCTTGGAATAGAGAACAAATGGCACAAAGAGCAGCTAAAGAGCTGCAAGATGGATTTTATGTTAATTTAGGTATCGGTTTACCAACCATGGTTGCAAACTACATTCCTGATGGGATGGATGTTTGGTTACAATCAGAAAATGGTTTGCTTGGTATTGGTGAGTTTCCAACTGAAGATAAAGTTGATGCAGACTTAATTAATGCTGGTAAGCAAACAGTAACGGCACAAACTGGTGCCAGCTTTTTTGATAGTGCCAACTCATTTGCCATGATTCGTGGCGGGCATGTGAATCTTGCTATTTTAGGTGCAATGGAAGTATCTGAAAAAGGCGACCTTGCTAACTGGATGATACCTGGCAAAATGGTAAAAGGTATGGGCGGCGCAATGGATTTGGTTGCCGGTGTACAACGTGTGATTGTGTTGATGGAACAAACCAACAAACATGGCGAGCCAAAAATTTTATCAGAATGCCAATTACCACTGACAGGTACAGGGGTTGTTAATCGAATTATTAGTGAACTTGGCGTTTATGATGTAACCGCAGCGGGTTTAAAATTGATTGAACTTGCTGAAGGTATCACTTTTGAAGAAGTACAAGAAAAAACACCAATTAAGGTAATCGATGGGCTTTAAACACATCAATTAATCTTATCTTAGTTTTACTAAGGTAAGTAACTGACATTGGTTGTTTTTTTTGTAACTAAATGAATTTATAGCAAACTTTTTTAGTTGCATTTTGACAAAAAACAACATTCATGATATAAAATTTTTGCAAGTGTTTAAAGTGAACAGTCGTTTTTAAGAAAACTTTTTATAATCATCATGGATATGTGATTATAAAAAAACTTATAAAACATGGAGTTTGTAAGTATTTTAAACCTTAATATATGTTAAACCGTTTGTGGTTATGGATAATCAAACGTTGCAAGTTAAGGTCGCTTTTATAAAAGCTGATTAAAAAACCAATAAACATAATTTTTGAAAGGATTCAATTATGACCAGAGCAACTTTATTAGACTCTTTGCAGTCTGTGCAAATGGGTGCTACCTCCGCTAATGCGCCTCTCACCAAAAGCTATGACAAGGGTCCAGAAACCCATTTAATCGATGCAACCATTGGTAATTTTTTTGATGCCGTTGTTGATAAATATCCAGAGCGAGAAGCTTTGGTATCGGTTCATCAAAATGTGCGTTGGACATACAAACAACTGCAAGAAAAAGTTAATCAGCTGGCAAGTAGTTTTATTAACATGGGGTTAGAAAAAGGCGGCAGAGTTGGCATTTGGTCGCACAACAATTATGAATGGCTGCTTATGCAACTTGCCACTGCTAAAGTGGGCATTGTTTTGGTTAATATTAACCCAGCTTATCGTGTATTTGAGCTTCAATATGCGCTTAATAAGTTAGGCTGCTCTGCATTGGTATTAATGCGTCACTTTAAAAGCAGTGATTATGCCAATATGATTAAAGAGCTTTGCCCAGAAATTTTACACAAAACCTATAATCAATTAGATTTAGTGGAAGTCCCAACGGTTGAACGCATTATTTGGATTGATGAACCCGGTAATGAAGAAGACTTTCCCTATATGCAAAAATTCTCTGACTTTTTAGCAGAGGGTGATGCTAATGATTACCGAGTGGCACGCAGACAAGCACAATTGGATGTACACGACTCAATTAATGTGCAGTTTACCAGTGGCACAACAGGCACACCAAAAGGTGCAACTTTAAGCCATCATAACATTTTAAATAACGGTTATTTTATTGGCGAGGCAATGAACTTAACCTGTGATGACCGTTTGTGTATTCCTGTTCCTTTGTATCATTGCTTTGGTATGGTGTTAGGCAATCTCGCTATTATGACCCACGGTGGTACCATTGTTTATCCAAATGATGGTTTTGAACCCATTAGCGTATTAGAAACGGTGCAAAATGAAAAATGTACCGCTTTGCATGGTGTGCCAACCATGTTTATTGCTGAGCTTGACCATCCAGACTTTGATAAATATGACCTATCAACCCTACGCACCGGCATTATGGCAGGCTCAAGCTGTCCAATTGAAGTCATGCGTCGTGTGATTGATAAAATGCACATGAGTGAGGTGACCATTGCCTATGGTATGACAGAAACCAGCCCAGTATCGTGCCAAACTAATGAACATACGCCAATTGAAAAACAAGTATCTACGGTTGGGTTAGTACAACCAAATATCGAAGTAAAAATAGTTCATCCAGAAACTGGTGACGTTGTAGATATTGGTGAAACAGGTGAGTTACTTACCAAAGGCTACAGTGTGATGAAAGGCTATTGGGGTAGCCGTAAAAAGACTCGTGACTCTATCATCGACGGTTGGATGCATACAGGTGACCTAGCCACAATGGATGAAGACGGTTATATTAAAATTGTTGGGCGTAGTAAAGATATGGTCATCCGTGGTGGTGAAAATATCTATCCAGTAGAGATAGAAAACTACCTCTATCGTCATCCAGATATTTTAGATGTGCAAGTGGTTGGTGTACCAGATGAAAAATATGGAGAAGTGCTAGCTGCTTGGGTGATTAGCAAAAAAGGGCATGATTTGACTGAAGACAATGTGCGTGATTTTTGTAAAGACCATATTGCGCATTACAAAATACCAACCTATATTCTTTTTGTAGAAGAGTTTCCGATGACGGTCACTGGCAAAATCCAAAAGTTCAAGATTGTTGAAACCATGAAAGAAGAATTAGGTATTTCTTGATAGATTTAACCTAATCCTTCCTCATTAGGTTAAGGACTGACTTCGCAAAGAAAACGAACGCTTTTAAAACATCAGGAAGAATACAGAAAATGACGCACCCCATTAACAGCAAAATTAGCCCAAACTCAGCCGAATTTAAGCAAAATGCCCAAGCCATGCAACAAGTGGTGGATGACCTACATCAGCACTTAAGCAAAATTGCCCAAGGTGGCTCAGAGCGTAGCCGAGCCAAACATTTATCTCGTGGCAAACTCTTGCCTCGTGAGCGTGTGGAGAAACTCCTTGACCCAGGCACGCCATTTCTTGAAGTGGCACCGATGGCAGCGCATGGCATGTATGATGCTGACATTCCAGCCGCGGGGGTCATTGCTGGCATTGGGCGTATTAAAGGCATCGAATGTATGATTGTCTGTAATGATGCGACGGTCAAAGGTGGTACTTACTATCCAATGACAGTTAAAAAGCACCTACGTGCGCAAGAAATCGCCACCCAAAACAATCTCCCTTGTGTGTACCTTGTAGACTCAGGCGGTGCAAACTTACCCAACCAAGATGAAGTCTTCCCAGACAAAGAACATTTTGGACGCATCTTCTATAACCAAGCCAATATGTCTGCCCAAGGCATCCCACAAATTGCCGTGGTTATGGGTAGCTGTACCGCTGGGGGTGCTTATGTTCCTGCAATGAGTGACGAATCCATCATTGTTAAAGACCAAGGCACTATTTTCCTTGGGGGACCGCCATTGGTAAAAGCTGCCACTGGTGAAGAAGTTAGTGCCGAAGATTTAGGCGGTGGTGATGTGCATACCCGTCTATCAGGCGTGGTTGACCATCTCGCTCAAAATGACACTCACGCCCTGTCTATCGCACGGGATATCGTTGGTAACCTTAACAAACCAAGTAAAATCATCCCTAATCAACAAGCTTCACGACCACCAAAATACGACAGCAAAGAACTGTACGGCATCATCCCAACCGATACTCGCAAGCCCTTTGACATCAGAGAAATCATCGCTCGTATCGTTGATGCCAGTGAGTTTGATGAGTTTAAAGCTCGTTTTGGCACGACTCTGGTGTGTGGATTTGCCCATATCGAAGGCATGAAAGTTGGCATTATCGCCAACAACGGCATTCTGTTCAGTGAATCGGCACAAAAAGGTGCTCACTTTATTGAGCTCTGCTGTCAACGCAAAATCCCACTGGTATTTTTACAAAATATCACAGGCTTTATGGTTGGTCGTAAATACGAAAACGAAGGCATCGCCCGTCATGGTGCAAAAATGGTGATGGCAGTTGCCAACGCTCAAGTGCCTAAATTTACTGTGGTTGTCGGTGGCTCATTTGGTGCGGGTAACTACGGCATGTGTGGACGAGCCTACAATGCCCGATTTATGTGGATGTGGCCAAACGCTCGTATCTCGGTGATGGGCGGTGAACAAGCTGCCACCGTTCTTGCTACTGTTAAACGCAGTCAATATGACCGCCAAGGTACAGAGTGGTCAGCCGAGGACGAAGAGGCATTTAAAGCCCCAATCCGTGAGCAATATGAAGAGCAAGGACATCCGTATTATGCTTCGGCACGTCTGTGGGATGATGGCATAATCGACCCAGCCGATACTCGCCGAGTGCTTGCTCTAGGCTTGAGTACAGCTTACAACGCCGAAATCAAAGAAACCAAGTTTGGTGTGTTTAGGATGTAATCTGTCATGGGTCATTCTAAATTCAATAAGGAATGACGTGCGGTATTTTAAAATTCATTAACCATGATGATAAATTCAATGATTAAATAAATAAGCCCAAAGGACACCCATGCAAACCTTACAAATAATAAAAGAAAACCTTGTTGCTACCGTCACCCTAAACCGCCCAGACAAACGCAACGCCTTTAACGATGAAGTCATTACTGAGCTCAAGCAAGCCTTTACTGAATTAGGGCAAGATGATGAAGTGCGAGCTATTGTCCTTACTGGCACAGGCAAAGCCTTTTGTGCTGGGGCAGACCTCAATTGGATGCGTGCTATGGCGGACTACACCCGTGATGAAAACCTAGCAGATGCCAATGAACTGGCTCAAATGCTTAAAGTGATTTATGAATGCCCAAAACCAACCATTGCCAGCGTACAAGGCGATGTGTATGCCGGTGGCGTTGGCTTAGTATCTGCTTGTGATATTGCCGTAGCGGTTGATAGTGCCAATTTTTGTTTAAGTGAGGTACGACTTGGCTTAGTCCCTGCTACCATCAGTCCTTATGTTATTCGAGCGATGGGCGCAAGACAGGCACATCGTTATTTCCTCACTGCCGAGGTATTTAATGCTGAAGAAGCAAAACGCATTGGTTTAATCCATGATTTTGTCAGTGTTGAGGTCAATGCTGAGATTAACGAAGATGGCATTGCCAATCGTACTGAACTTGATGAAACCGTAGCAAAAATCGTTAAAAAACTGGTTAACGCCAGTCCAAATGCGGTCAGCGTCTGCAAAAAGTTGGTGCAAGATGTTGCCCATGCTGACATTACGGATGAGCTGATAGCCGACACAGTGGCAGGCATTGCCGATATCAGAGCCAGCGAGCAAGGCAAAGAAGGCGTACAGTCATTCTTACAGAAACGGAAGCCGAACTGGTTAAATTAAAGGGTTATTTTAATCTATAAAATGGGGTTTTTTCCTAAACTCTATCCAGCCACTGGATTCTTGTTTATTGGCAGTTTTTGTGGGTGTTGGCAAGAAAAATGGTAGCAAAATAAGGTATAGATTTTAAGTTATATATATTAATAGCAAGGATGTAAGGAAAAGGATATGTTTAGTAAAATTTTGATTGCTAACCGTGGTGAGATTGCCTGTCGTGTCGCTAGTACCGCCAAAAAATTAGGCGTGCGTACAGTGGCGGTGTATTCGGACGCTGACCGCCATGCCAAGCACGTTGCGGTGTGTGATGAGGCGGTGTATTTGGGTGGCTCTGCACCAAAGGACAGTTATTTACTTGGTGATAAGTTGATTGCCATTGCCAAAGAAACGGGAGCTGAGGCAATTCACCCAGGTTATGGGTTTTTAAGTGAGAATGACCAATTTGCCACTGCTTGTGAGCAGGCAGGGATTGAATTTATTGGTCCACCAGCCTCAGCGATTACGGCAATGGGACTAAAAGCTGAATCAAAACGCTTGATGGAAACGGCTGGTGTGCCATTGATTCCTGGTTATCATGGTGAGAATCAAGACCCAGAATTTTTGCACGCTGAAGCCGACCGCATTGACTACCCTGTGTTGATTAAAGCCAGCTCTGGTGGTGGCGGTAAGGGTATGCGATTGGTTGAGAAAAGTGAAGATTTTATTGCTTCTCTGGAGTCTTGTAAGCGTGAGGCGATTAATAGCTTTGGCGATGATAAGGTGCTGATTGAGAAATATGCGTTAAAGCCTCGCCATATCGAGATTCAGGTGTTTGGTGATAAACATGGTAACTATGTGCATTTATTTGAGCGTGATTGCTCGGTGCAACGTCGTCACCAAAAGGTACTCGAAGAAGCCCCAGCTCCAGGCGTTGATGATGCCATGCGTAATGCCATGGGAACAGCGGCGATTAATGCGGCGAAGGCGTGTAATTATGTCGGGGCAGGAACGGTTGAGTTTATTGTTGAGCAACGCGAAGGGGCTGATGGTCAGCTTGAGATGAACTTCTTTTTTATGGAGATGAACACTCGCCTGCAAGTTGAACACCCAGTAACGGAAGCCATTACGGGTGTGGATTTGGTTGAGTGGCAGTTGCGTGTGGCAAGTGGTGAGCCATTACCGAAGTCACAAAATGAATTGTCGATTAATGGTCATGCAATTGAAGCTCGAATTTGTGCCGAAAACCCTGATAATGACTTTTTACCAGCGACTGGCGAGTTGGCGGTGTATCGTAAGCCGGAGCATTCCGTATTTGAGATTAGTGGTGTGCGTGTTGATGATGGTGTGCGTGAAGGTGATGTGATTAGTCCGTATTATGATTCAATGATTGCTAAGTTAATTGTGCATAGTGGCTCTCGCAAACAGGCGTTATCTAAGCTAGACAGTGCGTTGGCAGATACCCGTATTGTTGGTTTGCCGAATAATGTGGCGTTTTTGCGTCATATCTTAGCGACCGAGTCCTTTAGCGTGCCGAATCTTGATACCGCATTGATTGAACGTGAAAAAGCCAATCTGTTTGATTGCCCAGATTTCTCTTTACCTGTGTTGGTTGCCACGGCGGTGATTAATCAGTTGACCAAAGAAGGGGCGGGGTTGAACAGTGCCGACCCATTTAGCCAAGCCAGTGGCTGGCGTGCCTATACCGATTATCGCCGTTCGTTCCATTTAACCAATGTACAGAGCGATGGAGTGTATATCGCCAAGCTGGCAAACTGGGAAGGTCAAGGCACAGATAAGCAGGGCTTTGATTTGGTTATCCAACCTGATGTTCAAAGCGAGAAAAAGTACGCTTCAGAACTGGAAATCAATGAAGCAGAAGAAGTCTTGTACAAAGGTCATATCAGCTTTATCAATGAGCCTGTTGGCAGTGGCAATAGTGACAAAGCATTCACCGATACGCATACCTTGTGGTTAGACGGCAGACGTCAACAAGTGCAAGTGTGGGAGCATAATGAAGATGTGTATATCTTTGCTGATAATGGCAGTGGCGTGATTCACCTGATTGACGAGATGGCTCACGTTGGCGAAGAAGGCGAAACCGCTGGTAGCTTGAAGTCGCCAATGCCTGGGCAAGTGGTCGGCTTTAAAGTGGCTGTTGGTGAGACGGTTAAGAAAGGCGACCCACTCGCGGTGATTGAAGCAATGAAGATTGAGCATACCATCAACGCTCCTGCCGATGGTACGGTTGCTGAGTTGCTGTTCTCTGCTGGTGACCAAGTGGCAGATGGTGATGAGTTGCTTAGAATTGAAACGGAGGCGTAAGCATGAGCCTACCCAGCCAAGTTAAAATCATCGACGTTGGTCCTCGTGATGGGCTACAAAACGAAAAACAACCCGTCCCCACTGACGTTAAGTTACGGTTGATTAGTGACTTAATTGAGGCAGGTATACGCAAGCTTGAAGCAACCAGTTTTGTGTCGCCAAAATGGGTGCCTCAAATGGGTGACAATGCCGAGGTGATGACGGGTATTAACGAAAACCGTCATGCCGATGTTACCTATTCAGTTCTGACCCCCAATATGCGTGGCTTTGACAATGCCATTGCCTATCGCCCTGATGAAATTGTCATTTTTGGCTCAGCGAGTGAGGCATTTAGCCAAAAAAACATCAACTGTAGTATTGATGAAAGTATCGAACGCTTTGCCCCTGTTGCTGAAAGTGCCAAAACCCACGGTATTAAAGTGCGTGGGGTCATCTCTTGCACTGTTGGTTGCCCTTATGAAGGCGACATACATCCTGATAAAGTCGGCTATGTGACCAAAAAACTGGTAGACATAGGGGCGGAACACATTGGCATTGCCGATACCATTGGTGTGGGTACACCCATTAAAGTGCAAAAGGCTTTAGAATCCGCTTTTCCTTACATTGATATAGGTGAGATTTCTGGGCACTTTCATGATACTTATGGTCAAGCGTTGGCAAACACTTTGCGAGCGGTACAAATGGGGGTGAGCCAATTTGATACCTCAGTGGCTGGTCTGGGTGGTTGTCCCTATGCTAAAGGGGCAACGGGTAATGTTGCCACTGAAGATGTGGTGTATATGTTACATGGCATGGGCATTGATACTGGCATTGACCTTGATAAGCTTGTCGATGCAGGAGTGCGAATCAGTGAATTTTTACAAAGAGATAATGGGTCTAGGGTGGCAAAGGCAATTTTAAGTAAAAGGAATAGATAAGTTTTGACTAAATCTCATGAAATTTTAAAAACTATTGGTACAAGTACCATTAATCAAGCTTTTTCTCACATAGTAAACAATTCACTAGGTGTTGTTTCATTAGGTTTTCTATCTGGTGTTATGCAAGTGAGAAATCAAAACAATGCTGATAAATTGATTAATCGGCTTGAAAATGCAGAAATTGGACTTGATAATGAATTGATTAAAAGTAATGAGTTTTTAGGTTTTACTTCAAAAGTTTTAATTGCATTATCAACAGCTACGAAAAATGAGAAAATTTCTTTTTTGTTAGATGTTTATATAAATGGCATTTCTCATGATTCGTTCAAAAGCATCTCAGATAAGTTGAATGTACTTATTGATATTATATCTTCTCTATCTTTAGAATCTATTTCAGTATTAGTCGAAACTTATAGATTTCATAAAGAAGAAATTGAACAAAATGTTACTTATGTGAAAATAAGCGAGAGTTTATCTCAACAATTAAAACTCTCTGAAAAAGATTTATTATCTCATTGGTATTTGTTATCAGGGAAAGGTTTGTTAGAACAACAACCTCTACATGGCAGAGGCTTTATGCCTTTTCCATCATCTTGGTTGAAAGATATTATTCATATTCTTGAAGTTGAAAATCGTATTCAATGATTTAATCGATTTCAACGTTAATAGAATAGTACGAGTAGGAAGTTAAAAACACCCTTTATTGACGATAAAATATACTTGGTAACACGAATCAGACAGTGTGATAGATATTCAGAAACTCATGAAAAAAAACTCTATGATAAAATGTTGAGGTTGGGCAAGCTTATTGAAGTTTGAAACAAAAATGACAACAATCCATGCCCAACCAAACTTAACTAAATTAATAAATAAAACCTTAACAGACAAAATGCTTGTTTATCGTTAAACGATGATAAGTAACCTCATAGGATAATAGAAAAAATGAAAATCCAAATAATAGCAACAACTGTATTGACAACAGCACTTGGCTTGACCGCTTGTAACAACACACACAACCAAGATACTCAAGTGGCAACAACAGAGTCTGTGGTAAATACTGACAACTCAAAAAACAGTCTAGACTGGGCGGGCTACTATTTTAGTCCTGTACCTTGTACAACTTGTGATGGTGTTATTACAAGCATTATGCTTAATGAAAACGGCACATACGAAATGACTCAAGAGCGCAATGGAGAAGAAGCCTCTGTTAATAAGGGTACTATCGAGTGGTCAGCCGATGGCTCTAGCATTGTACTTAATAAACAAAAATATCAAGTGGCTGAAAATCGCTTAGTACGTTTAGACGACGATGGTAATCAAATTGATGACAAATCATCACATGATCATGTGTTGGTTAAATCTGAACTAGAGCAATCACCAGACATCAATGATGGTTACCATTTATATCAGTATAACGATGAATCAGGACAGTCGTACAATGTTATTTTTAATACGGCAGAAGTACCACCTAAAGTAGTAATAGAAAGTACGCATAAGTCTACTGACGCCGATAAAATAATGTATGAACTGCCTCAAGTTGAAGCTTGGGCAAAGGGTGCTGTCTATGCCAATGAAGATGAGAGTGTTACTTTAACTTCACAACGTAATACTGCAGTACTGTCGATAGCAGGAAAAGAACGTAAACTAAATAGAGTGCAATAGATAGTATTGTAATTTTTTTGATTAATGATTCATGTAACAACACTCTCTTTTACAGTTAAAAGAGAGTGTTAGCTGCATTAGCGTATGTAATTTGTAAAGATATTTGCCGTGAGACTGAGATACAAAATTATATTAGGGCGCTGTGTTTGGTAAGTTGTTAAACACAAATCTAAGCGTTAAAAATTTAAGCGTAAAAATTACCTTTAGATGGAAATTAAAAAACTTATTCATGAAACTGTGGTAGCGATTAAAAAACCACTCAATTAACACAAGGACAGATGTTATGAATTTACCTGGATTAAACTTTCAACTGGGCGATGATATTAATGCATTACGTGAAACGGTACAAAGTTTTGCAGCAAACGAGATTTTGCCAAGGGCAGCCGAGATTGATTCCTCAGACCAGTTCCCAATGGATTTATGGGAAAAAATGGGTGAGTTAGGACTGCATGGTATCACCGTACCAGAAGAATATGATGGTGTAAATATGGGCTATGTGGCTCACATGGTTGCTATGGAAGAGATTAGCCGTGCGTCTGCATCAGTGGCATTAAGTTATGGTGCACATTCTAATTTGTGTGTGAATCAAATTAAGCGTAATGGTAACGAAGAGCAAAAGAAAAAGTTTTTGCCGAAGCTTATCAGTGGTGAGTTCATTGGTGCGTTGGCAATGAGTGAGCCTGGTGCTGGGTCAGATGTGACCAGTATGAAGCTAAAAGCCGAAGAAAAAGGCGGCGTGTATGTGCTAAATGGCTCAAAAATGTGGATTACCAATGGTCCAGATGCCGATGTGATGGTGGTGTATGCTAAAACTAACCCAGAGCTAGGTGCAAAAGGCATCACCGCATTTTTGGTAGAAAAAGGCATGGAAGGCTTTGATACCGCTCAAAAACTCGATAAATTGGGTATGCGAGGCAGTCACACAGGTGAAATGGTGTTTAACAATGTAGAAGTACCCGCAGAAAACATCCTTGGCGGTTTAAACAATGGCGTTAAAGTGCTGATGAGTGGCTTAGACTATGAACGTGCGGTATTGGCAGGTGGTCCTGTTGGTATCATGCAAGGCGTAATGGATAATGTAATTCCATACATCCATGACCGCAAGCAGTTTGGTCAATCTATTGGTGAGTTCCAGTTGATTCAGGGTAAAGTTGCTGATATGTATACCGTACTGCAAGCTGCTCGTAGCTTCCTATACACAGTGGGCAAAAACTTAGATGAATTGGGTGCTGGGCATAGCCGGCAAGTGCGTAAAGACTGTGCCAGTGTAATTCTATGGACAGCTGAAAAGGCAACTTGGATGGCAGGGGAAGGCATTCAAATCTTTGGTGGTAATGGCTATACCAACGAATACCCAATGGGTCGCTACTGGCGTGATGCGAAGCTCTATGAGATTGGTGCTGGCACCAGCGAAATCCGCCGTATGCTCATTGGTCGTGAATTGTTTAATGAGACTAAATAACTAGATGAAATAATTAAATGACCTAACTTAACTAGAAAACGCATAAGACAAGCTAAAATTAGTTAATAACACTAAAACTCTGTTATGATTTGCATGACAGAGTTTTTATATTTAAAAAATATCATTAATTTCTTACTTTTAGTTTTTGTTTAAAATAGGTTCAATACTAATGTCTAGTAACTCAACAACTTCAAAAAATAAGCCACCATTACAAGCTCAAATCAAACCACACCCTCGTATTAAACATATTATATTGGTCGCATCTGGCAAAGGCGGGGTGGGCAAATCTACCAGCACGGTAAATATTGGCTTAGCACTACAAAAATTAGGCAAACGCGTTGGGGTGTTAGATGCAGATATTTATGGACCAAGTATGCCAAACATGTTGGGCGTGGCAGACAAAAAACCAATACAAGAAAACAACCAATTTGTGCCGATTGAGGCTCATGGATTGGCAATGTTATCAATAGGTAGTTTGCTCGCTAGTGCGCAAACGCCAGTTGCTTGGCGAGGCATAAAAGCGACGGGTGCATTAATGCAAATGTATAACCAAACCAACTGGCCAAATTTGGATTACTTATTGATTGATATGCCACCAGGGACAGGCGATATCCAGTTAACTCTAGCGCAAAGGATACCAGTGACAGGAGCGATTATTGTGACAACACCACAGCACATTGCGCTATTAGATGCCCAAAAAGGCATAGAAATGTTTAAAAAAACAAACATCCCCGTTATTGGCGTTGTCGAAAATATGGCATTACACACTTGCTCTAGTTGCGGACATACCGAGGCAATCTTTGGTGAAGGTGGTGGTAATAAAATGGTTGAGGCATATCAAGTGCCTCTATTGGGTCAATTGCCAATAGCTAAAGACATCCGAGAACAGGTAGATAAAGGTATACCAAGCGTTATAGCGAATGATGGCACAGGTGATGCATTTGCTAAGTTTTATGTAGATATTGCCAAAAATATAGACTGTCATATTGATGACTATGCAAAATCAACAAGTGATAGGATATTTTAATGGATAAAAGTTTATTACAACTTAAAAAACTAATAACTGATGGCAAGCCAACCTTTGGGGTTTTTGATAGGGTAGAAGAGATTAATTATTTAGACTACCATAGCTATAAGTTATCAAATAAAGCGGTGGCAAATTGGCGTAAAAAGTTGCGAGCAAACCAATTTTGTTTTCTGCAAATTACCGCTGCACCTTATAGAGTCTGTTTTGCGGTAGCAACCCTTAATTGGGTAACCAGCAGTTTTTGTTATTTATATAATGAAGAAACTGATGAGCTAGAGTTAGTAGAAGCTTTGCAGCCCTTTACCCGCAATACGCAGTTTAACCAGTCTACTTATAAAGATAAAATTAGTTTTAAAAGCAAAAAACTCTCAATTGAGCTGGATTTTAAAACAGATACGATAGACGTTGTGCTTAATAGCAAAATTTTTAATTTGAAAGCAAGGATAACACGTGGCTTTGATTCATTGTCTGTATGCACGCAAACAGGCAAAAAAGGGTGGACATACACACAAAAAGAGCCGATGCTGGTGCAAACAGGCACGTTAACAAGTCATCACGTTAACCAAGACTTAAAGGGTGCAAATGCCTTTTTAGATTGGTCGGTAGGTTATATGCGCCGAGTGACTAATTGGTACTGGACAAGCATTACAACAAACCTGCCAACGGGTGTGCATTTTGCTATGAATTTAGCAACAGGGGTTAATGAATCTGGTGCAAGCGAAAATGCGTGTTGGGTAGATGGTGTTAGATATCATTTGCCTGCGGTTATGTTTAAAAGGGGTGACACCATAAAAGAGGATTGGTTAGTTAGTAATCAAGCATTAAACTGGTCAAAGGTTAAAATAAATCTAAGCTTTACACCGGTCAACTGCTATCAAAAAAGTGATCGTCTTGTTGTGGTAGATAGTATATTTGAACAATGGTTGGGATATTATTCTGGCACGATTGAGCTAGATGATGGCAATGTGATTAGGCTAGATAAGGTGATGGGCTTAGCAGAAGACCATTATGCTAAGTGGTAGTGGATTTAACTATGAGCTGTTAGCCCCCAATAAACCAAAGATTTATCATTTATATTATTAGCAAACTCTATTATAATCCGTTATCAATAAAACTTTAAATATGAGGAAACACTATGTCCATTAAATCAGACCGTTGGATACGCGAAATGGCAGAAAAACACGCCATGATTGAGCCTTTTGAAGCTGGACAAGTTCGCTATAATGATAATGGAGAAAAACTGGTAAGCTATGGCACTTCAAGCTATGGCTATGATGTGCGCTGTGCACGTGAATTTAAAGTTTTTACAAATGTTCATTCAGCAATTGTTGATCCCAAAAATTTTGATGACAACAGTTTTATAGATATTGTGGGTGATGAATGTATTATTCCACCTAACTCTTTTGCGCTGGCTCGTACGGTTGAATACTTTAGAATACCACGAGATGTTTTGACGGTTTGCCTAGGTAAATCTACCTATGCACGCTGTGGCATTATTGTTAACGTGACACCACTTGAACCCGAATGGGAAGGGCACGTTACCTTAGAGTTTAGTAATACAACCAACTTGCCAGCACGTATTTATGCAGGTGAAGGGGTTGCTCAAATGCTATTCTTCCAATCTGATGCTGATGATGTATGTGAAACCAGCTATAAAGACCGTGGTGGAAAATACCAAGGGCAAACGGGTGTTACTTTACCAAAAACATAATTTCTGCGGATATGGAAAGTGTGATATAGGTAACGTTAAGTTGTTTGTATTTTAATTTTTTATCCCCATTAATAGTGTTAACCAATTATGTAAATTAGGAAATAATATGGCAGATATAGAAGTAGAACGTAACCATGGCTTAAATTTTGATGAAGCACGCGTTAAGGCTAAGCAGCTGTTAGCCAAAGCACAAGAAAAATATGGTGTTGCGGTTGATTATGCCGAAGGTGCTAACCAAGATATCGCAACGGCAAAGCACATGGGTGCTAACATAAAAGGTGTTTTAGACGAACAAAAAATTCGTTTTGAAATTAAACTTGGTATGTTTGCTAAGCCAATGAAAGGTAAGATTAAAGAAGGGCTAGAAAAGAATATGGATAAATATTTTGCCTAAATTTATAATCAGTCACTAGTTAATAAAAAGCCCCATTAAATATTTTGGGGCTTTTTTATAAATATAATGTTTGTAACAATAATATTATTTAAGAACTTTTAATCCTGCTTTATTCTCACGTTTGGGTTTTTGCTTGGTTTTGGTGTGAGAGCTTGTTTCGTTTGAATCTATAGGCTGGTAATTGTCATATTCATTAGGGTCAAAAAACATGCCTTGAGAATTTTCTTTTGCATAAATGCCCATCACCGCTTGCATAGGTACCCAAATTTCTTGAGAAACACCACCAAACCTTGCTTTAAAAGTCACAAAGTCATTTTCCATTGCCATCGCACCAACTGCCGCACTAGCAATATTAAGCACAATGCGCCCGTCTTGTATATACTCAGTGGGCACTTTGGCATGATCATGCGTGGCATCAACCATCAAATAGGGTGTTAAGTGATTATCTTCTATCCATTGATAAATAGCACGTACCATGTATGGGCGTGTAGGTGATAAATTAGCATCTGTGCTCATAATCGTTCCTCTTTTATAGTTGGTTTATTATTATAAGGTAGTTTTTAGGCTTTGTTTAAAAGCTTCTCTATCAAATATTTTAGTTTGATACTCTATTAAAGGCTTTATTAAATGCGTTGGTAAATCTAGGTTAATTTGATTTAGCTGCCAAAACAAAGGCGCTAATAATATATCACACCAACCAAGGGTGTCAGACATAAAAAAGGGTTTGTGAGCAAAAATAGGTGCTAAAGTAATTAATGAATCGCTTAATTGTTTTTTTGCATGGGCTTCTTTAGCAGCATCAAAGCTGTCAGGGTGTATCAGTAACTCTCTGCCCAATGCCAGCCAGTCTTTTTGAAGACGCCATGCAAGCTGCCGGACTTGTGCTCGCTGTTGAGGTGATTCTGGTAGTAATTTGTGATGATGATAGCGTTCTTCTAGGTATTCAAAAATAACATTGATTTCATACAAAGCAATATCGGCATGCACTAAAATAGGTAAAGTGCGATAGGGATTAAGCTCGGCTAGGTCTTCTGGACGCTCCGATTTTAAGTAAGCAAGTCGATAGCTTAGTTTTTTTTCTGCCAATAAATAACGTATGACATGACTATCATAGCCATCATCAGCATATAAAAGTAGCTGATTTTTTGGTAGGGTGGATAAATCTGTCATGATTGCTCTCAGTTGACGCAAACAATAATCATAGCAAAATACTAATTATATTTAAACTGGATTAATATTTAAATTTTTATCGTGCAAATTTGTGTAATGGCTGCAATAAAATTCCATAAAAAAAAGACAATGCCAATGCATTGTCTTTTTCGCAAATTCTCGTAAGAATTAACGTTTTGAGAACTGTGGACGACGACGTGCTTTGCGTAGACCAAGTTTTTTACGTTCAACTTGACGAGAGTCACGAGTAACAAAGCCAGCAGCACGTAGCTGAGGTTTTAATGACTCGTCTGAATCGATTAATGCACGAGTAATACCGTGACGAATCGCACCAGCTTGACCATTGCTACCACCACCACGTACAGTGATGTTTAAGTCATAGGTTTCAGTTGCTTCGATAAGCTCTAATGGCTGACGAACAACCATACGAGAAGTTTCACGACCAAAATATTCATCTAGTGGTTTGCCGTTAACAACGATGTTACCAGTACCTTTTGATAAAAAGACACGAGCTGTTGAAGTTTTGCGGCGACCTGTTCCGTAATAACGTTCCATTATGTGTGTCTCCTTAGATATCTAGTTCTTTAGGCTGTTGAGCAGTGTGAGGGTGTTCTGTGCCCGCATAAAGCTTCAACTTCTTGATCATAGCGTATCCAAGAGGACCTTTTGGTAACATGCCTTTTACAGCTTTGTACAATACGTCTTCTGGCTTATGAGCAATTAGTTTAGTAAAGTTAGTCTCTTTAAGACCACCTGGGTAGCCACTGTGACGATAGTATTTTTTGTCATCTGCTTTTTTGCCGGTTACAGCAATTTTGTCTGCATTAATAACAACAATAAAATCACCAGTGTCAACGTGTGGTGTATAAGATGGCTTGTGCTTACCACGTAGGCGGTGAGCGATTTGACTTGCTAGGCGACCAAGGGTTTTGCCCTCAGCGTCCACGACGTACCAGTCATGGGTCACCTCAGATGGTTTGGCACTAATTGTTTTCATGATAAAAAACCTTAATTAAAAGTAAGTTGAGAGTGTATTTTGGGGAAACGAGGGCTCTCAAAAAACAGAACGCAAATTATACGTTGTTTTTATTGCTTATGCAAGGGGCTTAGTGTTGTTTTTAATTTTTAAATCAGCAACTATCATTCTTTATAAAGCGTACTTAATTTAGCTATGTGTCAGCTTAATAACCCAGCTAAAAACTTGCCCCATTGTTTTTTGTTTAACAATGTGAATTTTTTTTAGGGTTTTTTCATCAAAAATGGCTTCAATTGCTTTATTTGATTCGATATAAAGTAAGCTATCTTCATTAATGAGTTGATTGGTTAATAACCCATCTATAATGGGTTGCCATAAGTTGAGTGAATAAGGAGGATCAATAAAAACGATATTAAAGATTTGTTTGTGAGTTGCGTTAATTGTTGTTTCAGCTTTTGCACTATGAATATCAAACTGTTCGGAAGCTAAACGTAAGTCAGTGGCTGTTTGTTTTAATTGGTGCGCCTGTTGTGTATTAGCCTCAATGAAAGTCACTTTGCCAGCACCTCGTGACAAGGCTTCAAAGCCGAGTACGCCACTGCCTGCACAGGCATCTAAAACATTGGCATCAAAAATATCGTGCATGAGCCAGTTAAACAAGGTTTCTCTCATTCTATCAGGTGTAGGGCGCAATCCATCAGCATTAATAAAGTTGATGTTACGACGTTTAAATTGCCCCCCAACAATACGCACTTGATTGAGTTTTGTTTGTTTGTTTTGTTTTTTATGGTTGCTTTTCATTCAAATCATCTAAGTCAGTTGTTTTACTTTTATGTCTAATCTTCATCTTTTGGTATGCGTGCTGGATCCATGGGGATTTTAATGGATGGCATGTTTTGGTTAATATCAGGTTCTTTTATTGGAAACTGCATACCCAATGTTGATTTATTTTTAATTTGTTTTTTTAACGATACTCGCTCTAAAGGCTCAACAATTTGTGCGGGTAAAACGTAACCACGGTTTTTCAATGCGTCAAGCTGCTGTTTTCGTTCGACAAGTGCTTGTTGTTTTTCACGTTCTTTTTGTTCTTTTTGCGCTTTTTTGAGTTTAGCTTCTGCCTTCTTAATAACCTGTTCTTTTTCCCACTGTGCAATGCGGTATTGTGTTTGCTTTCGCTTTTGTTTTCTTAGTGACTCTATTTGCTCTGCATTTGGCGGTAAAATAGGGTTGTTTTTGCGCGTTAACATCCAATAATCAAAAACTTGGCGTGCTCTTGGTGCTGCGGCTGAGCTACCACCACCGCCATTTTCAACTAAAACTGCAACCGCAATTTCTGGATTTTCTACGGGCGCAAAGCCAATAAACCAAGCGTGGTCCCAGTATTTTTTTGGTAATGCCGCCTTATTGTAGGTTTTACCTTGTGCAATCGACTTAACTTGGGCTGTCCCTGTTTTACCAGCTAACCGATATTGTGGCGTATAGATTTTTCTGGCTGTACCATAGCGCACGGTTGCTTCCATCGCGTTGTGCATTTTTTCCCAATCTTGCGTTGTACCATTAAATTTAACTTCATTAATAGGTGTATTTATGATGGTCAAAGTATCATCGCCTGATGTGCTTTTTAATAAATGGGGCGGTATGATTTTACCTTTATTGGCGGTAATAGCAGTTGCTTGCGCAACTTGTAAAGGCGTCGCTAAAAAATAACCTTGTCCAATACTTGCTGATATGGTGTCGCCTGGTAACCAGTTTTTGTCATATGTTTCTTCTTTCCACTCACGTGATGGCATGACACCGCTTTTCTCATTAGGCAAGTCGATACCTGTTTGAGAGCCAAAATTGAATCGAATCATCCAGTCATGTAGCTTGTCAATCCCCAAACGATATGCTGTTTTGTAATAGTAGGTATCAACAGATTCAACAATTGACTTTTTAAGATTGACGTTGCCATGTCCACTACGTTTCCAATCACGGAATTTATGGCTATCACCAGGGATAGAAAAATAACCAGGATCAAAAATACTACTGTTCCAGTCCATTAAACCATAGTTGATAATGCCTAATCCTTCAAATGGTTTGATGGTGGAGGCTGGTGGGTATTGACCATGCAATGAACGGTTATATAAAGGCAGATCTGGATCATCTCTTAATGCGCCATATTCTTTATAAGAAATACCTGAAATAAAAGGATTTGGGTCATACGAAGGGTTGCTGACAAATGCCAAAACATCTCCATTACGAGGATCTATTGCAACAATAGAGCCTTTTTCTCCTTTTAAAACATTGGTGGCAATTTTTTGTAGCCCATAGTCTATGGTTAGATGAAGGTCGTTACCAGCAATTGGCGCTGTTGTCTCGATTTCACGCAATATTTCGCCATGGGCATTGGTTTCTACAGACAAAAAACCAGGCTTACCGAGTAAATTACTTTCATAAAACTTTTCTATGCCAGACTTGCCAATCATTTCTGTACCGGCATAGGCCTTTTTATCAATGATTTTTGATTCTTTGTCATTAATACGACCAACGTAACCGATGACATGGGCAAAAAGCTCATCATAAGGGTAAGCACGGGTTAACCTGCTTTGAATATTAACCCCTTTTAAAAATGGCTTACGCTCACTAAACAAAGCAATTTGTTCATCAGTTACATCTACTTTAATTGTCACTGGGTTGATTTTGCTTTTTTTAACTTTGGCTAAAATCTCGGTAACTTCTTCCTCTGTTAAGTCAAAAATTGGGGCAAGTAGATGTAATGTTTGTTCAGGATTCTCGACTTGATCTGGGCTTAACATAGCATTTAACACGGGCACATTGTCTGCCAAAATATAGCCGTTTCGATCATAAATATAGCCACGGTTAGGCGGTGCAGAAATTAATTTAATGCGATTGTTATCTGCCTTTGTGTGATATTTTTCAAATGAGGTGACTTGTAAAAAAGCATAGCGTGCAATTAAAACGAGTAAACCTGCAAACACAAATAACCCAGCAATAATCACACGTTGCATAAAAATGGTATTTTTTTTGTTTGGGTTATTTGAACTCATATAGATTAATTAAGTTGGTTTTTATATTAGTAATAGCCTGACTATTGCAAGAGATTTAGAATGCTTTTAAATGAACACAGAAAAAATGGCACATAAATAAGCACGGCATTATAGCATACTATATTTGTGTGATTGGATGATAACAAGCCGTAAATCTAAATAAAAATTGTATATTTTTGTGTAAAAAAGGATGGGGTTCAAAATGGGGATTCGTCTATTTATAAATGACGTTAAAACAGCGCGAGTGAGTTGTTTTCGTCAGTCAGTTAAATTATTGGTTAATCTCAATTATGCACAAGATAATATGCTAAAATTAACTGCCTTACGATTAATATAAAAAACAAATAGATTTGAGATAAGCAATAATCATGTTTGATAACATTTGGAATGCCATCCTGACTCACCCAGAGTATTTTGCGATACTAACAATTCCGCCAGTTACGGCATTTGTCACATGGGCGCATGTGTGGATGGCATTAAAAATGCTTTTTTTTCCAATTAAATTTTGGGGGATTAAAATACAAAAGTTCCCTTTTGGACTACAAGGGCTAGGTTGGCAGGGGATTGTACCAAGCAAAGCTGGCAAAATATCTGGGGTGATTGTTGATCAGGCGTTATCTAAACTTGGGTCTTTAGATGAGTTTTTTCAGGCAATGGATCCTGAAGAAATGGCAGAATATATTGCTCAAACCGTTGATAGTGACCTTGAATCATTAATTGATGAAATTATGATGGATCGCTCAGCAAGCTTATGGAGCAACTTACCTTATGCCGTCAAACGTCGTATTTATGCCTATGGACATGAGCAATTACCCAACATTGTAAAAGAGTTGGTTGTAGATTTAACCCATCATGTTGAAGATTTGGTCGATATGCGCCAAATGATTGTGAATAAGATGGAAGGCGACCGTAAACTGATGGTGGAGATGTTTTTAAAGGTCGGGCAAAAAGAGATTAATTTTATTTGGCACATTAGTGCAGTGATTGGCTTTTTGTTTGGTATTGTACAAATGTTGGTTTTCTTGCTTGTGCCTCAGCATTGGACAGTACCATTTTTTGCGGCGATTTGGGGCTTTGTAACCAACTGGATTGCAATTTGGATGGTATTTAATCCTGTTGAACCGAATTATATTCGATATCCTAAGTTTTTTAAGCTATCAAAAAGCTTTCCATTTATTACGCTACAAATGCCCCATATTGCTAAATACAATTGGCAAGGCGGGTTTATGAAACGCCAAGATGAGGTGTCTGAAGTATTTGCTGGTATTGTGGTGAATGATTTGGTAACGATTGAAAATATCATGAATGAAATGATGTATGGTACTAAATCGTTACAAACACGTGAGCTGATGAAAACCCACCTGTATGATGTGCTTGAATCGCCTGTGGTGAGTACTACTTTAAAAATGGGGCTTGGTAAGCGTGAGTTTGGACAACTTAAAAACACCATTATTGATAAATCAATTACGGCAACCATGGTGCCAATCCGTGACCCTGAGCTAAATAGTAGCCGAGCCAGTAAAATTTTTGGTCTGTTTCGTGATCGTATCCGTGCTTTGTCTCCTAAGGAGTTTCAAAATTTGCTACGTCCTGCCTTCCAAGAAGATGAAACGACCTTGATTATCCTCGGTGGTATAACAGGCTTTTTGGCAGGTTGGTTACATTTGGTGTTGGTGTTTTTTTAAAACAAAGCAAAGCCTGTTAAGCTTAACCGTAAGCAAATTGAATTCATGTCGATGAACGTAAGGTTTTATCCTTATTACGAGTTGAGTAAAACTTATCAAGGAGTGATTTATGCTAGCACTTAGACCAAATTGCGAATGTTGTGATGTTGACTTACCTGCAGATGCAGATAATGCTTATATTTGTAGTTTTGAATGTACCTTTTGCCACGACTGCGTTACTGGTGTGCTAAAAGGTGCTTGTCCCAACTGTGGGGGTGATTTTAGTAAACGTCCAATACGTCCAGCTGAATTGCTAAAAAAATATCCTGCTAGCAATAAAAGAGTTGTCAAAGCTCAAGGATGTTAAACATAAGAGAAATTGAAGATTAGTATTCATGAGTAAATCAATTTATACGCCGCGTTTAAAACTGCGACAATGGCAAATGAGTGATTTAAAACCTTTTGCTCAAATGAATGCCGCCCCAGAAGTTATGCACTATTTTCCAACGGTGTTAACAGAATCAGACAGTAACGCACTGGCTAATAAAATACAAAAATTGATTGATCAGAAAGGCTATGGCTTTTGGGCTGTTGAATTATTGGCAACACAAGAATTTATTGGGTTTGTTGGTTTAAATGAGATTGATGGAGATAGTGAGTTAGCCAAAACTCTGAATATGGATAATAATTTTTTAGAAATTGGCTGGCGGTTAGCCAAAAAATATTGGGGTAAAGGCTATGCTAGCGAGGCAGCAAAAGCCGCATTAGATTTTGCTTTTAATGATTTGTTAACACAGCGAGTTTATGCTTTTACAGCTGAAGTCAATCAACCGTCACAAAGAGTAATGCAACGGTTAGGAATGGTGCATACGGAGCAGGTTTTTAACCACCCAAATGTTGAGCAGGGACATGCGTTAGAAAGACATTGCTTATATTATATTGATAGGTTTTAAAATGCTCATAACCGAACTTGCCTACTTTTCTCTTCTTTTAGCACTTGTATTATCTGCTTTGCAAGTTGTACTGCCTACCTATGGTATTTTTACCAATAAAATACAATTACAACAGCTTGCGCCAAGTTTGGCTTGGGGGCAGTTTTTGGCGATGTTGTTGTCATTTGCTGGGTTGATGGCAGGGTTTTATTATAATGATTTTAGTTTGGCGTATGTTACTCAGCATTCTAATTCTTTGCTCCCTTGGTATTATAAGTTGTCAGCAACTTGGGGCGGTCATGAAGGTTCGTTGCTGTTATGGATGACCATTTTGGCAGGGTGGTGTGCTGGTGTCGCAGGGTTTGGTAGCCGTGGGTTTAGTCGTGGTTTACCATTAGCGATGAAGGCACGAGTGCTGGTGGTATTGTCTGCAGTGCAGTTCATGATGTTGACCATGTTGATATTTTCTTCATCACCGTTTGACCGTACATTGCCAAACTTACCAGTTGATGGGGCAGATTTGAATCCCTTGTTGCAAGACCCGGGGTTGATTTTTCATCCGCCAATGTTGTACATGGGCTATGTGGGTATGGCGGTGCCGTTTGCTTTTTGTATGGCAGCATTGTGGGCTGGGCGATTGGATGCGGTGTGGACACGGTGGTCACGCCCTTGGACGCTGATGGCATGGGGCTTTTTGACATTAGGTATCGCACTGGGTTCTTGGTGGGCTTATTATGAGCTTGGCTGGGGTGGCTGGTGGTTTTGGGACCCTGTCGAGAATGCTTCTTTGTTGCCTTGGCTGGCGTCAACCGCTTTGATTCACTCGTTGGCAGTAACTGAAAAACGTGGCGTGTTCAAGGCATGGACGATTATGCTGGCGATTTTTGCTTTTGCGTTAAGTTTGCTTGGTACCTTCTTGGTGCGTTCGGGGGTGATTACTTCGGTGCATTCGTTTGCCGCTGATCCAACGCGTGGGGTGATGATTTTAGCCATTTTGGCAATCGTCATTGGTTCAGGATTGGCAATGTTTGCATTGCGTGGTTGGAAATTGACGGTAGAAAGCCATTATCAACTTAAGTCGCGTGAGACATTACTGATTGTTAATAATATCATCATTCTGATAGCAACTTTGGTTGTGCTTTTGGGGACTTTGTATCCTATTATTGCTGATGCCTTTGATTGGGGGCAGGTATCGGTTGGTCCTCCGTATTTTAATGCTTTGTTTGTGCCTTTGACTTGGTTGTTATTGTTGGCAATGGGTGTTGGTTCTGTAATACGCTGGAAACGTGACAGTCGTCCCTTTATGGGGGTGTCGATTGCCATTGGTATCAGTAGCTTGATATTGGCTGGACTGGTGATTTATTTTATCAAACCAAATGAGATGCTCAATGTTGGTTTGACGTTGGCACTATCTGCATGGGTGTTTGGCTGGACAGTATATGATTTAAAAGATAAAACCCGTCATGCGTCAAGTTTGATAAAAGGGCTGGCTAAGCTTACTCCGAGTTATTGGGGAATGATTTTGGCTCATATTGGGGTGCTGGTTTGCTCAATTGGTGTTGGCGTAACCTCTAGCCAAAGTGTAGAAAAAGATGTGGCGATGGGAGTCGGCGACTCTGTGATGGTTAAGGACTATCAATTCACCATGACTGAGATGTATGAAGTGCGTGGAAAAAACTATGATGGGACAGCAACCGAAGTTAAGGTAAGTAAAGGTAATGGTGATTATGTCACCAGCTTGCACCCAGAAAAACGTACTTACGTGGTATCCATGATGCCGATGACAGAATCAGCGATTGATGCTAATTTGTGGCGTGATTTGTATGTTGCACTTGGTGAGCCCATTGAAAACGACCAAGGACAAAAAGATGCGCAGTGGGCAGTGCGAATTTATGTTAAGCCCTTTGTGCGTTGGTTGTGGTTAGGTTCATTATTAATGGCGTTGGGTGCTTTGATTAGCATGCTAGATAAGCGATATCGGTTAAAGTAAGACAAGTTAATAATAAGAAATTATATGTAAAAATGTAATATGAAAAAACTGAGGTAAGTTATGGTGGCTAAGTCAAAATTTAAATCAATTATATTTATTATTCCTTTGTTAATATTTTTAGGCGTTGTGCTGTTTTTATTTTTAAGAGTTAATAAGCCGGCGCAAATAGCAATTAATACGGCAACAAATCAACCGCTTCCTGCTTTTGAATTAGCAAATCTTGAAGATGAAAAGTTAATGATAAACAATGGTAATTTACCAAATGAGGCTTATTTATTAAACTTTTGGGGCTCTTGGTGTATTGCTTGTAGCCGTGAGCATCCTTTGTTAATGTCGCTAAAAAATGATGGCATAAAAATTGTGGGGGTAAACTATAAAGATGCACCAGAGTTTGCCAAACAGTATTTGCAAGATGAAGGTAACCCATACTTACTCAACATTAAGGATGAAGAAGGCGATTTGGGTATGGATTTAGGGCTAACGGGCGCACCAGAAACCTTTGTGGTTGATGACAAGGGCGTTATCAAACAGCATATTGTGGGTGAAATTACCTCAGAGAAATGGCAAACCAGCATTGAGCCTTGTTTAACTGCGGTTCAAAAACGTGACGAAAATCAGATTGCAGAGCTATGCCAATAAATATAAGTGTGACGTATGATTAATAGGTTTCCTGAATTAGCTGTCATTAAATTGTCAGAGGATTTTCGAGATAATATAAAGGCGGGCAGTATAGGGACTGTTGTCCATGTATATGAAAGTCATCCAGTAGTTTATGAAGTTGAGTTTTGCGATGATGATGGCGTTTCTATAGGCGATGAAATGCACTATACTTTTACGCATGAGGAACTTATCTTTTACTGTGATCTGCCGTCTAGAATAACTTACAAATAAGATGGTGCTACTGTTAGGTTAATGATTGAATGAAGCGACTTTTTAACATTCTTACCTTTTTATTTTTGACGCTCATAATGATTGGCTTCAACGCCCAGGCGTATTCGGCAATTGATGTTTACCAGTTTGAATCGGCAGAACAACAATTACAATATCAAGCATTAATTGAAGAGTTGCGTTGCCCAAAGTGTCAAAATCAAAATCTTGCAAGCTCTAACTCACCAATATCACAAGATTTAAAACGTAAAACTTATGAGCTAGTCATACAAGGTAAATCTGATATACAAATTCGTGACTATATGAAATCCCGATATGGCGATTTTATCAGTTATAAACCGCCAGTGCGACCAAGCACCTACTTACTTTGGTACTTGCCACCGATTTTGTTGATTTTAGCATTGGGTATTTGGTTTTGGTCAGTTCGGTTAAAATCGGCTAATAATAAAAACGCTAATAACGTGGTTGATCAGCCATCAGCATTAAATATAACAGAAAAACAGCAGCTGACAGAAATACTCAATAAATATGATAAGCCAGATGGAAGTTAAACATCATGATAAGCACTGAATTTTGGTTTTTTGTGGGTTGTATTTTAATCAGTGTATTAGTGGCATTGGTTATTATGTTGCCCTGGCTTAAACGCAATCGCTGTAATGATGACAACCAATTAATGGCGATTAACGTAAAAAACTTTAAATCACGGCTTTTAGAGCTAGAAAAAGATGTCAGTGAGGGGTTGATACAACAAAACCAATATCATCATCAAAAAACAGAGTTAGAGCGGCAGCTTTTGCAAGCAGCCACTGTTGATAAGCTGATAAAACCGGTTAACAATAGCAGTAAAATAGTATTTTTAGTATCATTACCATTATTATCTATTGGCATCTATTTATTGATTAATAATAGCAATAAAAACTTGTTTGATTTATGGCAAGCACAGCACAAATATCACCAAATTGCAGATGATTTGTTAACAGATAAAATAGGCACACCACCTGCTGGCAGTTTAAATAGTCGTGAGGATATGCAAGCACTAGTGGCTGTGATGCAGACCAATGTATACCAAAATGCTTATGATGGTACGCGTTGGTTAAAACTTGCCGAGCTATTTTCTGCCATTGATGCGACAGACTCCTCTTCTTTGGCAATGGCAAGAGCATATAGGGTTGAACCAAATAATGTGGCGGTTGCAAGCCAATATGCCCAAGCATTATTTTTTTCTAATAGTGGTCGGTTAACTCCACAAATAAGAGGCATAATCAATGATATATTGCAAAAAGATGCAAAAAATCAAACCGCACAAATGATGCTGATAATGGGAGAGGCATCGGCAGCAAACTATAATGAAGCTCTTAAATGGGCAAATCATTTAAGGCAACAGATTAACAACCAACCATTGAATACAGCAGACAAATTAAACGCTTTAAATAGCGTTGATACACTCATAACAGAGCTTGAATACAAACAACAAACCTCAATCAATCCTTAAATTATTTTTGGGGTTAAAAAGATAATTTTCACTTGTGATTTAACCATAATAACGGTATGGTATAAAATCACGCTTTAATTTTAGTCCATAGGGAAAACAAATATATGAAACGTATTATTTTATTAGGTGCGCCAGGTGCTGGCAAAGGAACCCAAGCACAGTTTATTTCGCAAGAGTTTGGCATTCCGCAAATTTCTACTGGTGATATGCTGCGTGCTGCAATTAAAGAAGGTTCTGAACTGGGCAAACAAGCTGAAACGGTTATTAACGCTGGTGGACTGGTATCAGATGATTTGATTATCAATTTGGTTAAAGAGCGTATCAGCCAGCCAGACTGTGCAAATGGCTGCATTTTTGATGGTTTCCCTCGTACAATCCCTCAAGCTCAAGCACTTGCCGATGCTGGTGTTGCGATTAATGATGTAGTAGAAATCAGCGTACCAGATGATGAGATTGTATCGCGTATTACAGGTCGCCGTAGCCACCCAGCTTCTGGTCGTGTTTATCATATTAAATACAACCCACCAAAAGTTGAAGGCAAAGATGATGAAACAGGTGAGCCATTAGTGCAACGTGATGATGACACCGAAGAAGTGGTACGTGAACGTTTAGATACTTATCATAAATTGACAGCAACTTTAGTAGACTTTTATCAAAAACTGGCTAAAGAAGGTGGCGATGCGCCAACGTATCATCAATTTGATGGTACGCAAGATATCACTACCGTTAAAGGACAAGTGCTTACTGCGTTAAAAGGCTAATCTAGTAGACTAGAATTCATTCTGTTTATAATAAACAGAGCGAATAAAAAACCGAGTTTATTTAAAACTCGGTTTTTTGTTTATAGGGGCTTTTGTGTAAAAAATTAAGCTTGTTGTTCTTCAGCGGCTTCTTGTTGATTTTGTAAAAATACTTGATCAAAGTTAACCGGTTGTAATAGTAATTGTGGGAAGCTACCACGGCTAACGATGTCACTGATTACTTCGCGTGCGTATGGGAACAACACGTTAGGGCAGTATGCGCCAAGCAAATGCGGTAGTTGATCTTCTGGAATGTTGCTAAGTAAAAAGATACCGGCTTGATGTACTTCTGCGATAAAAGCAGTTTCATCGGCGTTTTTAGCGTTAACAGTAACGGTTAAAATCACTTGATGATGTGTGTCATCTAGTTTTTCGGCACTTGAAGATAAACTGATATCTAAATCTGGATTCCATTCTTTTGTAAATACACCTGCACCAGGTACTTCTAGTGACATATCTTTTGTGTAAATGCGTTCTAGTGCCAGTTGTGGTTGGTTTTGTTCTTCGGCCATGGTTGTCTCCTAAAAAATTAATGTAAATAAAATTAGTTTGCTAGCATGTCATCTAGCTTACCTTCTTGGTTAAGTTTGTTTAAATCATCAAACCCACCAATAAAAGTATCACCAATAAAAATTTGTGGTACGGTACGGTAATTGTTGGTTTTCTTCATAAGTTCGGCACGTTCTTCACCACTAAGTGACATCATGCCAATTTCGGTATATTCAACACCCTTTGATGTTAAAAGTTGCTTGGCGTTATTACAATAGGGGCAAACTGGTGTGCTGTATAAAGTTACTTCTACTGTCATTATTTTTCCTCGTCTTTATTGTATTGTTTAAGTATGTATTTAACACATATTAAGTATGTGGGGATGTATATTTAAAAAACAATAGTGCTGATTAATCCTATATAAAAAAGCCTTGCTGGTGTCGCAAGGCTTTTAAAATTATCTATTTTTTTTCCGTTTTTTGTTTGCTGTGTCTTTTTCTGTACCGACTAATGGCATGCCTGCAGACTCCCAGCCAGAAATCCCGCCTTCTAGGCGGTAGGCTTCTTCTTTTGCAAGTAGCTGTACTGCTGCACCGGCTTGTATGCCCATGTCGCAAACGATAACAATTGGGCTTTCTATGGCACGTAGCTCATCGATACGGTCACGCAGCGTAGTAAAGGGTACATTACGGCTACCTTGAATATGACCTTTTGCAAATTTTTTTGCATCTCTGATATCAATAATTTGAGCATTTTGTTGGTTGACTAATGTACCAAGTGCACTGGCTGCAATTTTTTTACCGCTACGACGGTTTTCTATCATAAAAAATAAAATTGCAAGTAGTGTTAATAAACCAAATAAAAATGGATGGTTACCCATGAATTCAAAAAAACGTGCCAAAACGACCTCCGAGGATATAAAAACTAGCGCTATTATACCGATTATCAATAAAAAATGCTTGCTGTTATCATACAGTTATCAGATACAGCGTAATCTATATAGGCAGGTAAAGCTTCTTTCAAGCTAAATACCTGCTTTTTTTGTTAAATACTCATCACCAACTTGAGCAAGGCGTAGGGTATTGGTTGTGCCTGCAATGCCAAATGGGACGCCGGCAGTAACCACAACCCAATCACCATTGTTACCATAACCACGGTTTTCAACGGTTTCAATCGCAGCCGTCATAATATCTTTCAGTTTTTTCTCTTCTGTCATCTCTCGGGCATCAATACCCCAATAAAGCTGTAAACGTCTTGCCAAATTGATGTCGGGGGTCATGGCGATTAAGGGTGTTAAAACGCGCTCACGGCTAACTCGGGTAGCTGTACCGCCAGACGTTGTAAAACAAGCGATTGCACAAATCGGCATTGCATTAACAATGGCTTTAACACCATGTGAAATGGCGGTTTCTGATGTTTTATCTGGGTGGTCATCTTGCGGCGTATTCATTTTAATTTGATAGCGGTGATCTTTTTCGGATTCAATAATCATGCGGTTCATAAAAGAGACTGCCTCAATTGGATATTTACCAACGGCGGTTTCTCCTGATAGCATGACAGCATCAGCGCCACCACTAATTGCCGCATCGACATCGGTTGCTTCGGCGCGGGTAGCAACAGGGCTTTCAATCATTGATTCTAGCATTTGTGTAGCAACAATAATGGGTTTGCCCAATTTGCGTACTTGTTGGATAACAGATTTTTGAATTGACGGTAGTTTTTCTGGAGGAAACTCAACACCCAAATCGCCTCGAGCAAGCATAATGGCATCACTTGCGTTGATGATGTTATCTAAATCATCAATGGCAGAGGGTTTTTCTATTTTTGCTAAAATAGCGGCTTTATCGCCAACAATTGTGCGTAGATATGCCATATCACTTGCTTGTTGTACAAATGATAAAGCCACATAGTCGATGTCTTGCATTAGCCCAAACTTTAAATCTTCCTCATCTTTTTTAGTTAAAACAGGCACATCTAAAATGGTGTCAGGCATATTTAAGCCTTTGTTATTAGAAATCGCTCGCCCATAAATATGTTTGCTTTCAATACGCTTGCCATCATTTTTAATAATTTCAAAACAAGCGCGAGCATCATCAATCAGTAGCCTGTCACCAACATTTGCAGAACTAAACACTTCAGGGTGAGGTAAATAAACACGTGTGTTGTTGCCGAGAGACTCATCGTTATCAAATATAAAGTTTTGACCTTGTTCTAGCATGATTTTTTCATGTTCAAACCGTCCAATTCTAAATTTAGGACCTTGTAAATCCATTAAAATGGCAATAGGGTGGTTTAACTCTTCTTCAATTTGTCGGATGGTTTGTATGTTTTGTTGATGTACTGCGTGTGAACCGTGGCTAAAATTTAAACGAAACATATCCACGCCTGCTTCAAATAAGGCATGAACCATTTGCTTGCTGCTACTGGCAGGACCTAGTGTTGCAACAATCTTTGCAAAGCGTTTACGAGGCTTGAGTGGGGTTGGCATAAAATCTCCTTATTTTTCCTGTTATTAAAATCGTGTTTTATAACGCCTTAATTAAAGATTATACGCTGATAATATGACGATTAAATTTAACAAAAGTAGCGTTAGCCAATACGGTTTAAATAAAAAGATTTATCTAATAATGCTTTGTGTTGGCCTCTTGTTGTAACGTTATTAAGTTGTCTACACGGCGCTTAAGTACATTGCCATCGGCAACGGCTTTTTGAATGGCACAACCTTTTGTATTAGGCGTGTGTTGACAGTCTCTAAATTTGCATAGATTTGCTAATGGCGCAAGCTCAGTAAAGCCTTCAATAATATCATTAGGAGTAAGGTGCCAAATGCCGTATTCTCTTATCCCGGGTGTATCTACAATTCCGCCATGCTCTAATAGGTAATCACTATCCTTAAAGGGGAGTAAACGGCTCGTGGTGGTTGTGTGCTGTCCAAGCTGAGAGTTTTCTGAAATGACATTAACATCTTGTGAAGATTTTGGTAGTAATGCGTTAATTAAACTACTTTTACCAACACCTGATTGCCCAGCAAATACCACTAACTTATTTTGTATTTGTTGTGTTAGGGCATCTAGCCCTTGTTCTTTAGTACATGAGGTTAACACGGTTTTATATCCTAAAGCTTGGTATTGGTTTAGGATATCTTGTGTGTGTGCTAACTCTTTATTTGTTAATAGGTCTGACTTATTAAGTACGAGTAGTGGTTGTATGTTTGCATGATGCGCAACCACCAAATAACGATCAATTAAACTGGCTGCGGCAGCTGGTAGTGGCGCAAAAACAATTGCTAAAATATCGGTATTTGCAGCAACTGGTTTTAATTTGTGGTAGCGATCGGGACGATTAATCAATGAACTACGCTCGCCAATATATTCAATTCTACCAAGTCCAGTATTGGGGTCTGCTATCCATTTTACTTTGTCACCTGTGGCAATCATTGCTAGGTTAGTACGCGTGTGGCAACGCCATATATCACCCAGTTGTATTGGCTGCCAAAATGGTTCTGGTTCGCCTTCTTCAATGGTAGGTTTTACTGGCATTTGTAAGGGTAAGCCGGTGACTTGTACCTCTAACTGTTTACCGTAGTGTGCTATCACAACGCCATCAAGCAGTTGCTTGCTATCACAAGTATCTGTGGTTGCATTTTGTTTTTTGATGCGACGAAGTTGTTGTTTGGTAAGATTGCGTTGTCTTATTAACGCCATAAGGTAAAAGCCTGCATATTAATGAATGGTTTGTGCGTGTAAAAAATAACCACTAGTTTACCGTGAAAATTTGATAAGATATAGGGTTAAAGTAATTTATTTCGATTTTTAATCGCCATCAGCTCATAGCAAAAATTTAGGAAAAACGATGAACCAAAACGCTGCAAAAACAAAAATCAAGCATAAAGGTAAAAAAGGGCTGGTTTGGATAGACCTTGAAATGACGGGATTAAACACGAATAAAGATGAGATTATTGAAATTGCGACCATAGTAACAGATGACAATTTAAATATTTTGGCAGAAGGCCCTGTAATGGCAATTAAAGTTGCAGACACCGTGCTAAATGGTATGGATGAATGGAATACTAAGCAACATGGGCAGTCTGGGCTGATTGATAGAGTACGCCGTAGTACAGTTACTTTAGAACAGGCAGAGCAAGAGACCATTAAGTTTTTACAAAAATGGGTAGATGAAGGTAAGTCGCCTATGTGTGGTAATTCCATTTGCCAAGATAGACGTTTTCTAGCTCGTCAAATGCCAAAATTAGAAAAATATTTCCATTATCGTAATTTGGATGTGTCTTCTGTTAAAGAGTTGGCATTCCGCTGGCGACCTGATGTTTTATCAAGCTTTGAGAAAAAAGGCAGCCACTTAGCACTGGATGATATCCGTGATTCTATTAGAGAGTTAAAGCACTATCGAGCACACTTTTTTAATATGGGTGCCCAGTAAGCGTTAATTGACAAAACATGCAATAATTAATAAACCATCAATAAGTTTGATTTTGATATAATCGAACGGTGATTTTTTTACTTTTTTATATCCTATTAAACACATTAAAATAAATAACTATGCGTATCCGTAAACTATTTAAATTTGAAAATGCCCACATTGTGCGTAACTGTAGCTCTGACCGTTGCAAACGTTCTATCCATGGGCATAGCTATCAGGTTGAGCTTATTTTAGAAGCCCACCGACTTGACCATGGGCAAATGGTATATGACTTTGGTTTATTAAAATCGTCGATTAAAGATTTAATAGACAGCTTTGATCATGCCATTTGCTTTTGGGATAAAGACGACCCAAAGTACATAAAAATGTGCAAAGAGTTTAGCGCAAGGTGGATTAGCTTGCCTGTGTCGCCATCGGCAGAGCAATTTAGCCGTATTATCTTTTTTTGGGCAGATGCCATTTTAAAGCAAACCCAAATGCAAAATGGCGAGGCAGACGTTAAGGTATATTCTGTCATTGCGCACGAGACTGCAACAGGTTATGCTCAATGTTTTGCTGATGATGTAACCAATGAGCAAATGGGCAAATTAGCACTAGCAGATTTTACTTTTAGCGAGCAAATTAAAATCGAATGGAGCGACTCAGCCATGTACGATAAATTGATTGCTGGTGAGGCTTTCATTAATCCAGAAGTAGCGTTGCAGGTTAAAGTCTAATGAGTAAGGTTAGCATTGTATTAACCAGTGAAGAAGATACCCAAAAACTAGGCGAGCAATTAGCTAAGCTAAACATTAGCGGCTGTGTATTTTTATCGGGTGACTTAGGGGCAGGTAAAACTACATTAACCCGCTATTGGCTCAGAGCTCTAGGGCATAGTGGCGCTGTAAAAAGCCCAACTTATACGTTGGTAGAGCCGTATTCTATTGTAGAAGATAATAACCAAAATAAGCCTGTTTACCATGCCGATTTTTATCGTTTGCAAGACCCAGAAGAACTGTCTTTTATAGGATTTGATGAGTATTTAGAAGAAGACAAAGCTTTAGCAATTATTGAGTGGGCAAGTAAGGCAGACGGTTACTTGCCAGAGCCTGTTTTGCTTATAAACATAGCTAAGCAAGATGATGATAGCCGTATGGTGACAATCACCTTGACTAAAGCAACTGAAAAACTAAATAAAAACATAAATATTGATTTGCTAAAAAGCATTTAAACTAAAACATTCTATGAGCATCGCCACTTCTCGTATCCAAAAATTATCACCATTGCTAATTAATCAGCTAGCAGCAGGTGAGGTTGTCACTCGACCTGCTTCTGTTGTAAAAGAAGTGCTAGAAAACGCCATTGATGCTGCGGCAACTCAAATAGAAATACGCATTACCCAAGGCGGTATGGGCATTATAGAAATCAGTGACAATGGAGTAGGGATACACCCTGACGATATGCAAATGGCGGTTACTCGCCATGCAACTAGTAAAGTGGCGGATGTAGAAAGCCTGTACGGAATCAATACGCTTGGTTTTCGTGGTGAGGCATTGGCATCAATTGCGGCTGTTTCTCGGCTTAGCTTAACCAGCAGCCATGATGATAGTGGTGTTGGGCGCTGTTTAAATGTTGCAGGGGTTATTGATGGCAAAGTTGATATTGTGCCTTGTGTGTGCCAAAGAGGCACAACCGTAACGGTTAAAGATTTGTATTTTAATGTGCCTGCTCGCCGTGGTAACCTAAAAAATGTGGCGACTGAATATGCCCACATTGAGTCAGTTATTCGTCAAATTGCTCTTGCCTATGCTGATATTGACTTAACCCTATATCATGAGGGCAAAAAACGCTTAACGCTAAGCGCACAAGCCGATAAATCAAGCAAAGCACAGCATAACCGTTTACAGCAGGCATTGGCAATTGGATTACCAAAAAATGGATATCCGTTGGCAATAGATTTGTCTGGGCTGCTAAATAATTCTGTTCAAAGCCAATTAGTTAAACCAAAAATCGACGGTTGGATTTGGCTTGATGATAATTTACAACCCAATACCGACTTACCTAAATTGATTTATATTAATGGTAGGTTGGTTAAAAATGTTTCGATTAGTCAGCAAGTTAGGCAGGCGGTTAATAGTTTGGACATCGGCTTTCAAACGGTTGGCTATGCGTTGTTTTTTACTTTGCCAAATGAGTGGTGTAACTTAAACGTACACCCAAGCAAACAACGTATCAATATCCACGCGCTTACTAATATCAATGCATACCTTTATCAAGCAATTAGAGCCTTGTTGCAACCAAACATTGCAGCTATTAAAAAAAGTGCAAATAGTTTAAGCACAAGCATTGAAGAGTTGAAGGTCAGTCAAAATAACGAGAGTAGCAGCGATAAGTTGGACGTTGATGATGTTAACTATGCTACTTCAGCTAATTTAGTTAATTCAGGTTTAGACAAAACAACTCATGCTGTACATAGTCCGTCAGAAACTTATCAAGTGGGTGATGTTGCAGATTTGGCTTGTGATGATAAGCTAGAACAAATTGAGTTGGCATTAGATTTTATATCTGAAGCAAGATATGAAACTTTGTTGAATCAATTTTTAACATTAGATAATAATAAATGGTATAACCTTAAAGACGATGTTTTATCAAAGGATGATTCGGTTGATATCCAAATATCAAATAGCATTGATATTATGTCGATAAAAGTGCCAGAAGATACTGAGGTGAGCGGGCATTTATCAGGCGGTAGTGTTTCTGAATGGGCTTTGATTATTCTCATAGATAAAAAAACTTTGCAGATTGCCCATGCCACATATAAAGTTAGTAGATAGAATAATAAAATGCAAAAACTGAATATTACTCCCAATAGCGTTATTAGCCTAATGGCACCAACAGCCAGTGGTAAAACCGCTTTGGCGTATGAATTATATGACACAGGTCGCTACGAACTGATTTCGGTAGATTCGGCACTTATCTACCGTGATATGAATATTGGCACAGCAAAACCCACCATACAAGAGTTGCAAGATTACCCACATCATATTGTAGATATTATTGACCCGAATCAAACTTATAATGTGGCAGATTTTGTGCGCGATGTTGAGCGTTTGATAACGGACATTCACAATCGTGGCAAAATCCCATTGTTGGTTGGGGGTACAATGATGTACTACATGGCATTGTTTGATGGGCTATCAAGTGTGCCAGATAGTGACCCTATTATACGTACAGAAGTAGAACAGTGGCGTCAGGCAGAAGGCATCGAGGCCTTGCATCAATATCTGCATGGTATTGATGAACTAACGGCAAAACGCCTACACAGTACAGATACCCAACGTATTACGAGAGCTGTTGAGGTATATAAACAAACAGGCAAACCAATTAGTGAGTGGCAGGCACTGCCAAAACAAGCATTGGCACATAACCCACAACAAAATTGGATAGGATTAGGCGTTATGCCTGATAGACAATGGCTGCATGCAAGAATAGAGATGCGTTTAGAAATTATGTGGCAAAATGGATTTGTTCCAGAAGTGTTAGGTTTAATAAAAAAATATAATTTAACACAAACAATGCCTTCTATGCGTTGTGTGGATTATCGGCAGGTAATCGATTATTTATTAGCAGTCGATAAAATTTATGTAGAAAATGGCTTCTTACAGCTTAAAGAAGGTGTTGACGAAACATTTAATCCTTTTTCAAAAAAAAATCAGCGAAAAGAGTTAGTTGTCGTGGATGATGCTTGTCAAGATATGAAAAATAAGGCATTATATGCAACTAGGCAGCTGGCAAAGCGTCAAACCACATGGCTAAGAAAATTAAATAAACTTGCCAATAGTGATTTGGATAATCATAAAAGCTTGTCAATATTGTCTGCAAACAGTATCGAGAAAGTTAAACAACTGCTGATATAAAAAACAATAATGTAAGCTTTAGCAAGGCATTTGCCAAGCATGATTTATATTTTTCAGCCCGAAACAATTATAAATATAATAAATATTTTGCTTTAGGTTTTTATTATGGTGTCTATTAATTTTTATTTATATTAGTAATTCATAAAGTTACCCTTTTTTAGGTAGGAGACTCTTATGTCTAAAGGACAAACATTGCAAGACCCATTTTTAAATACATTGCGTAAAGATCGCATTCCTGTGTCAATTTTTTTGGTTAACGGTATAAAGCTGCAAGGACAAATCGAGTCTTTTGATCAGTATGTTATTTTATTAAAAAACACAGTGAGTCAAATGGTATATAAACATGCCATTTCTACTGTCGTACCTGCGCGCAATCCACGTGCTGCTGGAGGTGGCTCTATGCCTCAGTCATCAGGGTATCAAGGTGGCGACATGAGCGCAGGATTTGAACAACAAACCCCAGCAGCTGGCTTTACTCAAGAACGTCCTGGTTTTGGAAGCAACCCACGCACGGGTTTTGGTGGCAATCCAACTCAACGTAGCGGGGTAAATCAAGATCGCGGTGGATTCAGTCAGGATCGTGGTTTTGGACAAGAACGTGGCTTTGGGCAAGAGCGTGGTAGCTTTAGTAATAACCAAGGTTTTAAAGATCGAGGTGGGTTTGATGAAAGAGGCTTTGATGACGGTGCCGAAAAGCCAAATTTTGATGTTGATAATGGCAACGACTTTGGTAACAATTCATAACTGAATTAGCAATATTTAGATAAACAGTGAATCGCTAGATATGGTATAGTTTGTACCTAATTATGTAATAACTTGCCAAGTGTTTTCATTGTAGATTTTGCAGTTGTAAACTTTACATTATATCGTTTTAAACTTCCAACTGTTTTGTCATGGGCAGTGTTTGGGCGATATTAAAAAGGGTCTGTTATTACAGATCCTTTTTTTATTTAAAATGTAAACTAATAAATAGAGTAAAAAATGAATCAAGAAGTCAACATCGCTCCTAAACAATTAATTCAACATGCCAAACATGCAATAGAGACTGAAATCTCGGCATTAAAAATACTGTCAGAAGAAATTGATGAGCGGTTTGAAAACGCGTGTCAAACAATTCTTAATTGCCACGGTCGTGTGGTGATTACAGGCATGGGAAAGTCAGGTTTAGTTGGGCGTAAAATTGCAGCGACGTTTGCTTCTACAGGTACGCCATCATTTTTTATGCACCCAGGTGAAGCAGGACATGGCGATTTGGGGATGCTGGTTGCAGGAGACGTTTTGATTGCAATTTCTAACTCTGGTAATTCAGATGAAATTAATACACTTTTGCCAGTGGTTAAAAGGTTACAAATTCCGTTAATTAGTATCAGTCGTGATACTCGTGGTAGCCTGCCAAAGGCAGCAAATATTGCTTTAACTTTAGGCAAGTCCGAAGAAGCCTGCCCACTGGGATTGGCGCCAACCTCCAGCACAACGGCAACCTTGGCAATTGGTGATGCACTTGCAGTTGCACTTGTGTATGCCCGAGACTTTACTTCAGAAGACTTTGCGATGTCTCATCCTGCTGGGGCATTAGGTAAAAAGTTATTAACTAAAGTCGCCGATTTAATGCACACAGATGCTGAGAATTTACCACAAGTCAAAGAGTCTGAAACGCTTGAAGAAGCGCTATTTTCAATGACAGGTGGGCGTTTAGGCATGACAGTGATTGTTGATGATAATAAAAAAGTAAAAGGTATTTTTACTGATGGTGACTTACGTCGTGGGTTTAAAAATAACATTAACATGACAACTAAAATTGCCGATATTATGACCAAAAACCCTAAAACTGTGACTAAAAATATGCGTGCATCGGATGCCCTTACCGTAATGAACGAAAAAGGAGTCATGCAACTGCTAGTACTAACAGATGATGGCAAGTTAGATGGCGTAGTGAGCATGCATGATCTGGTGCAGGCAGGGGTTAAATAAGGAGATTTTAATGATGCACGATTTAATTAAAAAAGCAAAAAATGTAAAATTATTGGCATTAGATGTTGATGGCATTTTGTCTGACGGTAAAATTATTTATGATGCAAATGGTGTAGAAACAAAAGCGTTTTATGTGCAAGATGGCGTTGGTATTAAAGCATTGCAAGATAATGGTGTTGTCGTTGCAATTATTACAGGGCGCACTAGCCCAATGGTTGCAAAACGTGCACAAGAATTGAATATTACACACATAGTACAGGGGCGTGATGATAAAATTACCGCTCTAACCGAGCTTACAAAAGAGTTAGACTTATCGTTTGCTGATTGTGCTTATATGGGAGATGATTTACCTGATATAAAAGCTTTGCAAGCGGTTGGGTTCTCAGCCAGTGTGCCAAATGCACATCAAGAAGTTGTTAAATATGTTGATATGGTAACCACCAGATGTGGAGGCTATGGCGCAGTACGTGAAGTTGCCGATACCATTTTAAAAGGTATTGGTAAATATGAAGATTTTATTTGCCAATATGTATCTAAATAATTTCCCTTTTAAGTTAATAAATCGTTATAGAATGTTGGAGCCTTTGTGAAAACTAAGCCATTATTTATAATTGCCCTAATTATAGCGGTTGCTGCATTTTGGTTATTTAAAAACAATGTAGAAATTAGTTCCCCAATTAGCATTGAAAATCCTGAGATTGACTCAGAAGCAACCAGTATAGAAGCAGTGCAAACGAATGAACAAGGCGAAACAGAGTATCAGCTTAATGCTGAAAAGCTTACTCATAATAGCGTAACAAACCTTGATGAAATCAGTGGTTTAAGTATGGATTGGACGCCAGCAGCTAACAAAAACTATCAGCTAACTTCAGGTAAGGCAAGTTTAAACCAAGAAACGGGAGAAATGCTGTTAACTGGTGGTTTTAAACTTGTTGGTAACGCACTGGATGATAATACCAAAATTATAGTGATCGGCACTGAGTTAACAGGCAATACGAAACAAAAAGTTTTAAAAAGTACGCAACCTGTAAAAGTAGTACAAGGCGATAATAGTTTTGAAGCACAGTCGATGACAGCAAACCTAGAAATAGGGGATTATGACTTTAATAACATATCAATAAGTTTCATGCCAGTAGAAAGAAAAGACAAATCTTTATTTTAATAGATAGTGACTTTGATTAAATTTTTGAAAATGAGAAATAATATGCAGTTTAAAATGAGCAAACTTTTACAACTTGGAGCATTAGGGTTATTAGCAGTAACAACCACTTCGAGTATTGCTTTACCATCTGATGCAAACCAGCCAGTTAGGCTATTGGCTGATAAGGCAACTTATCGTGCTAGTACTGGTGTGACCACATATTCAGGCAATGTGATTATTACTCAAGGCACGCTAAAAATGCGTTCAAGTGACATTGTGGTTAATTTGGCTAAAAATGGTGGTATTAGCTCTGCAATTGCAAGAGGTCGTCCTGCAACGATTCAGCAGGTTGTAACAAAAGAAAAAGGCATGGCAAAAGGTCAGGCAAATAAAATTGAATATAACTCTGTTACTGGGATTATCACTTTAACTGGTAATGCCAAATTAAGCCAAAATGGCGCGAGTTTTTCTGGTAACGTGTTACGTTATAGTTTAAAAGCAGGTGATGTTGAAGCAACAGGTGGCAGTGGCAGACGTGTTGAGCTAGTATTCCCCCCAAATGGCAATGTTGATTTACGCTCCGTTCGTTAATTTTATTATTAATTTTTTTTGTTTAAAGCGAATATTATGCAAGCAAAACAGCAAATAACCAAGCCAATGCTATTGTCTATTAATCATTTAGGTAAACAATATGGTAAACGCTGGGTAGTTGAAGATGTTTCTTTTGAAATACAACAAGGACAAGTTGTTGGATTATTAGGACCAAATGGTGCAGGTAAAACCACGAGCTTTTATATGGTGGTTGGACTGGTGATGATGGATAAAGGTACGGTCACCCTTGGTAATCAGGACTTATCAAAATATGCCATGCACGAGCGTGCAAAGTTTGGCATAGGCTATTTACCTCAAGAAGCCTCAATTTTTAGAAAACTGACAGTTCAAGATAATATTTTATCCATTTTACAAACACGCGATGATTTAAACAGTGCACAACAAAAGTCAGAACTTAAAAAACTCATTGCAGAATTTAATTTAGAGCATGTTCAGGACTCTTTAGGTATGAGTTTGTCTGGTGGTGAGCGTCGCCGATGTGAAATTGCGCGTGCCTTAGCATCAGACCCTAAGTTTATTTTGTTAGATGAACCCTTTGCAGGTGTTGACCCAATTTCTGTTGGTGACATCATGGAAGTCATCAACAACTTAAAAGCACGTGGTATTGGTGTGTTGATTACTGATCACAATGTAAGAGAAACCTTAGCAATTTGTGAGAAGGCGTTTATTGTGTCTGAAGGTAGAATTATTGCCGAGGGTAATCGTGAACAGATTTTAGCTAATGAATTAGTACGCGAAGTTTACTTAGGTGAAAACTTTAAAGCTTAAGTTTGCTTCTTCCCATTCTTTAATATGTTAGTTGTTTTGCTTTTTTTGAGCTTACTTTACACGAGTAGCTCATTTTCCTGTTTTTTATCTATTATCTAAATACTATGGCAAAAAATAAATCTTCATATGTCTGTCAAAACTGTGGTGCTCATTTTGGAAAGTGGTCAGGGCAATGTAGTGACTGTGGTGAGTGGAATTCACTGGTCGAAGCCCCCAATGTGAGTTTGCCGCATCATAAATCAAATGCTTCTGCCACCTCTTCTAAATCAACAGTAAAGCGTAATAGCAACTTTGCAGGTTCGCAAAGTGCCGTTATCCCTCTAAACTCGGTAAGCGTTACCTTAGATACACGCCTGCCAACGGGGATAGGTGAGTTTGATAGAGTGTTAGGTGGTGGTTTAGTCGCAGGCTCAGTTGTGTTGATTGGTGGTGATCCAGGTATTGGTAAATCAACCATTTTACTGCAAATTGCCACTAATATGGCAAAAGCAGACTCGCTCGCAGGTAGTGCTTTATATGTGACAGGGGAGGAGTCTTTATCGCAAGTGGCGATGCGAGCGAATCGTTTAGGTTTGCCTGCCGATAGGCTTAAAGTACTTGCCGAAACAAATGTAGAAACAATTTGTACAGCGCTTACACAAGAGCAACCTGCTATCGCCGTTATTGATTCTATTCAAACACTTTTTACCGATGCCATTAGCTCTGCGCCTGGTGGGGTCAGTCAAATTAGAGAATCTGCTGCCATGTTAACGCGTTATGCCAAACAAACGGGGACGGCATTATTTTTGGTGGGGCATGTAACCAAAGAAGGTTCGTTAGCTGGTCCAAGAGTGTTGGAGCATATGGTAGACACGGTTTTATATTTTGAAGGTCAACCAGATTCTCGCTTTCGTATGATTAGAGCGGTTAAAAATCGTTTTGGTGCGGTGAATGAGTTAGGTATATTTGGCATGACAGATCTGGGTTTAAAAGAAGTGGCGAATCCTTCTGCCATTTTTTTAAGCCGATATGATAAGCCTATTGCTGGCTCGATTGTTATGGTAAGTCGAGAAGGTACTCGTCCACTATTGGTTGAAGTACAGGCATTGGTAGATGACTCACAAGGGCAACCTAAGCGCATGGCATTAGGGTTAGATCATCAACGTCTTTCAATGTTGTTAGCCGTTATGCATCGTCATGGTGGTATACATACCAGTGGGCAAGATGTTTATGTAAATGTGGTTGGTGGTGTAAAAGTATTAGAAACTGGCTCAGATTTAGCAGTCTTACTGGCATGTGCTTCTAGCTTAAAAGAAAAAGCGTTACCTTCATCGCTGGCTGTATTTGGTGAGGTGGGTTTATCTGGTGAGATAAGACCTGTGCCTAATGGGCAAGAAAGAATCAAAGAAGCTTTAAAGCATGGATTTACTCATGCCATTGTGCCAAAAGCAAATGCGCCAAAAGCCGGCAGTAAAGCATTTAAGGGTATTAAAGTCCATGCAGTTGATAGGCTGGATGAATGTATGCAAATTGCATTTGATGAGTTATATTAAAAATGACAACAGACAACAGACAACAGACAACAGACAACAATAGTTAAATTTTAATTAGCCCTTGTTATAAAAAAGTTTCAAAAATTTAAAAGCCGTAGAATCTAATTTTGCGGCTTTTATTATAAAGTTATGTGACTTTTGTTTAAGAGTACTACAAGAAGATGCGTTTAATAGTCACTTTATTAGAATTATTTATTACGCCTAATTTTTTAGCAGCGCCATAGGATAAATCTAATATACGGTTGCTATTTGAAGGTCGTCTATCATTAATTTTAACGACCACACTTTTACCCGTGGCTTTGCTAGTAACTTCTACATACGAGTTCATTGGTAGGTAAGGGTGTGATGCAGTCATTGCATACATGTTAAATTTTTCGCCACTGGCGGTTGTCTGCCCTTGCATCTTTTTACCAGTCCAAGAAGCCGAACCAGATTGAGAAAACTTATTGACCGTTGTAGACGCAACTTCAGTTAGACGATCCATCATATTGCTGTTGTTTGAGCTAGTATGAGTGGAAGATAGTAAACCACTGTTTAATGCAAGTGATGAACTATTACTGCGACCTGCTTTTGCAAGGTTTGAGGCATTACTATGCTGTCGATTAAGTTCAGTTAAAACTTTATCGATAGCGGGAGTATTTTGATTGGCTGCGTAAGCACTGGTTGCTGTGCCAGCAAGTACTGTCGTAGAAATCAGTAATAATGCCGAATGACGCTTCATAATAAGCACCTTTAGTTAAAATATTGTAAAAACAATATCATTATATCTTTTTAAAAGTCATTTTATGGTATTTAGCCACTTAAATCAGTCTTATATTGGTTTAAACAAACTACTAAGGCGAACAACCTCTAAAAAAATATAAAATTTGTATTAAGCTTTAATATTACTTGATTTAAATAAAAAACACAAATATTTGGTTTAAATATTTGTGTTATGTGCTTTTTTCTCAAAGCCTCTGAAACATCGTACTTATATTTTGTGTTGTTGATGAGTGTGTACCGACATAACCAGTCCAAATCCAGCCATTAAGGTAATCAGTGCAGTACCACCATAGCTTATTAGTGGCAATGGCACCCCAACGACAGGCAAAATACCACCAACCATACCAACATTTACAAATATATATACAAAAAAAGACAAACCAATAGCACCTGCCAACAACCTGCCATATACATTTTGGTTAATAAAAGCAAGATACAAGGTTCGGGCGAGTAGGCAAGCATAAATAAACATAAGTACACAAACACCAAAAAGTCCAAACTCTTCAGAAAAAGCAGCAATGATAAAGTCTGTGTGTCCTTCTGGTAAAAACTCTAAGTGAGACTGGGTACCTTCTAAGTATCCTTTGCCAGATAACCCGCCAGATCCGATGGCGGTTTTTGATTGAATAATATTCCAACCTGTACCATGCACATCCGCTTCTGGATTTAAGAGGGTAAGCACGCGCTGTTTTTGATATGGTAGCATCAAAAAGTTCCACAAAATGGCAATAAAAGGGATTAATATGGCAATGGCAGTGCCAATCATCCACCAAGGTAAGCCAGCTAAAAATAAAACAAAAATACCACTTGCTGCGACCAGTAATGAGGTGCCTAAGTCGGGTTCTTTTGCAATTAATAACACAGGCACAATAATAAGTGCAAGCGTGCTAAATACGGTAATCAAGTTGGGTGGTAACTCTCTTTTTGATAAAAACCATGCCGTCATCATTGGCATGCCGAGTCTCATAAACTCTGAGGGTTGAACACTACCAAAGCCAGGTATGCGTATCCATCGCTGCGCACCCATTCGCACCTCACCAATAACGAGTACCATCACCAATAAAAATATCCCCCCAACATAAAATACAGGGGTTAACGTACGGTAAAAGTTGGGCGGGATTTGCGCCATCACAATCATTACCATAAACCCAATAAAGTAACTAATAGATTGCCTAAAAACTAAGCCGATATTTTGGTTTGATGCACTATATAAAATGGTGAGACCAATACAGCTGATGGTAATAAGCAATAACATCAGCCATGGATCAATATGTAGCTTTTGCCAAAGACTAACAGCGTCGTCTTTACCCAGATGATTGCTATGACGGGAGAACTTATATTGTTGGTTTGTGTGTGACATAGTAGATTATAAAAGTAATGGAACGGTGATATTTTATATTGTCTGCGTTAATTTTAATAGTAAATAGATGTTAAATTAATGGCATATATTGGCTATGGTTTCATTCCTGAAAGAATTGAATAATAACTTACTAAAGAAAAAAAATATTATATTTGTTAGTATGATGCTTTAATTTTTTTATTAATGAGCAATAACATGAAAAATCAGCAACGTAATCTAAAACTTAATATAAGCTCAAAAAACCATAAAGTGATAAAAATGGCAATAGCACCTGCGCTATGTTGTTTAGCTGTTATCAACGTTGCCTGTAGTTCTAATGCTCAAACCTCCCATGTAACTAAAAAATCAGTTAGTGTTGTCCCTAATATCAGCTATCCATATGGAACGGGTAAATCTAATTTAACAGTTACTGAAAAAAGAACAACTAATAACCACAGTTTTTCAACGACGAACCATCACCACCATCATGATAGCTATGCGGATTTTCATACAGGGCATTCGCATGATTATAGTTTAGATGATAGCGGCTTACCAGATTTTGATCGCTGGTTAAAACAACATAGTTACTATCAATATCAAGTTGATGCTTATCGTCAATATTTAATCAGTCAACTTGGTAGTAACAATGTACCGCCCATGGCACAGTTGATAAGAACAGCAAGAAGCTGGGATAAGTGCGGGGCAGAACCTTATCAAGTACCCCCAAGGTATTTGTGGTCAAATATTGTACCTACCTTAAGGCTTTATAGTGACTTAAAAAAGCAGGGGGTTGTGCCACATGAGTCAGTAATTCGTTCTGTTTATCGTGACTATGATTTAAACCGGTGTGCAGGTGGTGCAAGCTCTAGTAAACATCTAGAAAATGCAGCAATTGATATTTGGGTTCCTAGTTATGAATATAGTCAATGGCAACAAGATAGCTTGAAAGAAAATCTGTGTCATTTTTGGCAGTATCAAGGTGAGTCTTATGATTTTGGTTTAGGCATTTATTCTACGGGTGCAATCCACTTAGATACGCAAAAATATCGCAAATGGGGTGGACAATTTACGCCTTCATATTCGGCTTGTCGTTATTAATCCGCTGTTAAAAAATAATGGTTTTATGGCAGGATAACTAGAATATGCAACAATCAAATGATACAATCTAGCTCATATTTTATAAATCAATAGACTGATTTTTTATTTAAATTATGCTTACACTACAAAAAAAGTTTAGCGTTGCTTTTGGATTACCTAGTTTGGTATTTGCCATTAGTGCTTGTGATGGTAGTAATGTTCAGGCCATTACTGTTAATAATAAACCTTCTCAAATGGGTGATATTCCTCATATACTAAATACAACATCCAATACAACAATTAATACGGGTTTGGTTCATGAAGAAGCAAAAGCATTAAAAGAAAAAGTCATCAAAGAAGATGCATCCTATGCTGCCAAAACGAGTTTTATATGCCCAAAACTCATAAATAAACCTGTTGATACCACACGTATTAAGCGCCGTAATGAAATTATGCAAAGCAATTATTGTGAATACTACATTTATCCAAAAATTGGTGAAACCGTTGATGTGGTATCTGCCGATAGAAGACTAGAAAAATGGTTAGTTACCCCAATTATGCATAACTTTAATAATGGGGCATATCAAGTGGTTAAAAAGGATAGACATACCATTCGGTTAAGCTATAACGGGATGGAAAACAAACCTGATAACTTCCAATATGATATTGAGATCGTCATTAAATGACATACCAAAACTTTTGCTTACCTTGTTAATCATTTAACAAGGGTTTTTTTACGCTAAACGAAATTTTGCCATGGAGTTTGCAAAGTGGCTTTCGTATGATTTAAAAATCAACACCAAATATACTCGCAAAATAATTTAAAGTAGATGTGATAAAATGCGATGTGTATCGCAGCATACAAAGTACAATGATTTAAAAACGCTTAACTTGCGTACAAGTTTTTGAAAAGGCAATCTATGGATAATCAACACACTGAAAACAACCAAAAATCTACTGGCTGGTTTAGCCGAATGAAGACGGGACTTACTAAGTCACGTAAAAACTTAGCAGAAGGTATGGTTAACATTCTTATTGGTGGTAAAGAGATTGATGACGAACTGCTAGAAGAGGTAGAGGATCAGTTGTTGGTTGCAGACATTGGCGTAGATGCAACTAATAAAATTGTTAAAAGCTTAACAGAGCAAACAGCCCGTGGTGATTTGATTTATTCTCACTCATTATACAAGGCCTTGCAGCAAGAGCTTATACAAATTTTAGAACCAAAAGTTGAGGCATTAACTGTTGATACAAGCAAAAAACCCTTTGTAATTTTAATGGTGGGTGTTAATGGGGTTGGTAAAACAACCACTATCGGAAAACTGGCGAAACGTCTACAAGCAGAAGGTAAGTCTGTGATGTTAGCGGCTGGAGATACTTTTAGAGCCGCAGCAACCGAGCAACTGCAAATTTGGGGTGAGCGCAATGATATCCCTGTTGTAGCACAAGGGCATGGTTCTGACAGTGCGTCAGTAATTTTTGATGCCATGGAATCTGCACGTGCTAAAAATATTGATGTTTTGATTGCAGACACAGCAGGGCGTTTGCAAAACAAAACCCATTTAATGGCAGAGCTAGAAAAAGTTGTGCGTGTTATGCACAAGTCAGATCCAACCGCCCCACATGAAACCATGATTGTACTTGATGCAGGCACAGGTCAAAATGCGATTAATCAGGTAGAAACCTTTAATGAAGCGGTTCAGGTATCGGGTATTACCGTCACAAAATTAGATGGTACGGCAAAAGGTGGGGTTGTATTTAATATTGCCAATAATACGGACATACCGATTCGATATATTGGGGTGGGTGAGTCGATTGATGATTTGCGTGAGTTTGAACCAAAAGATTTTGTAAAGGCGTTATTTGATACAGAAGATGAGTAGTTGTTTGATGATTAGCGATTTTGAACGCATCTTTTTTGAACTACTATGTTGAAAAAAATTAGTTGAACTAAAAATTATTAAAAAATGCCAAAGTAGCTGTTTAACTTTGGCGTTTTTTAGTATGGGCGGTTATATCATTACATGGTCATATTAAAAGTGTATGTAAAATTCTTTTATGTAAAAATAAAAGGGTCACTTAATAAACCTAGTTTACTTAACGATTTAGCATTCGACTTGCTTCTAAGGCGAAGTAGGTTAAAATGCCATCAGCACCAGCCCGTCTAAAACCAAGCAAGGCTTCTAAAATAACATCTTCACTCAACCAACCATTTAAAATGGCTGCCTTATGCATGGCATATTCACCGGATACTTGGTAAGCAAAAGTAGGCACGCCAAAAGTATCTTTGACTTCTCGAATTAAATCTAAATAGGGTTGACCAGGTTTTACCATTACCATGTCTGCACCTTCTTGGATATCAAGTGCAACCTCGTGTAATGCTTCACTACGATTAGCAAAATCCATTTGGTATTGTTTTTTGTGACTACCTTTAAGGTTGCCTGCACTACCGACAGCGTCTCTAAAAGGTCCATAATAGGTAGAGGCATATTTAGCAGAATAAGCCATTAAGCCTGTATTATAAAATCCATCGGCTTCTAAAGCTTGCCTAATTGCGCCTATTCTTCCATCCATCATATCACTGGGAGAAATAATATCGGCACCAGCATGTGCATGTGCCAGTGATTGTTTAACCAATATTTCTACAGTGGTATCATTCATAACATAACCGCTACCATCAATCACCCCATCTTGCCCATGCGTGGTATAAGGATCGAGTGCAACGTCGGTCATTACGACCATTTCTGGTATGGCATCTTTGATCGCTTTTACGGCTTGGCAAGTTAGTCCATTCGGGTTATAAGCTTCTCTACCATCTTTGGTTTTTAAGTTGGCATCAATTACCGGAAAAATATCAACAATGGTCACGCCTTCGGCATAGAGTGCTTTTGCATAATCAATGAGCAAATCAATAGAGAGTCTTTCAACACCTGGCATACTTGCCACTTGCTGTTTTTGGTTTGTACCAGGTAGTACAAAAACCGGCGCAATAAAATGTTTTGGTGCTAAATTGGTTTCTTGCAGCAGGTCACGTACATGGCCATTGTAACGATTGCGACGCATGCGGGTGTTGGGGAATTGTCTATTAAAAAAATATGTCATAGTCTGTTTGTAGAGTTGTTTCCATAAAATGTGTTGAGATGATGATAAATGATAACGACCCATTTGTCGATATTTGAAGTGGTTATATACAACAAAAGCCCTGTCTATAAAATAGCAGGGCAAATTTAATCTTTCAAAGATTAATTTAAAAAAACAATCTTAGTTTTTACCACGATAGGTGATACGACCTTTGGTTAAGTCGTATGGTGTCATTTCAACTTTAACCTTGTCACCTGTTAAAATGCGGATATAGTGTTTACGCATTTTGCCAGAAATATGTGCAATTATTTCGTGCCCATTTTCAAGGCGTACTTTAAATAATGTGTTTGGAAGTGTGTCAATTACTTCGCCTTCAAATTCGATGATATCGTCTTTTTTTGCCATGAGTTTAATATGCTTGTGATATAAATGGAGCGGTTATTATACTCGCCTTGTGGCGACTAATCAATATCAATACTTTTGAATGCATTTTCGTTTAACAAATCATGTAAAAAAGTCTCAATGAGTAGTAGAATGTATAGGGTTGAAATCATCATATGATTTTAAAATAGACGAATTAAAGTATTAAAGTTAAGGTAACTATCATGACTACCAACGCAACCACTCATGGCTCGGCAGAATCTCAAACCCAAACTCATGTAGCAAACAATCAATCAGCTTTAACTAATCAGTCTGTATTGGTAGTTGGTGGAGGTCATGTTGGTTTGTCTTTTTCATTGTTGTTAGCACATCATGGTATTAGTAGTACTTTGATAGAAAAATATAAATATCCAACTGTCAGCCCAGATGATGCCAGTGCACCAACCCAGTATTTAGATAGTCGAAACACCGCTTTATCTCGCCGCACCGTACAAATTTATCAAGAAATTGGTTTGTGGGATGAACTACAAAGTCATGCGTGTAGAATTGATGAAGTGCATGTTAGTGAACAAGGCAGTTTTGGACAAGCAAAACTAAAAAAAGAAGAAGAAAAAGTAGAAAGCTTTGGGCAAGTAATGGAAAACGCATGGCTTGGTCGCAAACTGTTACTAGCAGTTAAGGCTCATCCATTAATAAGCATTATGGATGGTAACTTAGTGGAGTCTTTAAAACAAAATAGTGACAGCGTCACGGTTACCTTTAAAAATAGTGATTCTGAAACAGCATCAGAACAAACGCTAACAGCTGATTTACTCGTAGCTTGTGATGGACGAGATTCTAGCGTGCGTAACTTATTAAATATTGATAGCAGTTTATATGACTACCAACAATCAGGCATTGTGGGGGTTGTGACAACCGATAAGCCTCATGAGCATGTTGCAATTGAACGTTTTAGCCCAGCTGGTCCGCTGGCGGTATTGCCATTAACGGATGCTCAAGGTGATGGGCGTGAGCCAACTCAACAAGGGTATCGTCGCTCAGTTGTGTGGGTGTGCCCAAAAGGGGAAGAAAAACAATATTTAGAAGATGATGCCCATTTTTTACAAACGCTACAAAATGCGTTTGGACAGCGTGCAGGTACTTTTATCAAAGCAGGTAAGCGAGGGTGCTATCCGTTAACAAAGGTGTTGGCAGAGCGTCAAGTAGATGGGCGAATTGTTATTATGGGTAATGCTGCTCATACTTTGCATCCAGTAGCGGGGCAGGGGTTTAACCTTTGTATGCGTGATGCACATGCACTGGCAAAAATGATTGCTAGCCAAGGTATGAAGGCGGAAGATATTGGCAATCCACAGTTTTTACGTCATTATGAGCAAGCAAGATTAAAAGACCAAAAAAGAGTCATTAAGTTTTGTGATGCCGTGCTTCATGGGTTTACACACCCGAACCCTGTTGTTAAGTTTACACGTAATCTAGGATTACTCGCATTTGATAAAATACCCAATGTTAAACCATTGGTTGCTACGTATGCGATGGGGCTTAAGTCATAATTTAGGATCATTTTAGGTATGAGCATGAACATAAATAACCAAACCATCATTATTGGCGGTGGTATTGTTGGCGCAACTTTGGCAATTAAGCTTGCCAAAGCAAAAATGCCTGTTACGTTAATTGATGCTCGTCCAAAAATGACTGAGCAAGATTGGAAAGTAAAACTTAGTAATCGAGATGCACGGGTTTATGCGTTAAGCTTGTCGAGTATTAATTTATTAAAAGAAGCAGATGCATGGCAGTATATAAGCGACTTGGATAGAAAAGCTGATTACACGCAAATGCATGTATGGCAACCAAATGGCGTAGGGGATCTTAAATTTGCTGATGAGCATGCATCAAACCTTTTGGGTAGTATGGTAGAACCATTTGTCATTGACCATGCTTTGTTTCTTGCTATGCAAAATGAGGAAGTAAAGCCTTACTTAAAAGTGATTACTGGGCAAAAAGTAACTAACCTAGATTGGTTGGGAGATTCCGTTGGTTATCAAGTTACTTTAAAAGATAAAGAAAATGAACAAAGGCTTTGTGCAAAGTTAGTAGTTGGTGCCGATGGGAGAGGCTCTTTTGTTCGCGCGCAAGCAGGCATACAGCTGGATACGTTAGATTACAAGCAAACGGCAATTTGTTGTGCTATTAAAACCCAAAAGCGGCACGAGGCTACGGCAAGGCAAGCAATGTTAACGACAGGTACCTTAGCCTTATTACCACTGGCAGATATTACGGATGAAGATATAAAAAACCCTCAGCACTGGCAGTCAGTTGTTTGGACTTTACCAACTTATGATGCGTTGTCTCTACTAACCAAAGATGAGGCGCATATCGCCAATGAGCTTGCTTTTGCAACAGGCTATGAGCTTGGTAATATAGAAAAAATTGAATCTATTGCCAGTTTTGCGCTCAATGCGCAGCAAGCTAAAACCTATATTAGTAATAATTTGGTATTGGTTGGAGATGCAGCACATGGCGTACATCCACTTGCAGGGCAGGGCTTAAACCTTGGTATGTTGGATGTGGCTGCTTTGTTTAAGGTGTTAATGGATGACTATAAACGTAGCTGCAATAAACAGTGGGGGCTTTTACAAACACTAAAAAAATATGAACGACAACGTAGAGCCAATAACAGTATTATGATGCATGGATTTTCGGCTATTAACTGGATTTTTGCAGGCTACCATACTCAGCTTGCACCTGTGCAACACCTGCGAAGTGAAGCAGTGAATATGGTGAGTAAAAATAGAGTATTGATGAATTGGTTTAATAAACAGGCAAGTGGGCTGTAGTTTTAAAAAACAGCCATCATCCAAAACTTGCAAATAACACCATTAATATGGGTGAAATGATATTAGTTATAAACCCAAAACTAATGGTGAGTGGAACGACTGCAAGACCACCTGATTGCTGAATAACAGGCAGAGTAAAGTCCAAACTGGTTACGCCACCAACAGTTACCCCAGCAGATACTGAACGACGCATGATAAAAGGAATAAATATTAATGCAAAAAACTCTCTAATTAAGTCATTTAGTAAAGCAATCGTACCCCAAACTGCCCCATAGTTATCTGTCATGACAACGGCTGATAACGAATACCAACCAAAGCCTGATGATAACGCTAGGCCTTTAAATAAGCTAACGTCTGGCATAATGAGTGAATATACAACACCCGCCAACAATACCACCAGCGTAAATATCACACTAATCTGCACGCCACGTTTATTAATGAGTACTTCTTTTAAGGTAATGCCAGACCCTTTTAAACCAATGCCGACAATTAAAATTAAAACCATTAAAAGAGCGGTCATCGTAAAATCAGGTGGCAAGTATTCATGTGGGATAAAACGTCCAATAATAAGCCCAATAACCACGCAAAGAACCTGAAGCAGGCTACCTCTAATGCTCACTTTGTGCTGCGTTGTTTTTTGTGTGGTGTGTGCATGCCATGGCAAAACTTTATCAAATAGCCATAAAGCAACAATGCCAAAAGAAAGAGTTAAAAAAGCAAGTAATGTAACGTGTTTAAAAATCTCATCTATTTGGTTTAGCAAACCGCTAACTTGTGATAGCTCAATACCAATATAGGTTAAGATGATAATAACTAGATAACGGATAATATCATCAGCTAGGTGCGTTAACTTTGGTGACTTTGGCAATGCAAAACCAATTAAAAGTGGTGTTAATATCAATACTAAAGTTGTGAGGTTTTGCATAAATAATCAAATAAAAGATAATAAAAATAAAGCACAAATTCTATCATATAAAAATAACGATGGGAGAACTGGTTTTTTAATCATTTTAATAAAATTTTGTTTATTATTTAAAAATGATTGTGATAAAATTCGCTCATATCACAGACCCTCATATTTTTAAACATACCTTTTTACAACAACGAACAATGAATACTGAAATCATTACAATCTTGCTTGCGTTTATGGTGCTAATGCAGCCATTTAGTGCATTGACTTTGTTTTTAGACTTTACAAAAGGTTATAGTAATAAAAACCGCCGTAAATTTGCATGGATATGTACGTTAAGCGTTGTTATTACAATCATATTCTTTACCGTGCTTGGCAATCTATTATTAAAGCTTTTGGGTATTTCGCTTGGTGCGTTTCAGGTTGCGGGTGGTATTTTGGTGTTCATTATTGGGCTTAATATGATGAATGGTGATGGTAACCCAGTTAAACCAGACCAAGAAGAGGTTGATGTAGAGCACGTTCAGGAGGTTGTTCCTTCTATGGTGTCGGCTGTTATGCCTATGGCGTTTCCAATGATTATTGGTCCTGGTGGTGTTTCTACGGTTGTGATTTATGCGAGTAGGGTAAACAGCAATGCAGAGCTTATACAAATTATTTTGGCAGGTTTTCTTGTTGGGTTAATATGCTTTGTTTCTTTAATGGCGGCGCATCCAATTAGCCGTTTTCTGGGTGAAGAAGGTTTAAGTATTACAAATAGAATTATGGGCATGCTACTGGCAGCGGTTGCGGTAGAAATATTTTTTAATGGATTACGTCAGTTTATGCCAAGTTTGTTTGGTTAGTTTATCAAAGTTTTAAACTTAAGCTTTAAAACTAACCAAAATACAGTTTGCCTGCTAAAGCAATCATTAAAACGCCAACAAAAGCATCTAAAATATTCCATGCCTTGGGGTTGGTAAACAAGGGTGTTAAGCGTTTAGCACCATAACCCAGTGCAAAAAAGAATACAAAAGAAGCGGTGATAGCGCCAAAAGCAAAAACCAATTTGTTACTTGCCCCAGTTGAAACCATGCCAACCAAAACCAAAGTATCTAAATAAACATGTGGGTTTAACCAAGTAAAACCAAAACACAGTAGCAAGGATTTTTTTAAGCTGTCTACTTGAGTGGTGTCTGTGCTCAACGCATGTTTTTTGGTTAGGCTACTATATAAACTTTGCAAACCATACACTAACAAAAATAAAGCACCTGCGATTTTAGCAAAAGTAACAATGTTTGGATATTTTGCAGTAACGGCACCAAAACCGCCAACACCAGCACTAATGAGCAGGGCGTCAGAAACAGCACAAAACAAACAAATGGCAAAAACGTGTTGATGCTTTAAGCCTTGTTTTAATACAAAAGCATTTTGTGATCCGATTGCAAGGATTAATGAAAACCCTAAAAATAAGCCAGAAATATAATCCATAAAGCGTCAAAAAAAATTAATAATGTGGTGGTTTATCTGCTAGCAAATCAAAAGCTGCAATGCCAGAGTCGCCATTTGAAAGAAGATGATTATACATTAATTGTATCTGCCGCTGCATATCTTGCAATTGTTTATCTTGGTTGCTTATCACTTTATTTAAATCTTCCACGGTTATTTCTAAATGTGCAAGGCTACTTTGCAAGTCTATTATCTGATTTTCTAATGATTTCATTGTGCTCTCATCGGCTAAAAGCCTATTGTTCGTGTTATAATTTATCGCTATTTTAAAATATGGCTATTTTAGCAAACTTACATACAGGCGACATGTTTTATTGTATGTGACCTTTTTATTATCTGCATTATTAATGGCGTTATTGGTTGCAACCTGCAAAATCAAATTAAGAACTTAGGCTAACCCTTATTTATGGCACTCATACACTTAAAAAATATTCATTTAGCATTTGGTATTGCACCAATTTTAGATGGCATTGATTTTACAATCAATCAAGGTGAACGCGTTTGTTTGATTGGAAGAAACGGCGAGGGTAAATCTACCTTGCTAAAACTGATTGATGGCACAATAAAGCCAGACAGTGGCGATGTCATTATTGATGGTGCCATCAAAATAGCAAGACTTGAGCAAGATGTACCAGAATCTAACGGAAAGATATTAGATATTGTCATGAATGGCGATAAAAAGTCGGCAAGTTTGTTAACTGAGTATCATAAATTAAGTGATGATTGCGCCAATGGCAATATGCAAGCCTGTGAAGCCATGGCAACCTTACAAGTAGAAATTGATGCCGTACATGGCTGGGATTTAGAGCGAGAAGCAAACCGTATTATTGCCGATATGGGGTTAAATCCACAAGATGATATTGCCGAGCTATCTGGTGGTCGTAAACGCCGTGTTTTATTGGCACGGGCATTGGTAACAAAGCCAGACGTATTGCTACTGGATGAGCCAACCAACCATTTAGATGTTGATAGCATAGAATGGCTGGAGCAATATTTATTGGACTGGCAGGGATTAACGCTTTTATTTATTACGCACGATAGAGCTTTTGTCGATAAACTATCGACTCGGATTGTTGAACTAGATAGAGGGATTCTCTCTAGCTATGATGTTACGCAAGGCGCCAAAGGCTATGCACGTTATCAAGAATTGAAAGAACAGCAGTTAATTGCAGAAGAAAAAGCCAATGCAAATTTTGACAAAAAACTGGCGCAAGAAGAAGTTTGGATCCGCCAAGGTATTAAAGCAAGACGCACACGTAACGAAGGGCGAGTACGTGCTTTAAAATCCTTACGAGAAGAACGCAAACAACGCCGCAATAAAGTTGGCAACGTAAATATAACGATGACAGATGCTGAGCTGAGTGGCAAGCTGGTATGTAAGGTTAAAAACCTGCATCTGGAGTACGATAATCAGGTGCTGGTTGATGGGTTTCATGCCACCATTATGCGTGGAGATAGAATTGGCATTATTGGACAAAATGGGGTTGGTAAAACCACACTTATTAAAGCCATTTTTGCAGACCTGTTAGAAAACCCGCCTAGCGATATGACAAAAACAGGTAGTGTTAAGCTTGGCACAAACTTACAAGTTGCTTTTTTTGATCAGTTACGTGATCAATTAGATCTTGAAGCCAGTGTGGCGCAAAATGTGTCAGAAGGTAGCGACCATATAGAAATTGGTGGCAAAAAAACACATATCATGAGCTATTTGCAAGACTTTTTATTTTCACCAGAGAGAGCCAGAACCCCTGTAAAAGCATTGTCTGGTGGTGAACGTAACCGCGTACTTTTAGCAAAACAGCTATTAAAGCCTGCCAATATTTTAGTTTTAGATGAACCAACCAATGACCTAGACATGCCAACACTTGAGTTGCTTGAAGAATCAGTTGACAGTTTTAATGGTACGATTTTATTGATTAGTCATGACCGCTCATTTATGGATAACGTGGTTACCTCCACTTGGGTTTTTGGAAAAGACAACCAAGGCAATGGTGTGGTTAACGAATATGTGGGTGGTTATAATGACTATTTACGCCAAAAGCAGTTTGATGAAGCAAATAAAAAAGCGCAACTTAAGCAAGAAAAATTGCAAAAATCAGCAGCAGAAGCTTCTCTAGCAAGTCAAACGGTTCAAAATACAAATAATAAACCAAAGAAAAAACTAAGCTTTAATGAACAACGTGAGCTTGATGCCCTACCAAATGAGATGGAAAAGTTAGAAGCAGAACAAGCGGATTTACAACAAAAACTGGCGGATGGTAGCTGGTTTACAGAAGACTTAGACGCAGCAACCAAAGCCAGTGAGCGACTGGCAGAAGTTGAAGAACTGCTGTTAGAAAAGTTAGAGCGTTGGGACGAGCTAGAAAGCTTTGTAAATTAACTATATTTTAAACGATATTAAATACTAAAAATATCGCAATGGGGCGACTATGGCAAATGATAACAACTACCAACAGCTTAGGTTAGAAGAAAGCCTACCTTTTCAGGTTAAGTTTTTGCATCCAAAAAATTGGGGGCTTTGGTTGGTTTTTGCTATTATTTTTCCACTTATTTATTTGCCGTTGTCTGTTCAATTTTGGTTTGGTAAGTTGCTGGGTTTGTTAATTTTTAATCTATCAACTAGCCGCCGTAAAGTAACTTTAGTTAATTTAAAGCTTGCTTTCCCTCAAAAAACGGATGATGAACGTTGGCAAATGGCACGTGATGTTTTTGTTAACCAAGGTATTGGTGTGTTTGAAAGTTTGTGTGCATGGTTTCGTCCTCACCTTTTTTCAGGTGCTGCTTCTATAGAGGGATTAAAAACGCTTTTAGAGGCGCAAAAACAAAATAAAGCCATTTTGTTATTGGGTGGGCATTACACCATGTTGGATTTAGGTGGCAGGCTTTGTATGCAGTTTTTCCCTGTCGATTGTGTGTACCGACCACAAAATAATGACATGTTAGAGTGGTTTATTTTTAATGCCCGTCGACGTATTTTTGGATCACAAATTGAGCACAAAGATATGCGTAAGTTGGTTGCTTGTATGAAAGCTGGAGAGATTATTTGGTATTCACCTGATCAAGATTTTGGCTTAAAACAAGGGGTAATGGCACCATTTTTTGGGGTGCCAGCAGCCACAATCACCGCACCAAGACGCTTGGCAAAACTTGGTGATAAAAGTAACCCACCAATTGTTATGGCGCTCCATACCTATCGTAAAAAACAGTTTAAAAATGGTAAGCCAGAGTATCACATTACCATCACCCCAGCGTTAGATAACTACCCAACTAATGATGAAGTGGCTGATGCCAGCCGAGTTAACACAATTTTTGAAACCCTGATTAATAAAGCGCCAACACAATGGATGTGGTTCCACAAACGCTATAAACATGATGAAACAGGGCGAACTAAATATTATGATTAATCTTGTTTAATTAACAAAATTTGCTCTCAATCAACAAAGTTGAGAGCTTTTTTGTTAAAATTATATGCTAAATTTTATGACCATTTAAATCCAATTAGAGAACCAGCATGACAGAGCAAACGCCAACGACAAGCGAAGAAAACCAACCAAAACGTATTTTAACAGGCATCACCACCACAGGGATTCCTCATTTAGGTAATTATGTGGGGGCAATTCGTCCGGCAATTGAGGCTGTTAATGATAACGATGAGGCTTTTTTCTTTTTAGCAGATTACCATGGGATCATTAAATGTTTTGATCCGACACAGATCCATGCTTCTACTAAAGCAATAGCGGCGACTTGGATTGCTTGTGGCCTTGATCCTGAAAAAGTAACCTTTTATCGTCAATCAGACATTCCAGAAATTCCTGAGCTTGCTTGGATTTTAAACTGCTCATGTGCCAAGGGTTTGATGAACCGTGCGCATGCTTATAAAGCATCTGTTGATGTGAATGCAGAAAAAGGTGACGTTGATCCAGACCACGGTATTACCATGGGTTTATTTGGCTATCCTGTATTAATGGCGGCAGATATCTTAATGTTTAATGCGTCGCATGTGCCTGTTGGTAAAGATCAAATACAACATATTGAAATGGCTCGTGATATAGCGGGTACGTTTAACTTTAAATATAAAGAGTTATTTACTTTGCCAACCGCCGTGGTAGATGAAGACACGCCATTATTGACCGGATTAGATGGTCGGAAAATGAGTAAAAGTTATGGTAATACCATCCCGCTATTTGGCGATAACCCACAGGTAGATCAGCAAAAGCAATTGCGTAAAGCAATCATGCGTATTGTTACCAATTCTCAAGCGCCAGAAGAACCAAAAGACCCAGACAGCTGCAATATTTTTGAGATTTATAAAGCCTTTGCGACACCTGCAGAAATTGCCGAACTGCGCACTCGTTATGAGCAAGGTATCGGCTGGGGCGAGGCAAAAGAAATCCTCTTTCAAAAAATTGATGGTGAGATTGCACCATTCCGTGAGCGTTATAATGAGTTGATGGCAAATCCTAAAGAGTTAGAAGAAATTTTGCAAATGGGTGCAAATAAAGCACGCCGACATAGCCGTAAACTGTTAGATAAATCACGCCGTGCAATTGGTATTAAGCCTTTAGCAAAGCTTAAGAAGTAAGGTAATCCGTTGGAACAATTAGCCTTACGTATTTTTGATACCCCGGTAGAAAACCTGCCGGATGATCTTTATATCCCGCCACAAGCATTTGCTATTTGGCTTGAGCAGTTTGAAGGTCCTCTCGATTTTTTGCTGTATTTGGTAAAAAAGAATAATTTTGATTTAACAGAAACCGCAATTTTGCCAATCACAGAGCAGTATCTTAGCTATATTAACGAGCTGGATGAAGATCATTTTGAACTGGCTGGTGATTACTTGCTGATGGCATCAACCTTGATTGCCATTAAGTCAGAATTGCTATTACCAGCACCAAATGTAGAAGATGATGAGAGAGATCCAAAAGCAGAATTGATTCAACGCCTAGAAGAATACGCGCAAATTAAGGATGCTGCTAAACGCCTAGATGGATTAATCCGCCTAGAACGTGATGTATTTCTTGCCTTGGCGAGTATGCCTAATCCAGACGTGATGGCAAAAGAGTTGCCAAATTATCCAGCAACCATGTTGGTAGAGAGCTTACTAAAAATGCAAATTAAGCCAGATTATCAAATGCACACAGTCGCCATCGATTCTATACCCTTGCCTGATAGAATTGCCAGTATTAGCCGGCAGCTGAGTGAAAACGGAGAAGGTCAGTTTTATGAGTTGCTTGATCACTCGCAAGGTCGGGTAGGTGTGGTGGTTAGTTTTGTTGCGGTACTAGAATTAATAAAACGTAATTTGATTGGATTTGTGGCTCATCAAAATAATATGGATGATGAGCAAAATGTTGAAGTAAATAACTTTAATGTTAATGAATTAACTTTGCAGTGGTTGCGATAAATAAAAGCTGAATAAATAATGACAACAGAAAACCTATTTAATCAAAATGATTTACAAGACGTTAATCTTGAAAGTTTGGATAAAGACAACCAAACTTCATCACGCTTAGCTCAATCACACGCTCAATACGAGCATATCAGTCGTCAAATTGAGGTGTTGTTACATGCCTCAGAATCACCAATGACAGATAAGCAATTTAAAAAGCATCTTTCGCTTAGCAATGCTGAGTTAGAAGTCTCTTTAAACATCTTACAACAGCGGCTATCGCAAGGTGTTTTAACACTTAATAAAACTGCCAGTGGTTACCGCTTGCAAGTGGCTGATCAATACAGCAAACTCATTCAGCAAGTATTTCCTCAGCGGTTAGAAAGCCTCAGCCAAGCCTTATTAGAGACTTTGAGCGTTATTGCCTATAAACAGCCTGTTACTCGGGGAGATATTGAGCAAATACGTGGGGTGACAGTATCTAGCAATATTTTACGGCAACTATTTGATAAGGGTTGGATTGTAGAAAAAGGATATCGAGAGAGCCTTGGTAGACCAGCATTATTACATACCACACCAGAGTTTTTAGATTCATTTGGGTTGGCAAATCTTAATGAATTACCGCCTTTACCAGAGTTAGAAAAGCTTGTGGATGTTTAGATGGTTAAAATCAAAGCTTTGGGTAAAACAGTAAAACAACAGTCACTGTTTATTGCTTAAAAGTGCGTCAGGCAGGCGGTTATCTTACAATAAGTGATGATAACCTCTGCTAAGGTATGCAATCACAATATCAGTCAATTATTAATTGCTAAACATAAGTAACAAACAATACGTAATATTTGTTAATGGTGCAATTTCATATTATCAAGTTTGTTGTCGGGAATGTTGAGCAATAAGCTAATGCGAGTTGATAATTGGCGTTGTATCATGGCATAACGATGTAACTCTTTTTGATATTCATCTTTATCTGTATCCAGACTATTATGAACATCTTGATTGTGTGGTTCATCAAAATGCCAGTGAGCCGTTAATGGTTTATCTTCCCATTCTGTAAATTCAGCGTCTTCGGTTGTATTTTGGCATAGGCTGATAACAATATCCATGATAGGGGCATTGTCGCCATGAAAGGCTTGCATACTTTTTGGCTTTAACGATTGGGTATCAAACCCTTCTTTTTTTAAAACATCAATAGCCGCAGGGTGTGCCTCAAGGGCTGGCTGACTAGCCGCACTGTAAGCGTGGAACTTACCATGACTTAAATGGTTTAGCATGGCTTCAGCCATAAGACTACGTCCAGCATTGTCATGGCACAAAAATAAAACATTATAACTTTTGCTCATTAATACAACCTTATTTCTATTTTAAAAACATAGATTTAAAAACAGTGAGTAAACAATAAATTATAACATTATTTTTAATAAAATCTCGTACTAAACTCATGAATCGGCTCATATTGAAATCATAAAAAATGCAACTAAAGTATGCTAAGATATTTTGGCTTATTTAATTACTATCATAAAAACTAACATTAAAAAATGGCAACCTTGTGAGTGAAATTTTATCTATATCTAGTTTGTTAAATTCTTTGTCATTTCTACACTTTGCTGAGTGGGGGATTCTCCTCCATTTGGTGGTTGTCGTTGCGTTGATTATCCGCATATTATGGGTGCAAAAAAATACAGGTATTGCCATTGCTTGGCTAACAATTATGTTTGCTATCCCTGTTATTGGTGTCATTGGTTATATTTTGATTGGTGAGCCAACGATTGGCAGACGTTATCAACAGCGCAGTGAACGCACTAAAAAGCTTTTACAGCAAATTCCTGCCAATAACCTTTTGCAAATTAATCCTCAAAAACAAGATACGCTTAACCCACTTATTGACCAAAAATATACTGGGCTAAGCCAGTTTGGCGAAACACGTACGGGTTTTGCTGCCAGTGCTGGGCATAAGCTACAGCTTTTAACAGATGTTGATGTGTTGTTTGATAAGCTGATTGCAGATATTAACCACGCCAATCAATTGATATTGTTGGAATTTTATATTGTTTATCCTAAAGGGCGTGTTTTAGAGGTGTTTGAGGTACTAAAAGCTGCGGCAAAACGAGGGGTGGAATGTTATTTACTTGCCGATAGTGTTGGTAGTTTTGGTTTATTTTCAGGCAATACGGCAAAAAATCTGGAAGCAGCAGGGGTTGAAGTCCATCAGTCTATGCCTGTTGGCTTGTTTAAAACATTGTTTAAGCGCACGGATGTGCGTAATCATCGAAAAATTGTGGTTATTGATGATAGCATTGGCTATACAGGCAGCTTTAACCTTGTAGACCCTCGCTATTTTAAACAAGACAAAAACCTAGGGCAGTGGGTCGATGTTGCTATGCGTGTTAAAGCTTATCAGCAAAACAGTGTGGTGGCAGCCATGGCAGGTGTGATTGTTACGGATATAGGCGCAGAAAGCAGAACAAATTTTGCTACATTGCAAGAGCGCGTGAATAGCTATACGCGCCGTTTAAATTTAACCAAGCCAGCAATTAATGATGTCAATAACAAAGCGAGTGTACTGGATACCCCAGATGATGACTATGATACGAGTGTGCAAGTACCAAATCAGCCAGCTGAATATAATGTGGTTGCGCAGCTCATTCCATCTGCACCGCAAATGACAGCCCATGTGATTTATAATACGCTCGTTAATGCCATTCATAGAGCGGATAAAAAGATTTGTATTACCACCCCTTATTTTGTGCCAGATGAATCATTAATGGGCGCATTAACCACGGCATCAAGACGTGGGGTGGCTGTAACCTTAATCATACCTAAAAAAGTAGATTTCTTTTTTGTGCAGCATGCTTCACAAGCATTTTATCAAGAGCTGTTAGAAGCTGGCGTTACCATAGCCTTGTTTGATGCAGGGCTTTTGCACGCTAAAACAGTGGTGATTGATGACAGTTATTGCCTATTTGGTACGGTAAATATGGACATGCGCAGTTTTTATTTAAATATGGAGGTTAGCCTGGCGATATACTCTCCTAAAATGGTGGCTCATGTTGCCGAATGCCAACAAACTTATTTGCAATATTGTGAGATAATGTCTCTTGAATCTTGGCAAATAAGACCTCGTATATTACAAGTTTTTGATAATGGTATTCGCTTATTTAGTCCATTATTATAGTGTTTTTTAGTTTTATTATTTTTCTTTGTTCTCTTATATATCAAATCGCCGTAGGATAGCTTCATGATTAGCCGCCCACCTTTTTATTATCGTGTTGCCATCAAAAGTTTGGCACCGATTTATCGCCATATTGTTAAGCGCCGTTCTGGCAAAAATAGCAATTATGCCGATGAAGTGGCAGATAGATTTGGAATGCGTTATACAGGCAAATTAGACGTTAACGAAACACCATTAGAAACGTCGTCTTCTGCCTTAAATGACCTATCAAAAACCCATGCTAGTAAAGCCTCTATCATTTGGTGTCATGCGGTCTCTTTAGGAGAAACTAACACCATTGCGCCTGTTTTAAACCTATTAATGGCACAAGGCTATCGTATATGGTTGACCAACACCACCCAAACTGGTTATGCAAGGGCACAAAGGCTGTATGCCAATCAAATCAATGAAGGTAAGTTATTTCATAGTTATGTGCCTATTGATACGCCGCCAATCATTCGTAAATTTTTAAATTATGTCAACCCTTGCGCGGCGCTGTTTGTAGAAACCGAACTATGGGCTAATACGCTACATTTGCTCGCTGTAAAAGATATCCCTGCTATTTTGGTAAATGCACGTTTATCAGAAAAGTCTTATAAAAATTATAAAAAAATAGCAAAAACCAGCCAGAGTATGATGCACAATCTCAGTTTGATTATCGCTCAAGATGAGCTTTCTGCTAAACGTTTTAGGTGCTTGGGTGCCAAACCTTCTCAAATCCGTGTGGCTGGCTCATTAAAATGGACAATTAACGCAAAATTAAATCATGATGATATAACTCATAACCCATCAGCAAAAAGCAGCTTTGATATGCACAGACCAATTTGGGTAGCTGCCAGCACCCATAGTGGAGAAGAGTCAATTGCACTGATGGTTCAAAAGCAGTTGATTGAACAAGCCCAAACAGCCAATGCATTGTTGATACTTGTACCTAGGCACCCCGAACGTTTTGATGAAGTGGCGCAATTAATCGAAGCGTTTGGTTTTAGCTATGCACGCCGTAGTGATGTGGTGTTACCAAAGCAGCATTGCCAAGTATATTTGGCAGATAGCATGGGTGAATTGATGCAATGGTATAAAACGGCAGATTTGGCTTTTGTAGGGGGGTCATTAGTGAATGTCGGGGGGCATAACCCTGTTGAGGCTTATGTTAGTGGCACACCGGTGGTGATGGGGCAGTTTACTCAATCTTGCCAAGGCGTTGTTGATGACTTAGTGGCAGCAGATGCAATGGTTCAGCTTACAAATGCTTATACCCATAAAAAAGGTAAATCACTAGATAAACCCATATTAAATCAAGCCAGCACCGCTTTGTTTAAGCCCGTTTTTTATTGGTTAACTCACAAAAATGTGGCAACACAAGCAGGAGAGGCTGGTCGACAATTAATGCATGATAATCAAGTCATTTTATCGCAACAAGTTGGCATGATTAATGAAGTGATTGAAGCCAAAAATCAAGCACTGTTTGAGTATTTGGGATAATTAAAACTAAAGTTACCAGCTATGAATATTTTGTTATTGCCACCTAAAACCATTGAAAATAACCAAGCCATTATTACCGACATTATGCAATGTCAGCATGTTAAACAGGTGTTAAAATCCAATGTTGGCGATGTAATTAAAGTAGGGCAGTTAGGTGGAAAAATAGGCACAGCCAACGTTAGTCAAATAACGGATACAAACATTGTTTTAAATAATGTTAAGCTAACGCAACCTCCACCGAGTAAGCTTAATTTAACGGTTATTTTGGCATTACCACGCCCCAAAGTTTTGCGTCGCCTGATTATGGATATGACGGCGATGGGCGTTAAGCACATTATTTTAGTCAACAGTTATAAAACTCAAAAAAGCTATTGGCAAAGTCCAATGCTTAATCGTCTTGATGAGTTTGTGTTAGAAGGCTTACAACAGGGTGTGGATACCATACCGCCAAAAATTGAGCTGAAAAAGCGATTTAAACCATTTGTAGAAGATGATTTAGCAGGACTAATGAAGCATTCTGATAACAGTAGTGATGTAGCAGGGCTGGTAGCTCATCCTTATACAAATAATAGCTGGTATGATTTTTTTAATAAGGCTATTAAACAAGATACAGGCTTGCCACCTGTTTTATGGATAGGCGCTGAGGGCGGTTGGATAGATTATGAAGTAGCACTGTTAAAACAGCATGGTTGCTTGCCTGTTTCATTAGGGCAACGTATTTTGCGTACAGAAGCGGTTGTTAATAATATGGTTGGATTTTGGGGCATGGTGTAACGAGCCGAAACTGTGATGTCAGCTTAGTATATTGCAAAAACAATTACAAATATTAATTTTGTTGAAAACAATTCTTATTAATACTATAATCCACATTAAGTTTTAATGGATTGCCATTAAAACGGTTTTTGCAGTCTTATATATTTTATTTGTGGTTGCCAAATAAGGTGAACTTTTCACAAATAAGGATTTGATAAAAGGTTAACAATATGTTTCAACAAAATACAACATCAAAAGCAGTAACACTTGCTTTAGCAGGCTTTGGTTTAACAATGGGCTTAGCAGCTTGCCAACCAAAAGCAGAAGAAAAAGCAGAAGAACATACACATGAGCATGCAGATCATGAACACGCCCATGAAAATGGTGAAGCACATGAAGGTGCTGAAGCTACCGCAGCGGCACCATCAACTGATGTGCCAGTAACCATTTATTCTTCTCGTAAAGAACAGCTAATTCAACCATTACTTGATAAGTATATGGAAGAAACAGGTGCCAAAGTTGAGTTGGTAACAGACAAAGCTGGTCCTTTAATGGAACGCTTAAAAGCTGAAGGTGAAAACACTGAAGCAGACATGCTGCTAACAGTTGATGCGGGTAACTTATGGAAGGCAACAAACGACGGTTTGCTACAACCAATCACTTCAGAAGTTGTTGAAGCAAACGTTCCTGCAAAATTCCGTGACCCACAGGGTAACTGGACTGGTTTGTCACTACGTGCTCGTACCATCTTCTATAACCCAGAAACTGTTAAACCAGAAGAGCTATCAACTTATGCAGATTTAGCTGATCCTAAATGGAAAGGTAAGCTTTGTTTACGTACCTCTAAAAAAGTTTACAACCAATCTTTAGTGGCTAGTATGATTGACCACTTAGGTGCAGAAAAAACAGAAGAAGTTGTTAAAGGTTGGGTTGCCAACTTAGCAACAGATGTATTTAGTAACGATACTAAGATGTTAGAAGCTATTGCTGCTGGTCAGTGTGGTGTTGGTATTGCTAACAGCTACTACTATGGTCGTAAAGTTGCAGATGAGCCAAACTTCCCAGTTAAAATCTTCTTTGCTAACCAAGATACAACGGGTACACACACTAACGTATCAGGTGCAGGCGTTGTTAAAAACTCAGACAATGTTGCAGGTGCGCAACACTTAATCGAGTGGTTATCATCTGACAAAGCACAAGCTGTATACGCAAGTGCTGATAAAGAATACCCAGTTAAAGAAGGCGTAGAAGTTTCTGAGCTATTGGCTTCTTGGGGTGATTTCAAAACTGATGACATTAACGTTGCCAAATTTGGCGAGTTACAGGCTGACTCTATCAAGCTAATGGATAAAGCTGGCTATAAATAAGCCGTCAGTTTTTAATGATTAAACTAGCAAGCTGTAATAATTATCATTTTTGCTAGTTAAAAATCTAAAAAGGCTCTATACTTAACGGTTAGAGCCTTTTTTATAGCTGCTTGTTTGTTTATTTTTGTTTTAATTTTTGGATACCGACTTTGTACAGTAAACAACAAAAAACTCCTCGCTTTTTTGCTAAGTTAATATTAGCTACCATCTGTATTTTTATTTTAGTGCCCATTATGGTTGTTCTGTTTTCTTGGAGCAAACCAATGGCAGATATCTGGCAACATTTAGCAGAATATGTTTTGCCCAGTGTGCTAAAAAACACGTCAATTATGTTGGCGATGGTGCTTGTAATAGCCGGTACGCTTGGTACGGTTTTAGCTTGGTTTACTAGCATGTACCAATTTTGGGGGCAAAAGTTTTTTAGTTGGGCATTAATGTTACCACTGGCGATGCCTGCCTATGTTTTATCTTTTGTTGTGCTAGGTATGTTAGATTTTAGTAGCCCATTACAAACCGCCATGCGTGAAGCAGGTATTAGTTGGGCATTGCCTTCTATACGCAATATTTGGGGTGCTGGTATCATCATGTCGCTTAGTTTTTATCCCTATGTTTACTTACTGGCTCGCCAAGCATTTTTGTCTCAAGGCAAAAGGGCAATCGAAGCTGGGCAAATGCTGGGGCTTAATCGTCGCCAAGTATTTTTTAAACTTGCGTTACCACAAGCTTTGCCTTGGTTAATTGGTGGGCTGCTACTTGCTTGTATGGAAACACTGGCAGACTTTGGCGCAGTTTCGGTTTTTAATGTAGATACTTTTACCACTGCAATTTATAAAGCATGGTTTGGCTTTTTTAGTTTAACGACAGCGGCACAGTTGTCTGCCTTGTTAATTGTTGTGGTATTTTTTATTGTTATTTTAGAGCAATATTGGCAGTCGTTAAGAGCGAATTTAGCAACTGGCGATAATAGACGTTTAAGGGCATCATTACCAGCGCAAATTTTTATGTTTGTACTGTGTACACTCGTTTTTGTATGTGCATTTTTATTTCCCTTTATTCAGCTGTGTGTCTGGACATATCAAAACTTTGCAATAGATTTTAATCGCCATTATTTAAGCTTTGTTAAAAATAGTATGGTTGTTGCTACTAGCGCAACTTTGTTGGTTGCCGTTATTGCTGTTGTTATGGCATGGCTTAAACGTGCACTGGCTGACAAAAGCAGTAAGGTTTTAATTGCACTGGCTAACTTGGGTTACGTTGTCCCTGGTACTGTGCTTGCCGTTGGTGTTTTTGTGCCTATCGCATGGCTAGATAATCAATTAATAGGCTTGGGTATTACAAGTAAACCAGTTGTTTCTGGCAGTGTTTTTGTTATGATTATTGCCTTAGCAACCCGTTTTTTAACGGTTAGTTTTCAGCCTATTGATAGACAATTACAAAGGCTGAGTGATAACCAAGAGTCTGCTGCTAGGTTATTAACCGATAGTAAGTTAAAAAAGCTGACACAAGTTATTTTGCCTGTATTGCGCCCAGGTATTTTAACGGCATTATTAATTGGCTTTGTGGAGGTCATGAAAGAAATGCCAATTACTTTAATGACACGTAGTCAAGGTTGGGATACCTTAGCCGTTAGGGTGTTTCAGATGACAAGTGAAGGCATGTGGGGTAGGGCAGCTTTGCCAAGTTTGTTAATTGTGTTGGTTGGGTTGTTACCCGTTTGGATTCTCATCCACCAAACAGATAAACTAAAATAAACCGTAGAGAATTTTAAATAAGACTTGATGAAGAGTAAATAATGGAACCAGCAAAAAGTACAGCAAACACAACTGATGTAAAAGATATAGAAGCGATAGATGCATACTTTTCTGTAAAAGACTTAGCGGTTAGCTTTGATGATACGCCAATTGTTAATGGCTTAAGCTTAAGTTTAAGTAAAGGAGAAATAGGGTGTTTACTTGGGTTTAGTGGCTGTGGCAAAACCACGGCACTGCGTGCAATAGCTGGGCTAGAAGAAGTGCAAGCTGGTACCATTCGTTTAGATGGTAAAATTTTAACGCAAGTCAATAACAAGAAAAATTCGCACTTTAAAAAGTTTGTGGCACCAGCCAATCGTAATATGGGCATGGTTTTTCAGGATTATGCTTTATTTGGGCATTTAACAGTTGCAAAAAATATTGCGTTTGGGCTGAACAAGCTTAATAAACAAGACAAGGCAAAACGAGTTCAACAAATGCTTGAACTTACCCAATTAACGGCACATGCACACAAAAAGCCACATCAACTCTCAGGTGGGCAACAGCAACGAGTTGCCTTAGCAAGAGCACTTGCCCCAAAGCCAAAATTATTATTGTTAGATGAACCATTTTCTAACCTAGATGTGGTATTACGTGAAAGCCTTGCTGCTAATGTGCGTGACGTACTTAAGCAAACAGAAACGACGGCAATTTTAGTGACTCATGATCAACACGAAGCTTTTGCCATTGCCGATAAAATTGGTATTATTCATCAAGGTGTGATTGAACAATGGGCAAAACCGAGCGATTTGTACCATTTGCCAAGCAATCCTTTTGTTGCTGACTTTATTGGCGAAGGTGCGATGATTGAAGGCATTATTAACAATAAACAACTACACACCAGCTTAGGTGATATTTATAAAGTACATGAGCCTACTGGTTATGGTGATACAGGGTTAACTTGTGATTTTTACAACTATCCTGATAATACAAAACTAAAAGTATTGATTCGCCCAGATGATGTTGTGCATGATGACCACAGCGAAATGACTGCTTTGGTGATTGGACGGGTGTTTCGTGGCGCTAACTATTTGTATCAACTGCAGCTTGATGATGGGCAAATTGTCTACTCGCTGATCCCAAGTCATCACGACCATGAGCTTGGTACGCATATTGGGATTAAAGCAAACCTAGAGCATGTGGTGCTTTATGAACAGATAAGTAATTAGTTTTTGATGGACAAATAATGCAAATAGCGTCCCATCCATTTAAATGGTTCTTGATGACTGTATTTGACTTCCATATCAATAACTGCTGCTGGGTTTGCAAGTCCACCTTGCTTGCTGAGAGTATAGTCACTAAAAACACGCAAACCAGATACCTGAATGATGGTATGGTTCTTTTTTAGCCAAGCGGCAACTTGGTCTTTGTCAACGGGGTGATTCGGCGTTAAACTTTTTTTATTGTCTGCTTGTGTGTTGGCTTTATCGATGATATTAAAATTACCCATCATTAAATTACGATATATAAAGCTGGCAGGATTATAAAAACAAAGCGATAAATAACCACCATCTGCAAGCCATCTATCTGCAAATTTGATAAACGCTTGTGGTTCTGCTAGCCACTCTAAAACCGCATGATTTAAGATTAAATCAAACTTACCCTGTAGTTTGTTATCTAATGCTTGATAAGGGCAGGTATGCCAATGAACATTTAACTTGTTAATATCTTCAATAGATTGTTTTGCTTTATCTAACATGTTTTTTGAGATGTCATTAATAACCACCTCATGCCCAAGTGTTGCCAACTCTAGGCTCAGTTGAGCCAAACCAGCGCCTACATCTAATATTCTCAATGGTCTTTTATGCTGTTCGCTTAGTTTGGCAACGATTTCATGCAAATCTTTACGTAATACTGCCAGACGGATTTGCCCTTTTAAGCTACCGTATACTTTTTTATCAAAATGTTCGGCAACATCATCAAAATTACGGTCTTTCCGCTTATCCATGATTGTTATGGTTCACTCTGTTTCTATTGGGTATTTCTACGTTTAGCGTACGCTCTAAAAATAAATTTAGATAAAATAATGACGCCAAAAGCGGTGAGCATAAAAAACCACATGCCATTGGTGGTTAATTGCCCTTTAAAACGTGATGCCAGTTGAAACGATAATGCCATTGCCAAAATTAAAGAACCCCAGCGAAACAAGGGAATCGATTTATTATCACTGTTTGGAAAGGTTCTGGCATAGTCTGCCATAAAGCTATATACCATCATTGCTAGTATCCAAACTATTGCAAGTAATATTGTCATATTAATACCTAAATTATCTTGTAAAAAACTTTGGTTATTTTAGCTGATATCATAAAAATACGATAGCATAAAAAATTAGGTTAAAACCCCAATAAAAATAGGGTAAAATGGCATTTTGTTTTTCAAAAGGTATTGAGTATGTTTCAACTTCTGCCATTATTTTTAGCATACATTATGTTTGCACTGGGTTTGCAATTAAAGTTTAACGATTTTGCGCCTGTGGTTACCATGCCAAAAGCATTGTTAATTGGTTTATTTAATCAGCTGGTATTAGTGCCTGTGGTTGCTTTTGCTTTAGTTAGTTTATTTAACCCGCCACCAGAAGTTGGTTTTGGGGTGATGCTGTTAAGCTTTTGTGCAGGTGGTATTACCAGTAATTTAATGAGTTATTATGCTGGTGGTAGAGTGGCACTGTCTATCGTATTAACGGCAATTGCAAGTATGCTTGCTATGGTAACCGTTCCTTTGCTAGTGCAGTATTTTTACCCAATGTTTTTTGAAAGCTTGCCACAAAACTTTGCAGTGGGGATTTTGGCTGTTAGGGTTTTATTAATTACAACAATACCTGTAATTTTAGGTATGGTACTAAACCAGTTGTTACCAAATTTTGTTGCCAAATGGCAGGGTAAATTACAAAAAATTGCGACAATTTTATTTGCTATTATGGTGATAGGGGCCGTTGTTAATAGCTGGGATATGCTACAAAAACAATTGGTGCATATTGGTGGCTTGGTGCTTATCATGGCATTAGTATTGTTGTTTGTAAGCTTTAGTTTCGCCAAGTTGATGGGGCTGGATTTTGCAAACCAAAAGACGATTGCAATTGAAACCAGCCTACAAAATGGTGCAATGGGTATTGCTTTAGCGCCACTTATTGCTGGTGTAACGGGTGGGTTGCCTGCTTTTGCGATTCCATCGGCTATTTATGGTGTATTAATGAACGCAGTAGTATTGCCATTTGTTTTTTATCATTATTATAAACTGGCCAAAACGTCTACTGTTAGAGATGTGCACTAATTTATTCATCCTGTATGGTTTATTATCTATTGTAATAAACCATACAATTGTGCTTAGCAGTTTGATAAGGACTAACTTAAACCTAAATATAAGCTTAGCGTCTGTATTCCCCTCTGTGTCTGTTTAAAAACCATCCTTCCTAGTCTTTTAAACTTAAGTCTTTTTGCACTTTTTATGCTATAATTTAATGATTATTTTTTTACATAAAAACCATAAAAAACACCTTAATTTTTAGTCAGTAATTAACCCATTGGTTATGCTTTAAAAAGATAGGTTTCAAGGAGTTTGTATGAGTGATTCGGTTAGCCCGATTGCCATTGTCGATGAATTAAAACAATCCTATTTAGATTACGCAATGAGCGTTATTGTATCGCGTGCTTTACCAGATGTGCGAGACGGTTTAAAACCAGTACACCGCCGTGTTATGTATGCCATGCACGAGCTATCAAACGATTACAACAAGCCTTATAAAAAATCTGCCCGTGTGGTGGGTGATGTTATTGGTAAATACCACCCACATGGTGATACGGCAGTTTATGATGCGATTGTGCGTATGGCACAGGATTTTAGCTTGCGTTATACCATGGTAGATGGTCAAGGTAACTTTGGTTCAATTGATGATGATCCACCGGCCGCTATGCGTTATACCGAAGTACGTATGACCAAGCTTACGCACCAAATGCTTGCTGATTTAGATAAAGATACCGTGGACTGGGAAGCCAACTACGACGGCTCAGAGCAAATGCCAAGTGTTCTGCCAGCTCGTATCCCTAATTTATTGGTAAATGGTGCAACTGGTATTGCAGTTGGTATGGCAACCAACATGGCACCTCACAATTTAACAGAAGTATTAAATGCTTGTTTAGCGTATGCAGACAACCCACATATCAGCGCTGAAGAATTAATGAGTCATATCTCTGGTCCAGATTTCCCGACGGGTGGTGTTATCCATGGGCGAGCTGGTATACGTGATGCTTATTTAACAGGTAAAGGCCGCTTGCATATCCGTGGTCGTTATCATATTGAAGAAATGGCAACCAGTGGTGCGAATAAAGAGCGTGAGCGTATTGTATTTACCGAAGTCCCTTATCAAACCAATAAAGCCAAACTTATTGAACGTATTGCCGAGCTTGTACGAGATAAAAAGCTAGAAGGTATTAGCGAGATTCGTGATGAGTCTGATAAAGATGGTATGCGTATTGCCATTGACTTAAAACGTGGTGAAGTATCTGAGGTGATTGTCAATAACCTGTTTTTACAAACAGCGTTAGAAACCAGCTTTAGTATCAATATGGTTGCCTTAGATGAAGGTCAGCCAAAGTTAATGACGCTACGAGAGCTGATTGCTGCCTTTGTTCGACATCGCCAAGAAGTTGTGACACGCCGTACCATTTATGAACTTAACAAAGCCCGTGCCCGTGGTCATTTATTAGAAGGCTTAACCGTTGCGTTAGCCAATATTGATGAAATTATTGAAACCATTAAATCATCAGCAAACCGTGGTGAAGCAAGAGAAAAATTATTAGCCGAAACATGGGAGTCAGGTGGTGTCGTTGCCATGCTAGAAGCAGCAGGCAGTCAATCTTGCCGTCCTGAATTTATAGAAGGCGAAGATCCAAACAACCCATTTGGTTTGATTGATGATGGTCAACGTTATCGTTTATCGCTAGAACAGGTTAATGCAATTTTAGAGATGCAGTTGCATCGTTTAACAGGGCTAGAGCAAGATAAACTAACCGAAGAATATCAAGATATCTTACGTGAAATTGCACGTTTGGAATCTATCCTTGCTGATTTTGATAAATTGATGACAGTTATCAAAAATGAGATGCACGAAATTTTAGATAGCTATGGCGATGAACGTCGTACTGATATTGTAGACAGTCGCGCTGATTTTAGCCGTGAAGATTTAATCCCTGAACAAACAGTGGTAATGACGGTATCTCGCACAGGTTATGCCAAAACCCAACCAATTGGCGATTATGTTGCCCAAAAACGTGGTGGTAAAGGCAAATCTGCGACCAGCATGAAAGAAGATGATGTGATTGATCATCTGGTTGTGACATCAACCCATGCAACCGTATTATGTTTTACAGATAACGGACGTGTGTTTAGCTTACGTGGTTTTGAAGTACCATTAGCAAGCCGTGGTTCTCGTGGTCGTCCTTTGGTTAATTTAATTAAATTAGATACGGATGAAAACGTAACAACCATCTTACCAATCCCGCAAGTCAGTGCAACCGAAACGGATGAAGAAGAAACCGAGATAAACAATCAGTATGTATTTTTTGCAACCGCAAAAGGTACGGTTAAGCGTGTTGAATTAGCGCTGTTTAGTAACATCCGTTCTAATGGTTTGATTGCAATTGGGCTTGAAGAAGACGACAAGCTTATTAGTACTCGTATCACTAATGGTAATCAGCAAGTGATGCTGTTTGCTTCTAGTGGTAAGGCAATACGGTTTAATGAGCAAGATATCCGTGTAATGGGACGTACAGCCAAAGGCGTGCGTGGCATGCGTATTGCTAAAAATGAAGCAATTAAATCTATGGTTGTGATTGATGATGACATTAAAGAAGTATTGATTGCTTGTGAAAATGGCTTTGGTAAACGAACTCAGATTGAAGAGTTTAATGCCCAAAACCGTGGCGGTGGTGGTGTTATTGCCATTAAGACCAGTGACCGAAATGGGGCACTGGTGCGTGCGGTTAAAGTGACAGATGATGATGATGTTATCTTAATTACTAACAAAGGGACACTTGTGCGCACGCCAATTAAAGATATTGCTAAGGCGGGGCGTAACACTCAAGGAGTGACGTTAATCCGTGTTGCAGATGATGAAAAACTGGTATCTATGGCTCGTGTAGAAAATGAAGAAGATGTCAAGGTTGAAGGCATTGAAATAGACGAGGCAGAAATTGCCCAAGTTACTGAAAGTAACAGCGTACAAGATGAAGAATGATTGATTAAAATGGTGGCTAAATAGTCGCCATTTTTTATTTAATCTCCACGGTTTAAATAAAGCATGGAAAATGTATTAGTCAGTAGCTGCTTATTAGCAAAAAAAGTCAGATATAATGCAACTGATGTCAAAGCTAAAGACATAAGCTTTACTCTTATTGTTAACAAATGGTTAGCAGACAATCGGGTAATCAGCATTTGTCCAGAAGTTGATGCAGGGATGAGTATTCCAAGACCTTCTGCTGAAATTTTTAGAGGCGATGGGATGGATGTTTGGCTAAACGAAACAACTGTTTATGAGAACTATGGTAAAGATGTCACAGCAAGTTTTAAACAAGGCGCTACTAACGCATTAAAAATTTGTATAAAGCATAATATAAAGGTAGCAGTCTTAACAGAAAATAGTCCGTCTTGTGGTAGCAGATACGTGTATGATGGATCTTTTAGTGGCAAAAAGATAGAAGGCGTTGGTGTTACAACTGCCTTATTACAACAAAATGGGATTATTGTTTTTAATCAAAATGACATTATAAAAGCCCATCACTATTTATTAACTCTTGAATCAAATAATATAAACCAATAATTTAAAAAAAGGATACATGATGCTACATCTACACCACTTAGAAAATTCACGCTCTCTTAGAATTGCTTGGCTCCTTGAAGAGCTTAATTTAGATTATAAATTAACGGTATATCAGCGTACAAAAGCAAACTTGGCACCCAAGAGTCTGGAAAAAATTCACCCAATGGGTAAAGCACCTATCTTAGAAGTGGATGATAAGGCTTTAGCAGAGTCTGGATTTATTATTGACTACTTACTTAAACATCATGATACAAAAGGTACTTTAAAGCCAAATGATGGTAAAGCATGGGAAGACTATACGTATTGGTTTCATTTTGCAGAAAGCAGTGCCATGCCAAACTTGGTAATGAGGTTAATTTTTAGTAAGGTTGTTGAACGCTCACCGCTTGTGATACGACCAGTTGCTAAAAAAATACAAGCATCAGTAGAAGAATCTATGATCAGCGGTAACATTAATAAAATGCTTGATTTGATGGATCAACACTTATCAGCGAATAAATGGTTTGCTGGCAATGAGTTTACAGCAGCTGATATTCAAATGTATCTGGTTGGGGTGGGTGCAAATGCTCGCAATAGCTTGGATAAAACTAAATATGCCAATATCTTAAATTGGCTAAAACGTTGTGAAAGCCGTGATGCATTTTTAAAAGCGGTAGATAAAGCGGGTAAGCTTGATTTTTAATTTAGCTATGTTATGTATGGGTATTTGAAAGCAATTAAATACCCAATACTTTTAAAATGAAAACTTAGATAAAAAAGCTAATAATGGCAATAATAGTTGCAATTACAGCGATGGATATAAATAATTTTTGCTTGCTTTTAAGCTCGTTAACTTGAGTAGAAAGTTTTTTGTTTTCGATATTAGCAACATCTAACTGTTGATAAAGGGTTTGAATTTTTTGTGCGTTATCAGCATGGGTTTTTTTGCTGGTATCTTTAATATCTTCTTGTTTAGTTTTGTTTTCTTTGTTTTTTACCAAGCCAAATATATTACTAATACTCAGCTGTTTCATAAAGCTTTTAACTAAATCAACTTGCTTAGCTTCTCCACGAAACTGCAGTTTTTCAACAGTGGCTTCTTTATTAGAAAAAATAGAGGTAAATATTTGAAAGCTGTAAGCATTAATAATAACGTCAGGTTTTTGTTTGTCTGCTGGCAGCTGTGTATCAATAAGAAGCCCTTTAAAGGTAAAGCTAATGTAAACCTCTTCATGTGGCACATAGCTACGTATACAAACCACCGTATTGTTTTGTGCAAGTGGATAAGCAGCTTGGCGCAACTTAGAATCAAACCGTAAAATTAAACCCAATGCCGACTCTAAAACAACCAAAAGAGCGGTTAATAAGGATTGAGGAAGATTAGTTTGATTCATGAAAATAACCTATATTGATTTTGGTGTTTATCTTAGAGATTTATTAAGGTCTGGTCAAGTTTTATCATTTTCTTTATTAATTTAAAATATTGAATAATAAATTCGCTACAGCCCTTTTAAACAGAGGATTTATGCGAATTTTGTATATTTTTTACACAATACGGCGGATTTCTTAGTAAATTTACGATATTTTACTTGCACATTTATAAAATGCTTGATATAAATTCATTATTGTTGTTAATTGGCTAAGCCCTTGCTGGTTGTACAGTTTAATACACAGCTTAATTTAGCATGGCTATTTTATAAATTTAACAACCTATGTTTAGCGGTTTCATTAATATATTTTTTAATATAAATATATCAAATGAAACCGCAAATTTTGAGGATTTTGAAACTCTCTTATAGAGTTTCTGGTTATTTGACCAGTTAGTTTGTATTTTTTTTAAAATTACTGGTTTAGTATATTGCTTTATTATAGTGGTGAAGGTTACAATACCGTAACGGTCACGTATTTCATTGAAGGAAATAGTTATGAATAAATCTGAATTAATAGATAGCATTGCTGAGAAAAGCGGTCTTAACAAAACTCAAGCTGGTGATGCTTTAAATGCATTTATGGAAACTGTTGGTAAAACGCTAGAAAAAGGCGACAGTATCTCTTTAGTTGGTTTTGGCACTTTTAGTGTAAAAGAGCGTAAAGCGCGCACTGGTCGTAACCCAAGAACTGGTCAAGAGCTAAAAATCCCTGCAAGCAAAGTTCCTAGCTTTAAAGCAGGTAAAGGTCTTAAAGATCGTGTAAACTAATTTGTTTGCAATCTATAAGATTTAAGAGCGCACATTTTGTGCGTTTTTTTATTGTCTGCATTTTGGTAAAGAGATAACAAAGCCTAACCTTGTATTATCAACTTATCGTAATCAATGGTATACTAATAAGCTAAATTGTTTAGCTAGATAGCTAGTTTTTTAACACTTATAAATTATTATTTGATTGAATTATGGACAAATTAAGAGATTTCTTAAAAAGTAAGATGGGGCAGTTGCTCATGGCATTATGCCTCATTCCGATGGCATTTTTGGGTTTTAGTGGTTCTTTTGGTGGCGCTAGTTCTGATCCAAATACAGTTGCAACAATAGGCAAACGTAGCATTACAACGAATGAGCTACAAAATGCGATAACCAATTATCGCCAAGCCTTGATTGCACAGGATGCCAATGCAAGTCAAATAAATGAATCGGTTTTAAAAGATCAAGCATTGCAAGATTTAATTAATAGTGACCTATTGGTTCAGCAAGCTAATAAGCTTGGTATGGGCTTATCGGATAAAACGATTAGTATGATTTTGCAAAAGCAAAGAGTATTTCAAGATGAAAACGGTGAGTTTTCTAATGCGCTATTTGCAAACTTTTTAAAAACTCGTGGCATTACTAAAGATCAGCTGTTTGATGAGCAAAGAAGCCAATATGCACTCAATCAGCTAAATAGAAGTATTGTCAGTAGTTCTATTTACCCAATTTCAGCAATTAATAGCTTTATAAACTTGCAGCTGCAAACGCGTAATGTGTGGTTACATAGATTTAATTGGCAAGACTTTGCCAATCAAGTGACTGTTAGTGATAACGAGATTAATGACTACTATCACCAGCATCAAAATGACTTGCAAAGTATTGCTATGGTAGATTTGTCGTATATTACTTTAACACCTGAAGAGATTAATGTTGAGGCAGTGACAGATGAAGAAATGAATCAACAATATGAAGCTTATAAACAAGAGCTGAATATTGATGATATGCGTGAAATTAGCCAAATTTTATTAACTGGTGAGGATGCGGGTAGTAAATCTCAAGAAGTGATACAAAAGCTTGCGGATGGTGCTAAATTTGCTGCTTTAGCTAAAGCATATTCTGATGACCCTTCGGCTGAAAATGGTGGTGATATTGGTCGTTTTAATGCGGCGGTATTTGGTAATGAAGCCAATAAGGTGAAAAAAGCATTAAATGGTCTCAAGGTGGGTGACGTTAGTAAACCAGTTACCACCAGTTATGGCATACAGATTTTTACAGTAACCTCTAATAATAATGATAAGATTCCGAGTATTGATGATGTTCGCCCAGAACTAGAAGATAGGGCAATACGCTATAAACGTGAGCAAGCTTTTTCTGATAAAGTCACACAGATTAATGAACTAGCAGTGAATGGCTATAGTATCCAAGATATTGCAGATCAAGAAAAAGTAACGTTTAAAACAATTAAAGATTTTCAAGAAGAAGATAACCAAACAGAACTTGGTCAACCAATTATTATTGAAAAAGCTTTTGATGATAATATTATTCAAGAACAGGCTGTTACGGCAAATATTAATGTTAATAGCAAAACATACTGGATACAACCTGTTAATTATCGTCCAATAAAATCGCTTTCTGCCGAAGAGGCCACGCCAGTTATTAAAGCGTTATTAACGAAGCAAAAAGCTTCTAAACTTGCTTTACAAGAAGCGCAAACAACAGCAAAAGCAATTATATCTAAAGAGGATATGACGCAGCAAAAGGTTAAATTTTCGGCACTTGGTAGTATTAACCGTCAAAGCCAAAAGCTTTTAGAAGCAGAAAAAGCAGTTGCTTTTTCTCAAAAAGCACCGGATAGTGGTGTGATTTCAATATCTGCCCTAACTGATTTGGGTGCGAGTGTGCTTGTTGTGGATAAAGTTAATGAGGTAGAGCAATCGCAATTAAGTGATATAGATCAGCGTCAAACGGCTTTAATTGTACGTCAAAACCTTGGTCAAAGCGATTTACAAGACTACCTTGAGTATTTGCGAATTACACATGGTGTAAAAATAAATGAAGAAGCAATACATTCTGGTACGCTTTAAGCCAAAATAAAGTTAAATTATTATAATTAAATTAACGTTATCCAATAAATAAGGTTGGTATTTTTAATACCAACCTTATTTTTATTGTGTAAATTGACTATGGGTGTTAATCCTATTATTAATGACGGAAATGACGCATACCGGTAAATACCATGGCAATACCATGCTCATCAGCAGCGGCAATGACTTCGTCATCACGGATTGAACCACCTGGTTGGATAACAGCAGCAATACCGACTGCAGCGGCATTGTCTATCCCATCACGGAAGGGGAAGAAAGCATCTGATGCCATGATGGCACCTTTTGGTGTTAAACCTGCATGCTCTGCTTTAATACCAGCAATACGTGCTGAATTAACACGGCTCATTTGTCCGGCACCAATACCAATGGTGCGTTTATCTTTACCATAAATAATGGCGTTAGACTTAACGTATTGGCATACTCTCCAACTAAACAACATGTCTTCTAGTTGTTCAGGTGTTGGTTTAACTTTGGTTACTACTTTTAAGTCTTCAATGCTAATGTCATCTAAGTCTTGATCTTGAACCAGCATGCCACCTTGCACACGTTTGTAGTCTAGCTGACCTTTACGCTCGCTTGGTGTTGGTAGTTCACCACAAGTGAGTAGGCGTAGGTTTTTCTTAGAGGCAATGATTTCTGTTACACCATCTTCAATACTAGGTGCAATGATAACTTCTGCAAATTGGTTGGCAACAATGGTTTCGGCAGTTTCTTTTGTAAGCATGCGGTTAAAGGCAATAATACCACCAAATGAAGACTCTGGATCAGTGCTAAATGCAGTTGTGTAAGCTGCTTTTTGGTTGTCATTAATAGCAACCCCACATGGGTTGGCGTGTTTAACAATCACACAAGCTGGGTCTGCAAATGATTTTACACACTCTAATGCGGCATCTGTATCGGCAATGTTATTGTATGACAGTGCTTTACCTTGCAGTTGTTTGGCAGTAGAGATACTGGCTTCTTGAATATCTGTTTGGGTATAAAAAGCAGCATTTTGATGAGGGTTCTCACCATAACGTAGTGACTGCTTGTGTTGCATCTGTACATTAAAGGTATTTGGAAACGCCTGAGTTTTTTCACCTTCGTTATTACGTGCACCTAAAAAGTTAGCAATCATGCCGTCATAGCGTGCTGTATGTTCAAATGCTTTTACTGCAAGTTGGTATTTTGTGGCGGTAGTTAACGATCCATTAGCGTTAATCTCTTCAATTAATTTAGGATAATCATTGCTATCTGTCACAATACCGACGTGTGCATGATTTTTTGCTGCCGAACGAACCATGGTAGGGCCACCAATATCGATGTTTTCGATAGCATCTTCCATAGTTACATTTGGATTTGCAATTGTTTGGGCAAATGGGTATAGGTTAACAACCACTAAATCAATAGCACCAATGCCATGCTCTTGCATGACTTCATCATCAATACCACGACGCGCCAAGATACCACCATGAATTTTAGGGTGTAATGTTTTTACACGCCCTGCCATCATTTCAGGGAACTCAGTATAGGCAGATACTTCAGTAACGGGAACCTGATTTTCTTGTAGCAATTTATAAGTGCCACCAGTAGAAAGCAAAGTATAATCAGCTTTTACAAGCGATGCTGCAAATTCAACAATGTTTGTTTTATCAGAAACTGATAAAAGGGCATAGCGGGTAGTCATTAAGTGCTCCTAATAAGTTAATGTTTGGTTTGTTGCAAATTAAAAGGTTGCTGTAAATAGTTAAGTAGAACTTTTTTAACTATCATTTAAAAAGTTTAAAGCATGTCATACGCTGCCATTTTTTTTCGTAAGGTACCACGGCTTAATCCAAGAACTTCGGCACTCTTACTCTGGTTGCCTCTTGTAACCTCCAAAACCACTTTTAGCATCGGCTTTTCGATTTCTTTAATTACAAGGTTGTACAAATCTTTTGGCAGCTCATCTTGTAATTCGGCAAAGTAATGACGGATTGTATTTTCTATATAAATAGATAAGGGAGTATGAGTTACTTTACCTTGTACTGTGGTTGGGTTAGGGCGATTTGAACTGTGTGTCGTGGTCATAATTTATCCCAATAAAAAGATGAAAAAACGATATAAACAATATTAAAAGAACATAATCAAAAAACTATCGGCGTTGACCAGATAGTCGCTGCCAATGGCTGTCATCTTGTTTGACATAGGCATGTGCGGGTTCTAATGAGAAAAACTCATTATAAACAGCGTTTACTTCTGATAATTGCGACTCTATTAACCCTGATAAAACTATTTTACCGTCTTGTTTTATCAAAGTAGCAAAATATGGACAAAGTGATATGAGTGGTTTTGCTAATATATTAGCGGTTATGATATCGGCAGGTAATATATTTTCATTTTGCTCACAAAAGTCAGTAAATGCTTCTGGTAAAAAGGCTTGTAGCTTATCTGCTACCTGATTTCTATCGGCATTTTGATTGGTTGCAATCACTGCTTGAGGATCAATATCGACAGAATAGACTTGTTTTGCCCCTAACAACAAGGCTGCAATGCCTAAAATACCTGAACCACAACCATAATCAATAATGGTTTTGCCTGTTAAATCTTGCTCGGTTAACCAGTCTAAACAAAGGCGAGTTGTGGCATGATAGCCTGTACCGAACGCTAAACCAGGATCCATAATAATGTTGGTTGCATCAGGCTTAGGTGGTGTAATCCAATTTGGTACAATCCAAAGGTTATTAGCACATTCGATTGGATGATAATTTTTCATCCATTCTCGTTCCCAATTTTTGTCTTCAACTTCAGATAGCCAAACACGGCTTGCGTCTACCTGTGCTGCAATTTGGTGTGCCACTTCTTCAAAATTAATATCTAAGCTTGCATCAAATATGGCCGTTATAATCACGTCATCCCAAAGTGGCGACTCACCAGGCATAGGTTCAAAAAGAGGTTGGTCACCGGCATCTTCCATCACAATGGATAATGCTTGAGCCTCCATTAAAAAAGTTTCTGCCATTTCTACTTGAGAGTTAGCACATTGTAAGTGTATTTGTTGCCAAGCCATTTAGTATCCTAAATAATTTATTAAAGTGAATAGTTGTTTGTTAGCGTAAAGCACGCTGCGCTTCTTTTATCTTTTGGATATCATTACGCATTTGTGCAGAGTGTAAAATAATCTTCCATAAAGACTGTCTAACTTCAGTTTTTTTTGCAACGGTTAAACCACGTCTTGCCATTGCTTCTGCCTTTACTGCCTCTCCGCGTTTGATTGCAATTTGACCTAAATAAAAATAAGCCGCCGCTGTTTGAGGGGATAGCCGTTGCGCATGAGTAAAGCTGGCTTCTGCATTGGCGAGTTGCCCAGACTTTAATTGCTGTATTCCTGTTGCCATTAAGTTACGATAAGCGGGTATGTCTTTTACAGATCCAACTGAATTTGTGCTGGTTAGTACATTGGTATTGCTATTTGTTTTTGCCCGTTTTAGTAGGGCTTCTTCAATCCGCTGTTGTTTTTGTTGAGGTGTTTCTGTTATGACGGATGGTAAGGTGTGTGATGGCTTACTAGGTGTTATCTCAACGGTTGATGGCTTAGGCTTATTTGCTGAATGAATTTTTTGTGTATTTTGATATGCTTTTGGTAAAGGCTGGTTTACGGGTATTTGTGGGTTAGTTGGCTGATTATGAACTGGCAGGTTGATTTTTGGGTGTTTATTTGGCTGTCTAACAGTTGCTTGCTGGTGGTTATCATTAGGTTGATATGGCTGCAACTGTGGTTGTGACTGTGTTGTTGTTTGAGGTACAGCTTGACAAGCAATTAAACTAGATGAAATTGCAATACCAGAAAACAGCCTAATTAAATGTTTATTTTTTACTGGGTTAATACGGTTTTTTGCATAAAAACAGTGGTTTTGCATTTTAAATTAAAACCTGTAAAGAAAGAAATAACTAACAAGCTTGATTATACATGATTTTTAGCAAGTGTTTATATTATGCACAAAAAAAGTCTGCATAAATTGGTTATACAGACTGTTTTGTTAAAAAACGTTAAAAGTTAAAACCATTCCAATGCTTTATCATACCAAGTTGGTTGATTAGAGTTTTGTGACGGTCTCTGATCTTCTGGACTATTAGCATCATTAGGGTCAAACTGTTTTAGGCTACTATCGTCATTTGGCTCAAATTGGGTTAAGCCTTCATGTTCTCTTTGTTGTTGAATAGCCTCATTTTGCTGTGCTTCGTTATATTCACGTTGTTGCTTTTGCAAGATTTCTTGTTCATATACGCCAAGCGCACAGCTGCTTGCTTCTTTTGGTACTGTTTTGGTTATGATAGGCATATATCTTGCATTGGTGCAAAGCTCATTTGATAAAGTGCCTTCACCATTTTCTAGCCACATCCATTCAATGTTATCAGGTTGCGGTAATGAAACAGGTGTTAAGTTTAGACGGCGCATATAATCAACCCAAATAGGCAATGCACCAGAGCTACCGCTTAGTCCAATTGATTTGTTATCATCACGACCAACCCATACAACACTCACATAGTTGCCACTATAGCCTGCAAACCAAGCGTCTTTATAATCGTTGGTTGTGCCAGTTTTACCTGCTAAGTTTAGGTGCTTACCAAGTGATAACGCTTTTTTAGCGGTGCCTTGTTTAACGACTTGTTGCATAGCATAGTTGGTTAGGTAGTTTGCATCGGTGGGTACGCTTTGCCTGGTTTCAAAGGCAACACGTTGTAACACATTGCCTTTATCATCAATAACCGAACGGATACTATGGATTGGCGTTCTAAAACCACCGGTTGCAAATACCTGATAAACACCCAGCATATCCATAGGTGTTAAGGCAACTGAACCAAGTAAAACCGAAGGGTAAGGCTCGATGTTTTGTGTAACGCCCATATTTTTAAGCTGCTTAATAAAGGTATCGACACCAAACTCCATACCCAAGCGAACGGCCGCTTGGTTGTATGATTTTGCTAACGCATTGGTTAAGCCAATATATCCGTGCTCTCTGCCATCGTAGTTTTGTGGTGTCCATTGAGTGCCATCTACGGTTAACGTAATTGGACTGTCCTCAACAGGGCTAGCGAGCGTATAACGTTTACTTTGTAGTGCAGTTAAGTAAATAACTGGCTTTAATAATGAGCCAACTTGGCGTTTGGCATCGACTGCACGGTTAAAACCAGTAAAATTACTACCACTACCAACCACAGCAGCAAGTTCCCCTGTTTCTGGATTGGCACTGACTAAGGCAGATTCTAATTGACGACTGCTTACTCTGCGTAGACCATTAAGCTTATTTGCAATGGCTTTATCAGCTGCCATTTGGGCAATAGGATCGATGGTACTAATGATTCGTAAGCCTTCATTTTTAAGGTCTTCTTCGTCATAAAACTCATTCAACTCGCGTTTAACAATGTCTAAAAAATCAGGGAAACGACTTTTACCAACGCTTGCTTTTTTTACCACGCCTAATGGTTGTTTAATGGCTTTTTCATAATCGGCTTGAGATAACTTGCCAGTGACCAGCATATTATTTAGTACGACATTACGACGTTCTTTAGCACGCTCTGGGTGTCTTCTTGGATTATAATAACTCGGTCCTTTTGCTAAGCCAACCAACATGGCTTGTTGGTCAACTCTTAACTCTTTTAATGGTCGATTAAAATAAAATTGCGAAGCTAATCCAAAACCATTAATAGAACGATTGCCATTTTGTCCCAAGTTTATCTCATTCATATAAGCTTGTAGAATTTGATTTTTATCGTAGTGAACTTCTAACAAAACCGCCATAACTGCTTCGTTTGCCTTACGTTTAAGGCTACGCTCTGAGTTAAGATAAAAGTTTTTAATCAACTGTTGGGTTAAGGTAGAGCCACCTTGCATGGATTTGCCAGAAAAGTTATTAATGACAGCACGGGCAATACCTCTAAATGAGATGCCTTTATGGCTATAAAAGTTTCTATCTTCTGTTGCTATTAGCGCATCTACTAGTGGTTGAGGTGTATCTTTTAATGAAACAACCGCTCGGTCTTCATTATTGTCTGGATAAATCCCCCCAATGTTGATGGGTTCAAGTCTTATAATACCCGTTTTACTTTGCTGTGTACTTTGTACGCTATTAACTCTGCCATTGTTAATGTTAACTTTAATAACTTGTTCATTTTCTATATCATCATTGCCGTAGCTAAAGCCACGGGTATGAATGTAATAAGTGCTGTTTGCCTTGTGGAAGCTACCAGTTGTGTTGTATTTGCTATTTGAGCGATAGTTAAGCAAGCTTAACCATTTGTCGAGTGTAACGGTATCAACACTTGCACCTTGATAAAGCTCCAGAGGTTTTGAATATACTTTTGCAGGTATATTCCAGCGTTTACCTTCAAATTTGTTAACCACTGTGCGGTCAAGCTGCATCACATATAATGTGAACATGACCATAGCGGCAATCAGCACAAGTAAAAACAAAAAGCTTAAAACAAATCCATGCTGTTTGTTGCTTGCGGAGTGATTTTGATTAATATGTTGTTGCTTTGACACTATTAAATTACCATCTAAAATTTATTCCATTATAGCTAATTATTGAGTGGTAATCAGTTTTTTAACGATGCCAATTGTGAAATTTGTATGGATAAATCTTAATGAGTAAGCTTTTTGAAACAAAAAACCACTTAGCAATAGCAAAGTGGTTTAATAAAAAATGATGAAGTGATCGGGTCGGTTACTCTTGTAAATAGCTTAGCAAACGAACAAATTCGATATACATCCAAACCAATGTGGCTAAAATGCCCACACTATAAACCCATTCATAGTCGCTAGATATGCCCATGGCTACGCCACGTTCTACATTATCAAAATCAAGCAATAAACTAAATGACGCAATTAAAATAACAAATATACTAAAGCCAATGGCAATCATGCCACCGTCAAATAAGTACGGGATGCTAGAGCCAAACCCCAAACGCATAACCCATTGGATAACGTACAAAATCAAAATGGCAAAAATTGCAGAGGTTAAAATAGAACGGAATTTTTCAGTTACTTTAATAACACCCGAACGATATAAACCTAGCATGATTGCTGCGGTTACAAAGGTTGCTGATAGGGCAGTAAGCGGAATACTTGGCGCATAGCGCATTGCGATTAACGAAACACTACCTAAAAATAAGCCTTCTAACAAGGCATAAGGTACAGCCAAGGTTTTTGCCATTTGTGGTTTAAAGGTTAAAAAAAGCCCCAAACCAAAGGCAGCAAACATACTACCAAGGGCCAGCATGTATACAAAACTAGCGCTTAAGCCTGACATTAAAGCATAAAAAAACAAACCAATGCCTGAAAGGGTAGAGAGTGCAAGCATAAATCCTGTTTTACGAACGACGCCTTTAACCGTCATGGCTTTTTGACCAACTGCCAGTTCAGTACGGCTGATAATAGGGTTTGCCATAAAAGTATCCTTTTTTTTGAATAAGTGATTTTAAATCAATTTACCTACTTAATGTGGGTAAGGTGTTATTAATTCAAGTTTCTTCATTGTATGAGTTTGTGAGATAAAACAAAACAATTATTTTGTAAAATCTTACAGCTAAAAAAGACGGTAAATGTTATTATACAAATAATAAGTAGACATCCTTTGTCACTGTTTTATTATAGCTAATAAAGCTTTTTAACCGATGTCAAAAAGTGCTAAGCAGTTATTAATCATGAAGAAATTACAAGACAATATCAGTGCGCCAGCCTTTAAAAAAGTTGGCTTAATGGGTAGAGCTGGCAAAAAGAGTGTTACTAAAACGCTAGTTTATATTGCCAAAATTTTACAAAAAGAGTTTTCTTTATCGGTTGTGTTAGATGAAGACACGGCACATTTACCAACACTAACACTTAATCAACTACCTAATGTTGAAGTTGTGCCAAGAAACACAATTGGTGAACATTGTGATTTAGCGATTGTGGTTGGGGGAGATGGTTCCATGTTGCATGCTGCAAGTGTGCTGGCACAACATGGCGTGCCTGTATTGGGAGTAAACCGTGGGCGCTTGGGTTTTTTGGCAGATGTTAACCCAAATGAGATATATGAAAAGCTAAAGCATGTTATGCTTGGGGATTACCAGCTTGACCATCGGTTTTTGTTGTCAATGGAAATAAGAGAAGGTCATCAAATAGTCCATAAAGGTATGGCATTAAATGATATTGTATTGCATGCTGGTAAGTCGGTACATATGTTAGATTTTCAAATGCAAATTGATGGACAGCCAGTTTATCGTCAACATAGCGATGGTTTAATTGCGGCAACACCAACGGGTTCTACGGCGTATTCACTCTCTGGTGGCGGTCCTATTGTGCATCCTAGTTTAGATGCCATTTGTTTAGTACCCATGCATCCACATACCTTATCGAGTCGACCAATTGTGGTAAGTGGCAGTAGTGAAATTAAAATAGATCTTCATGAAGATAACCGTACTCAGCCGATGGTAAGTGCAGATGGCACAACAAGCATCCCTATTGAGAAAAATCAATGCCTTTATATTCGTAAACATCCCGATAAATTAACGTTATTACACCCACCAGGCTTTGATTTTTATAAAGCGTGCCGTACCAAATTAAACTGGAATGCTTATGCAGAAGAGTTTGGTCTAGATATTGATGATTAATCAAAACAGTTTAGACCTTCAATATGCGTATTTACTTAACAAGTATTGATGTAGGAGAATGCAATGGATAAACAAGTAATTTTAGAGTCATTAACCCCAGAAATTGTTGAAAAGTTTAGAACAGCAATTGAAATTGGTAAATGGGCAGATGGGCGCAAATTAACATCAGAACAATTACAAACATGTATGCAAGCAGTGATGGTGTGGGAGCATGAACATCTAGCGGTTGAAGAAAGAACTGGTTTTATCAATAAACCAGTTAAAAAAGACGGTACAGTAGTAGGGGAAGCCTGTGATGTTGAGCATGAACACCATTATCCAAACAATCCAAACCCAACTGTAAAACCAGTTAACTTTAAAAATAAGTAAAAATTAACCTATGCAAATAACTTATAAGAAAAACGGTGCTTAAAAGCACCGTTTTTTATTTAAATATCGTGTATCTATCTAGTTAAGTTTTTTCTTTGTTAGAGGGTTTGTTGACATCTTAATACCCTCCCATCCAAATTCTATAAAATTACGGATATTATCATGGTCAGTATCAGTTGGTGTTGCAACAACTTTTTTATAATGCTCAGCAAAAAGTGTTAAAGTCTCAGCTTTATTTAGGCCGTGAGATTTTGCTAATGCAAACACTTTGGCACTGCCGTTGTTTTCACCCAACTCATTTGTTTTATTGCCATTTACAAAGCTGATAGGGGTAAAGTCATATGATGTATCAACAAATGTAATGACATCATTAAAAATAGCGGTATCATTTTTTAAGGCAGCCAAAAGTTCTGTAATGCTGCTATAAGAATTCATAATTTTTAAAACCTAGGGTTATTTAAATAAGTTTGCTTATCTTAAAACTAAATAAGCATAAAATTAGCGATTAAAGTAATCATCGTCTTCAAAACTATTAAATGAGTTGTTGAAGTTTTGTTCCTCTAAATGCTGCATGTGATTTTGCATAGAACGCTCGTGTTGGATTCTTTGGTAAATCTCTTCACGGTGTACAGCAATATCTTTAGGTGCATTAACACCTAATCTCACTTGGTTGCCTTTTACCCCTAAAACTCTGACACTTACTTCATCACCAATCATAAGCGTTTCGCCAACACGGCGAGTTAAAATTAACATGCGTCAAGCTCCTTATGTCGCAAAATACAACAATAATAAATTAAACATGATTTTACCAATTTAACATATCGCCCAATATGAAAAAGGTCTACAGCTTTTTAAAAGTCGTAGACCGTATATTATAAACATGTTTTATCTTTTAGTCACTATAAATAGTCAATGTTAATGATTGCTTATTTAAATAGTACCGATAGTTAAAGATTACTTTTGGTATTATGTGCCAGCAACGTGACTTTCACCATCTTCTCTATCTAAACCAAATGCGGTATGTAGCTTTTTCACGGCTTTTTCTAAGTATTGCTCTTGAGCCAATACAGAGATTTTAATTTCACTGGTAGAAATCATTTGGATATTTACATTGTTTTCAGCCAATGTTTGGAACATGGTGCTTGCAACACCAGCATGTGAACGCATACCAACACCAACAAGAGAAATTTTAACAACTTTATCATCGCCAAAAATTTCAGCAGCGCCAATTTCTTCTTTCACTTCATTATTTAACACTTCAATGGTTTTATCCATGTCGTTTCTGTGAACAGTAAAGCTAAAATCGGTAAGACCGTTAGAAGCAACATTTTGCAGAATCATATCTATTTCAATATTGGCTTTACCAACGGGTGTTAAAATAGCAGCAGCGATACCAGGGTGGTCTGGTACACCACGTACAACAATCTTTGCTTCATCTCGGTTAAATGCGATGCCAGAAATTAGAGGCTGTTCCATGCTGTCTCCTTCGTCGATAGTAATTAGTGTGCCAACATTGTTTTTAAAGTCTTCATCAAATTTTCCGTCAATATCTTCATCAAAGCTTGATAGCACACGAAGTGGAACTTGATATTTACCAGCAAATTCGACGGAACGGATTTGTAATACCTTAGAGCCTAAGCTTGCCATTTCTAACATTTCTTCAAAGGTAATGCGGCTTAGCTTTTTTGCTTTTGAAGTTAGGCGGGGGTCTGTGGTATAAACACCATCTACATCGGTATAAATTTGGCATTCATCTGCTTTTAATGCGGCTGCTAAGGCAACTCCAGTGGTGTCAGAACCACCGCGACCTAATGTTGTGATATCTCCGTGTTCATCGATACCCTGGAAGCCAGCAACAATAACAACGTTACCGGCATCAAGTTGTTTGCGGATTCTTTCATCATCAATGCTTTTAATGCGAGCTTTGTTGTGAGTATCGTCAGTTTTAATCGCAACTTGCCCACCAGTAAATGAACGCGCACCAACCCCAATGCTTTGCAATGCCATTGCAAGTAATGAAATAGACACTTGCTCGCCTGTAGAGACCATTTGGTCGTATTCGCGAGGGTCTGGATTTTTATTAATCTGGTTTGCTAAATCAATTAGTCGGTTGGTTTCACCGCTCATTGCAGAAACCACTACCACCACTTGATGTCCATTATCGTGCCAGCTTTTAACACGTTTTGCGACGTTTTTGATACGACTGATGTTACCCATCGACGTACCACCATATTTTTGCACAATTAACGCCATTGATATAACCTTAATCTCAATTAAATTCAGATATGCTTTATACCATATTTTAGAGTGTTAACCAAATTTATAGCCAATTTTATGGCAAATATAGCTGTAAATTTTTTATGGATATAAAAACTGTTTGTTTTAAGCCAAAAAAAAGAGCTAAGTTTATTAGCTCTTTTAATGTTTACTATCTATATAAGTAACTAGCTTAGCTGTTCTGCAATCCATGTATTTAGGTTTTGCATTATTTGTTCAAAACCATCTGGTTTTGTTGCGCCGCCTTGAGCATAGTCAGGTTTACCACCACCTTTGCCACCAAGCTCAGTTGCTAAATGTCTAATGATGTCACCTGCCTTAATCTGGCTGGTTAATTGTTTAGCAACAGAACAAGCTAACGCAAGTTGTCCGCCTGTCTTACCATCTTTATCACCTACTAAGATAATAACTGCTTCAGGCTTTTTAGATTTTAGGTCATCCATCAGTGGGCGTATGCTTTTTCCATCAATACCACTAACGGTTGCCATAAGTACAGGCACCTCATTTACAAGGGTTATTTGTTCTATTAAACTAGCTGCTTGGCTACTGGCAAGCTTTTGTTGTAAACGTTCTAACTGTTTTTCTAAATCACGCTGTTTATCTGCCATGGCTTGCACTCGGTCGGCAATTTCTGGGCGTTTGGCTTTTAAATTGCCAGCGAGTATTTGCAACTGGGCTTCGCCTTCTTGCACAAATTTAATGGCGTTGATACCAGTTAACGCTTCGATTCGGCGTACGCCGGCAGCAATGCCAGATTCTGATACAATTTTAAATAAGCCAATGTCACCCGTGCGGTTGACGTGCAAACCACCACATAATTCTATAGAAAATGGCTTATCATCACTGTCTACTGTGCCCATTGTAAGTACACGAACATTATCGCCATACTTTTCGCCAAATAATGCCATCGCACCTTTTGCCATTGCTTCATCAATTGGCATCGTTTGAGCTTGTGCTTGGGTATTCGCTAAGACTTGCTCATTAACCATGCGTTCTATCTTAACCAGCTCTTCTATAGATACTGGGCGGTCAAGTGAAAAGTCAAAACGTAATACATTGCTGGTGACTAAAGAGCCTTTTTGGCTAACGCCATCACCCAAAACGTTACGCAATGATGCATGTAGTAGGTGAGTTGCTGAGTGGTTTTTAGCACTATTGACACGCACAGTCGATTCAACTTGTGCGTCAGCCGTTTGGCTTGCACTAACTGCACCCATCGTTACTACACCATAGTGGATGATTGCTTGCCCAGACTTTTTAGTATTTTGGACTTTAAACACGCCTGAAGCTGTGTGAATTTCGCCCAATTCACCTGCTTGACCACCACCCTCAGCATAAAATGGGGTTTTATCAAGCACAATCACACCTTCTTGACCTTCAGTCAAGCTGCCTAATGGTTTCCCTTCTTGATAAATAGAAATAATGTTGCTATTGGCTTCAGAAAGTTGCTGATAGCCTAAAAACTCAGTTGGCTTTTGTACATTAATGAGGGCAGTGTAATCAACATCAAATTTACCAGCATCACGTGCTCTATCACGTTGTGCTTGCATTTGTTCTTCAAAACTTGCTTCATCGATACTAATGCCTTTTTCACGTGTAATATCTGCGGTTAAATCAAGCGGGAAACCATAAGTATCGTACAGCTTAAAGGCAGCTTCTCCCGATAAAGTATCACCTGTTTGCAAGCTTTCCAACTCTGTAGATAATAAACGTAGCCCTTGTGCTAAGGTTTTAGCAAATTGGGTTTCTTCTTTTTCAATGGCGTTTTCTATATGTGATTGGTGTTCAACCAGCTGAGGGTATGCTTCTCCCATTTCTTTTACTAAAGGCGCAACCATTTTATTAAAAAAGTTTTCATTTGCACCTAGCTTATTCCCATGACGTACAGCACGGCGGATGATGCGGCGCAATACATAACCACGTCCTTCATTACTTGGTATAACGCCATCTGCAATTAAAAATGATACAGCGCGGATGTGGTCAGCAATAACTTTTAATGAGGGTTGTTGATTGTTATTAATGCCAATAATTTTTGCAGCTGCATTCATCAGGTTAACAAAAACATCGACTTCATAGTTGCCATGCACGCCTTGCATAATGGCGCTAATGCGTCCAAGTCCCATACCAGTATCAACACTTGGTTTTGGCAGCTTTTCCATAGAGCCATCTTTTTGGCGGTTGTATTGCATGAATACACAGTTCCAGATTTCGATATAGCGATCGCCATCTTCTTCTGGGGTACCAGGTAAGCCGCCTTCAACCTCTGGTCCGTGGTCATAAAAAATTTCACTGCATGGTCCACATGGTCCGGTATCACCCATCATCCAAAAGTTATCAGATTGGTAAGGTGCGCCTTTGTTATCACCAATACGGATGATACGCTCTGGTGCTAAACCAATTTTTTTATTCCATATATCAAAAGCTTCATCATCACTCTCATAAATTGTAACGTATAGCTTATCTGCATCTAGCCCCAGCCAATTTTTTGAAGTTAAAAACTCCCATGCAAACGGGATGGCCGATTCTTTAAAGTAATCACCAAAAGAAAAGTTGCCCAACATCTCAAAAAAAGTATTGTGACGAGCGGTGTAGCCAACGTTATCTAGGTCGTTATGTTTGCCACCAGCACGTACACATTTTTGAGAGGTGACAGCACGATTGTAGTCACGCTGTTCTAAGCCTAAGAAGGTGTCTTTAAATTGGTTCATGCCTGCATTTGTAAACAGTAGAGTAGGGTCATCATGTGGGATAAGACTTGAAGAAGGTACATGTGTGTGTCCCTTGCTTACAAAAAAATCGATAAAAGCTTGACGAAGCTGATTTGAAGACATGAAATTAACTGGCTGGCTCATTGAAAAATCCTAGCTAAATGAGATAAATAATTATAAATACAAAGGTATATATTTTAGCATAGATATTAATGCTGGGTGAATATCTACCACTTGTATAAATTGACAATTTAACAAAAAAGACCAAAGCATTTGCTCTGGTCTTTAAAGTAAGGCTGTTAAAATGACAAACCTAAATTGAATTAATGATACTACTTAAGCTCAACAGTTGCACCGCGTTTGATGTTAGCATAAACCTCTAACACATCCCAGTTTGTTAAGCGGATACAACCGTGTGATGCTTGGCGACTAATACCTTCAGGTACTGGTGAGCCATGCAAACCATAAGATGGTCTTGATAAGCCCATCCATACTACACCAACAGGGTTGTTTGGACCTGGTGCAATTTTATATTTTTTAGCGGTTGCGCCTTCACCCACTGTTGCATTGTACCAAGGCATTTTCACTTTGTTTACAATTTTATAAGTACCATGTGGTGATGGTGTTGCACTGCTTCCAACGGTTGTTGGGTAAGTGGCAACAAGCTTGTTACCATTATAAGCGTAAAGGGTTTCATTTTTTTTGTTTGCTACCACACGGGTAATGGTTTCATTTAATGATAAACCTGGGTTATAAACGGTAATTGTTTGCCCAGCAACAAACTTTTTACCCTTATTAAGTTTTTTAAGGTAGTTAATATCCATGTGGAAGCGTTCGGCAAACATTTCATAAATATTATTGTAGTACATACCTGGTAGTTTTGACTTAGCTGGGTAACCAGATGGAATTTGCATAAATCGAGTATTCGCATCTTGTTTGCTAATGGTATATTCAACTAAAACTGGGCGTTCATCAGGGATTTTTGCGGTTAATGCATTCCAAGTCGCTTGATCCATACGTCCTGTTTGTTTAAGCCCTTTCATTGCCTGAAAGTTTTTAAGTGCTTTTTTACTATTCATACCCCAACCGCCATCAATAGGACCTGGCGAGGCATGGTTCCAATCTAGCAAAGCTTGTAACTTAACTGTCATGGTGTTTACTTTTTTCATGCCTGGTGTCCACTTGCCTTTATTAACGGCTGCTGCGTATTGCGAAAGCGTGGCTGTTTTTGTACCAGGTGGCAATTGGTTGGTACCGGTTTGCGTATTGGTGGTGGTTGTTTCGACTGCTGTTCCTTTAATGATGCTATCAATGGTGGTGTCATCATTGCCAACTAAGTCGTTGTTACGCTCTGACTCTGGCAGTTCATAGGCTAGGGGATCAGATGAAGTGTCACTAACAACACCAACATTGGTTATCTCAGTTGCGGTATTATTAGCTTCTGTAATCACATTTTGAATTTCATCATTCGCATCTGTTTTAGTATTTTCTAAAACAGTGCTACTTTCTTTAATAGTTGTGCCAGATAAACTCTCGATTGTAAAAGCTTGAGGTTGTGATGCCTGTTGAGCACTGGCATCCTGCAACTCATTAAATGGTAAAGTTTTTTCAGTTGCCGCTGTTGCCGAGATAGATGCGATAGCAATAGAGCTAGCCAGCAGAGTGGTTGAGAGTCCTTTCAAGCCAAACTTGCTTGAATCAAATGAAAATTTTTGCATGTTAACCTCTTTTGAGATGAAAATAGATATAAAAATAAATTGTGCAAATTTAATCGTCAAGAATAATAGCAATATTTTGTAACAGATTTCATTGGTAGATTTGTAACTGTATTTTTAAAACTTATCGCTATGAAATGATTTTTGCCTTATTTTAGCAAAAAAATGTTACATAAACATAAATTCTTTATTTTTAAACATTAGGATGGATTTGTTTTTACTAACCATTATTGATAAAAGATGGAATCTTTATAGAGATATTAGTGCATTTAATTGTTATTATGATGGCATTGCTTATATAATTGCTAAATATTTTATTTAAATAACGTTTAATTAAAAATTGGCATAACTTAAAATTTGAGGTTAATAATAAAAATGCAAATTCATGAGTTTGAAGATACCGAATCTGAAAATATAAACACACAAATAGAAACACCAGCGTCTCATCAATTAGCGACTGAATATGAGGATGATTTAGAACGAGAATTAAACGAAGCACATCAATCCTTGCGTACGATTCGTGACTTTATTCGTTTTTGTGTGACTCAACTACGCAGTTATGATGTGGTGGTTGCTCAAGGGACAACCGACGAGTTTGCAGAAAGTGCTGCCATTGTAATGCATACGTTATCGCTTGATTGGGCGGTAGATGAGCAAATTTTAGATTGTCGATTAACTGATAATGAAAAAACTGCCGTACTGACTTTATTACAACAGCGAATCATTGAACGTAAACCTCTTAGTTACTTGATTAATTTATCCTATTTTTGCGACTTGCCATTTTATGTTGATGAACGAGTATTAATCCCTCGTTCACCCATTGCAGAGTTAATACGCCAGCAGTTTTATCCTTATTTTGAAACCAATGACCTAGCTAAATCAGTCATTATAGATGATAAATCAAGTAATGAGCAGTTTTACTCACATGGTTTAGAAGAGCTGTTTTTATCAAGTCCAGAACGTATCTTGGATTTATGTACAGGTTCTGCTTGTATTGCGATTGCGCTTGCGAGTCGTTTTGTGAATGCCGCTATTGATGCAACGGATATTGACAAAAATGCATTAGAAGTAGCCGCGGTAAATGTAGAGCACCATGGCATGGTTGGGCAAGTTAATTTGGTCGAGTCGGATTTATTTGAGAAATTAAACCCAGAAAACCAATATGATTTAATTGTTACAAACCCGCCATATGTTGATGCTGCGATTATGGCAGAATTACCGCCAGAATTTATTCATGAGCCAGAGCATGCGCTTGCGGCAGGGCAAGATGGCCTAGATTTGGTACATCATATTTTGTATCAAGCATCAGGCTTTTTAACCGATAAAGGCTTGTTGGTTTGTGAAGTGGGTGAGAGTGAATGGGCGTTAAATCAATCTTATCCAGAAATACAGTTTGATTGGCTAAAATTTGCGCATGGTGGACACGGTATTTTTGCAATTACCAAAGATGAGCTAGTTAAGTATCGTGATCTGTTTGCACAAAAAGTTAACAACTTGGCTTAAGTATTAACTTAGTCTTTATTATAAATTTTAGGGTAAAGGAATAAAAAGGTAATAGAATGGCAGGTAATACAATTGGTCAAGTATTTACAGTAACTACTTGTGGTGAGTCGCACGGTGTTGGTCTTATGGCGATTGTTGATGGTGTACCACCAGGGCTCGAGCTGAGTACAGCTGACTTACAAGTTGATTTAGATCGCCGCAAACCCGGTACTTCAAAATTTGCAACTCAACGTAAAGAAGCCGATGAGGTAGAGATTATCTCTGGTGTGTTTGAAGGCAAAACAACAGGCACTTCTATTGGGCTATTAATCCGTAATACGGACCAAAAATCAAAGGACTATAGCGAAATTGCAGATACTTTCCGTCCAGGGCATGCTGACTATACCTATAGTATGAAATATGGTTTTCGTGATTATCGCGGTGGTGGGCGCTCATCTGCACGTGAAACCGCGATGCGAGTGGCGGCGGGTGCCATTGCAAAAAAATATTTGGCAAAAAAACTTGGTATCCAAATTAATGGTCATGTGACACAAATTGGTGCTGAACATGCTAAGCCAATGGACTATCAAGATATTGACTGGGCGTTTGTAAACAGCAATCCATTTTTTACTGCTGATGCCAATGCGCTACCAAAATTTGAAAAACTTATTACCCAGCTGCGTAAAGAGGGTACCAGTTGTGGTGCTAAATTAGAAGTGATTGCAACCCATGTTCCTGTGGGGCTTGGTGAGCCAGTTTTTGATAGATTAGATGCAGATATTGCGCATGCCATGATGAGTATTAACGCGGTTAAAGGCGTTGAGATTGGTGATGGTATGGCTGTTGCTGGGCAGTATGGGCATTCAAGCCGAGATGAGTTGACCTCAGATGGGTTTACGTCTAACCATGCAGGCGGTATCTTAGGTGGCATTTCTTCTGGTCAGCCAATTAGCGTTAAAATTGCCTTAAAACCAACTTCGAGCATTACAACAAAAGGTAAAAGCATTAATTTAAAATCTGAAGCCGTTGAGATGCTAACAAAGGGTAGGCATGACCCTTGTGTGGGTGTTAGGGCAACGCCTATTGCAGAGGCAATGCTTGCCATTGTTTTGCTTGATCACTATTTACGTCACCGTGCTCAAAATGCAGATGTCATTCAACCTATTACCCCTATTGAGTAGTCGAGTTTTACAGACTTTTTATTAAAGCCCTATTTGTAGATTTATATCACTAATGGCTTAGCTTTATATGCATTAGCTGGTAGAAATTTTTTGCTATTTATTTTATAATTAGCCTCATGAATTTAATAAATAGTCGGTAGACTATTTTACTTCAAACCTGTTCATTTATTTAATCTGGAGATAACTTTAATGAGCGATGCAACTAGTTTACAACAAAAATATACGGACCTTTTAAACCTGCAAAAACAGCAACAACAAGCGGCTGTTAAAGCACTTGACCTGCTACAAACTTTGCAAGAAAACGATGTTGAAGTTAGCTTTTTAGGTTCAACACTTGATAATAAGTCTGTACAACAACTAATTGCCATGCATGAAGAAAACCAGTTAGATATTTTAAAAACGGTTGAAGCTTTAAATGCGTTAGTTGAACAACAAATTACAGCGGCAAAGTTAGACATTGCTTTATTACTTAAACAAGGTGTTGATGTTGCTGGTTTAACTGGTGGTAATGCTAACCAATCACAAGATGTTGTATTGTATGGTTTTGGTCGTATCGGTCGTATTTTAACGCGTCTGCTTGCTGCTAAAGCTGCCAGTGATAAAGGGCTACAGTTAAAAGCGATTGTTGTTCGCCCTGCAAAAGCAGGCGACTTATTAAAGCGTGCTAAGCTATTAATGCATGACTCAGTACATGGTGCTTTTGAAGGGTCTGTTGTCTTAGATGAAGAAAACAACGGTTTGATTGTTAATGGTCGTTTTATTCAAGTTATTTATGCTAAAAACCCAAATGAAATTAACTACACCAGCTATGGTATCGATAACGCCTTGATTATTGATAACACAGGTATCTGGACAGATGAAGAAGCGTTAGGTCAGCATTTGCAGTCTAAAGGTGTGAGCAAAGTGTTGTTAACCGCACCAGCAAAAGGTGATATCAAAAACATCGTATACAATGTAAATGACGACACCATTGGTGATGATGTGATTGTGAGTGCCGCAAGTTGTACAACCAATGCAATTACACCAACGCTTAAAGTATTGCATGATGAGTATGGTGTTGAAACAGGGCATGTTGAAACAATCCACTCTTATACCAACGACCAAAACCTAATTGATAACTATCATAAAAAAGACCGTCGTGGTCGTAGTGCTGGGCTTAACATGGTTATTACTAGCACAGGCGCAGCAAAAGCTGTTGGTAAAGCCTTGCCAGAGCTTAACGGCAAGTTAACTGGAAATGCCATTCGTGTACCAACACCAAATGTTAGTATGGCAATTTTAAACCTAAACTTAAAAACAGCACCAGCAAGTGCTGATGCCTTAAATGCGTTCTTGCAAAGTGTTGCAGAATCAAATAAATGGCAAGCACAAATTGATTATGTGGATTCAACTGAAGCTGTTTCTACTGATTTTGTTGGTGCACAAAAAGTTGGTATTGTTGATGCACAAGCAACGATTGTTACTAACAACCATGCTACTGTATACATTTGGTATGATAATGAAGTAGGCTATAGCACACAGGTATTACGTGTTGCAAAACAAATGGCTGGTATCAACTATGTTGATTTGTTAGCATAAGCCACAAATTTAAATTAGAAAAATAGTAATTAAAATGCGCTATAATAAGGGTTTGCCGACTGGGCAAGCCCTTTTATATTTATTTTGGAGCAATGACATGCGTTTTATTGATGAAGCTAAAATTACTGTGAAAGCAGGAGATGGTGGCAATGGTATTGTTAGCTTCCGTCGAGAAAAATACGTACCCAAAGGTGGACCTGATGGGGGAGATGGTGGAAGTGGTGGTGATGTGTATGTTATTGCTGATGATAACACCAATACGCTGGTAGATTACCGTTATACTCGCCGTTATGAAGCAAAACGAGGCGAGAATGGTAGTAGTAAAAACTGTTCTGGCAGAGGTGCCAGTGATATAGAATTGCGCGTACCAATTGGCACAACCATTATTGATATTGATACAAATGAAGTAGTAGGTGACTTGACCAAAAAAGGGCAACGCCTGTTAGTGGCTAAAGGTGGCCATGGTGGTTTGGGTAACACTCATTTTAAAAGCTCTACCAACCAAGCACCACGTAAAGCAACTAAGGGTGAAGAAGGGCAGCTAAAGCAATTACAATTTGAATTAAAAGTAGTTGCTGATGTGGGTCTTATTGGTTTGCCAAATGCAGGTAAGTCGACCTTTATCCGTCAAGTTTCTTCGGCCAAACCAAAAGTTGCGGACTATCCATTTACAACTTTAACTCCAAATTTAGGGGTGGTTGATGTTGGTTTGCAACGCTCATTTGTGATGGCTGATATTCCTGGCTTAATTTCTGGTGCATCAGAAGGCGCTGGGCTTGGTATACGTTTTTTAAAACATGTTGCTCGCACACGTCGTTTATTACATATTGTAGACGTACAACCAATTGACCAAAGTGATCCTGTTGAAAACGCACGTATGATTATGGATGAGCTAGCAAACTTTTCGCCAGAGCTCGCTAATTTGCCACAAATTTTGGTGCTAAACAAGCTAGATCAGATTCCGACAGATGAACAAAATGCACTTTGTACCCGTATTGTTGCAGAACTTGGTTGGACAGGTATGGTATTTAGAACCTCAACCTTAACAGGGGATGGTCTTGATGCTGTTAAGCACCACTTAATGAATGAGATTGAACGCGAAAAAGAGCGTGAAGAAGAAGATCCAATATTTGCTGAACAACAAAAAGAACGCTTTGAACGCCTAGAGCTTGAAGTGCGTCGCAATACACAAGAGCAAAAAGAAGCATACCGTGCGGCTCGTAAAGCGCAACGTGAAGGCTTGGTAAATGATGAAGAGTGGGATGATGATGATGGTGATGTCGAGGTAGTCTACGTACCCTAATTTGTAAATCGTAGGATGTGGCTAATACTGACAATGTCTATCACAAGATAAAGGGTATTTGGATACTGATAATGGAACAGCATATATGGATGAATATCATTAACAGAGTCTTGCTTCGGTTAATCAGACTTTATCTGAGGTTTGCATTTGTCTTTTATCCCATGTGGTTTATTATTGTAGTTATTCTTATTGTGTTTGCATTTGCTGGTGACAATCCATTTTTTTACGAATCTAATCAATGGGGTTGGAATATTTGGTTGATTGTTGGCAACGCTATTCGACTTTTTTTTCAATTAAGCCTATGGTTCTATTTATTAATAAATGTTGTGATTCTGATTAAGGGAGTTTTAAACTCAAGTATTATTCTAGAAAATAAATATTGTTTTTTACACTCTTTTTTAACAATCCTTGCTCTTATTTTTTGGTTCTATATGCCTGGGTTCTTAGCTTTTGTTATTTGTATGGTGGCTAGCAATATCTGTTTATATCTACATCAAAAAAAATCGAAGAAAAATAATCTAAAGTTATTTTATTAATTATCATATAAAAACTCTAACTTTATTTCCGTTGATTTTAATATTTGTAAGAAGTGTATATGATTGGGATAAAAGTGTAGAAATGGAATATTCGCCTTAATTTACAATAATTACTCCATTAAAAAATGCCTAAAATTATTTAGGCATTTTTTTATTTTAATAAAGTAAGTTATTTACTATATTGTTCTAAAATTTATATCAAACAAAAAAAACGGATTAAATGTTAATCCGTTTTTTATTATTTACATTATTTGATTAAACTTCATGATATAACTGCTTGCCTTCATCATGAAACTTTTGTTTCATTTGTTCCATACCTGCTTTTACTTCATCAACCGTACCTTCGCCAACTTGGGCAACCAGCTCTGTTTCCACTTGTTTAAATTCCAGCCCTTCGGCATAGTCACGAACATTTTGCGTAATCTTCATTGAGCAGAATTTTGGACCACACATTGAGCAGAAATGAGCCGATTTATGAGCGTCTTTTGGTAAGGTTTCATCGTGAAACTCGCGAGCGGTATCAGGGTCTAATGCTAAGTTAAACTGGTCTTCCCAGCGGAACTCAAAACGTGCTTTTGACAATGCATTATCACGAGCTTGAGCGGCAGGATGTCCTTTCGCTAGATCAGCTGCATGAGCTGCAATCTTATAGGTGATGATGCCGTCTTTGACGTCTTTCTTATTAGGTAAGCCTAAGTGCTCTTTTGGCGTGACATAACATAACATTGCCGTACCATACCAACCAATCATCGCTGCGCCAATCGCTGAGGTGATGTGGTCATATCCTGGTGCAATGTCTGTTGTCAAAGGACCTAAGGTATAAAACGGTGCCTCGTGGCAAGTTTCCAGTTGCAAGTCCATATTTTCTTTAATTCGGTTCATAGCAACGTGTCCAGGTCCTTCAATCATCACTTGCACATCATGTTTCCATGCAATTTCAGTCAGCTCACCAAGCGTACGCAGCTCACCAAACTGAGCATCATCATTGGCATCTTGAATACAGCCAGGGCGTAAACCATCACCTAAGCTAAATGCCACATCATATTGTTTCATGATTTCACAAATTTCTTCAAAATGAGTGTATAAGAAGTTTTCTTTATGATGAGCCAGACACCACTGTGCCATGATAGAACCACCACGACTCACAATACCTGTTAAGCGTTTAGCAGTGGTAGGAACATAGCGAAGAAGGACGCCTGCATGAATGGTAAAATAATCAACCCCTTGTTCTGCTTGCTCAATCAAAGTGTCTTTAAAAATTTCCCAAGTTAGATCTTCAGCCACCCCATCAACTTTTTCTAATGCTTGATAAATTGGCACAGTCCCAATGGGTACAGGGGAGTTACGAATAATCCATTCTCGAGTTTCATGAATATGTTTACCAGTAGACAAATCCATGATGGTATCAGCGCCCCAACGGGTTGCCCATGTCATTTTTGCCACTTCTTCATCAATACTCGACCCTAATGCAGAGTTACCAATATTGGCATTAATTTTTACCAAAAAATTTCGACCGATAATCATCGGCTCACTTTCTGGGTGGTTGATGTTATTTGGAATAATGGCACGTCCTGCGGCCACTTCACTACGCACAAACTCAGGAGTGATGACTCTAGGTGTATTTGCACCAAAATTATCCCCTGCGTGCTGTCGCATATCGGTCAGCTCATGTTGTTTTTGGGTTTCACGAATCGCAATATATTCCATCTCTGGGGTAATGATGCCTTGTTTGGCATACCACATTTGCGTTACATTGCCCGTAGAGCTGCCTGTAGAATTGTTGATATCTTTGGCACGGCGAGGCTTATCGATATGACCAAAACGTAAGTTTGCGGTCTTAATATCACTGGCGCGCTCACGTCCATAGTTACTGGACAGCCCTGTCAGTTGTTCAGTATCACCACGTTCCTCAATCCATTGTTGACGCAGCTTTGGCAGACCTTTGGTTAAGTCGATTTCTACGTTTGGGTCGGTATACACCCCTGAGGTATCATAAACGTAAAATGGAGGGTTGTTTTCTCCTTCTTTTTTACCCAAACCTCCTGCTGGGGTATCCGTTAGCGTAATTTCACGCATCGGTACTTGAATGTCTGGACGAGAGCCTTGGATATAAACCTTACGTGACGCTGGCAGATTTCGGGTGAGGTCACGGGCTTCTTCTTCGTAACGCTCATCGGTTGGCTTGCGATGGGCTGGGGTTTTTAGAGCGTTGTTTTGAGTAGTATTTGACATTTTGTTTCCTTTTATCAAGTTCTCAAGTTTATTTTTTGGGTTAATTCTTACAGAAAATATTAATTCGTCTATTTATCTAATCGTTGAAACTGACCAAGTGCTTTTCGACCAACTTCGGGGAGACGCACAACACTATGATTGTTAAAGCCCACCAAGACGACTTGTGCATCAGCAATTAATTCGTTTGCTTCATTCATGACTTCATAATTTAAGGAAAAACCAGCACCTCGGATTTCATCGATATAAATGATAAATTTTAGAACCTCTCCACGAAACGTCTCTTTGCGATAATTCACATTCAAGGATTTGACGATTAAACCAACGCCATAAAAGTTAAATTCTTTTTCGCCCAAGGCATCAAAGAATCTGAGTCGTGCTTCGTGAAGCATGGTGATTAACTTATCGTGTGCTAAGTGATGACCATAATTAATGTGGTCGATTGTAACGGTGAGTTCTGTTGTAAACATTAAGTTTTGTTGCCCTTTTATTTGTTAACTTTCGCTGGTTTATTTAACTGGCTTTTATTTCACTAGTCTTAACTTAACTAGCCTTGATTTAACTGGTCTTGATATGCCCAATGATTGACAGCACCATGCCCATGACCAATGCCTATACCACCCTGTTGATTGATGAGCGGATTGCTGATTGCACAAGTGATAAAGTCTTTTGCAGTGCGTATCGCTTGCTCAAAGCTATGACCTTTCGCCAATTCAGCGGTAATACAAGCAGAAAATGTACAGCCAGTACCGTGAGTATGTGGGGTGTCAAATCGTTTTGCAGTGAGGGTGAATTCGCCTTCTGGGGTCAATACATAATCAGTGCTTTCATCTCTTAATGTGGCATCCAGCTGATGACCTCCCTTAATGATGACTGTCTTTGCTCCTGTTGTTTGCAGTTTTTTTGCAGCTTTCTTCATGTCTTCCAGATTATGAATTTGCATGCCAGTTAGGGCTTCAGCTTCTGGAATATTTGGGGTTAATACATCTGCCAGTGGTAAAAGTTCATTTGTTAATGCATTTATAGCGGTATCTTCAAGTAAAGAAGCCCCACCTTTGGCAATCATGACAGGGTCAAGCACACATAATCCAATGTCATATGTACGTAAAGCATCTGCGACACAGTGAATAATTTCTGCATTACCCAACATGCCAACTTTAAACGCCGTGGGTGCAAAATCATCAGCGATGGCTTTTAATTGTGCAGAAATGGTAGTCGTGGGAATCGGGTGAATGTCTGTTACGCCTAGGGTATTTTGAGCGGTAATGGCAGTGATGACTGACATACCAAACACGCCACGCATTTGCATGGTTTTTAAATCCGCTTGAATCCCAGCACCGCCACCACTATCAGACCCTGCGATGGTGAGTGCTTGAGCAAAGTAATTGTTTTGTATGGTCATTTTTAGTTCCATTTTTTCCATTGTTCTTACATTAGTCAATAAACAGTTTGATGGCTATTTGATTAACGCTCTGATTACCTATTTATTGCATGGTTCGTTCTAAGCGTTTGCTTTCGTTTATTTACGCTCTTAATTTACTTTTTTAAAATCCAGATAGGCTAAGTTTTATTAGATGCAAACTGCAACATGATTCAAACCTGCCTCTATCAGTTTATCTGCCACATTTAATGCCCGTTGTCCTGATTGACAGGTTAAAACCAGTCGACGGTTTATTGCTAAGTCATTAACTGTCTGCATAATGTTATTAACAACGTTATCTTCCATAGGATAGTGATGAACCTGTCTGTTTTTAGATGCTTTGGCTTTAGATGCTTTGGTTTTCAATATTTTAGGTTGATGAATAACTTCTTGGTGACTGCGTACATCTATAATAAAGTCTGATTCATCAATCTGATTGGCACTGATGATAATGGCTTTATTTATCGGCTCAGGGGCATTACTAAAGTCCATGATAGATTGACGATATGTCCACAAGTCAATGCTTAACAATCTACCAGCCAGCTGGTTTGAATCACCCAAAATCACTTTCATAACTTCTTGAGCTTGCAACGTACCCATCATGCCAGAGGCTGTTCCGATGACACCAATACTATTACAATCTTGTCCGACTTCCGGTGGGTTAGGGAAGACTGCTCGCAAACTAGGCAGACGTATGTTGTTGGCTGCTGTACCATAGCAATAAACCCCAACATAGCCGACCACGCCCATGACGGAGGCAGATACTAACGGTTTGTTATTTTTTTGTGCATAATCGCTTAATAAATAACTAATGGTAAAATTATCTGTGGCATCAACCAGCACATCGACATCTAAAAGTAAATCGGCAATATTACTAGGCATTAACTTAACGTTATGACTGTTAACCTGTATTTCTTTATTAATGTCAGTCAGTGCTTTTTTTGCTGTTTCACTTTTAAATGAGTTGACATCCTCTTCACAATACAAAACTTGGCGGTGCAAGTTATTAAGGCTAACGACATCATGGTCAATGAGTGTTAGCTTACCAACACCTGCTCCTGCTAAATAAAGACCAACAGGACAACCCAATCCGCCCATCCCTATGATGGCAACATGTGCGTTAGCAAGCTTTTCTTGTCCGTCATAACCTATTTGCGGTACTTGAATCTGACGATTGTAGCGTTCAAGCTTCAATGTCTCGGTATTCGCTACAGGCTCTTCTGTATCTAGATTATGTTTTAGGTTAGGTTGGTGCTTGTTTTTTAGATGCTTGTTCTCTTCTACCAAAGCGTTTAAGGCGTTTACAGTGGTCATTGAGCCATCTCCAACCACTGCCTTAACCTTGACTCAGGGTTATCATTCATCAGTACATCACTGACCACGCTGATACAATCTGCTCCTGCCTTATAGACGCCTTCTGCACGTTCAATAGTCAACCCACCAATGCCAATCAGAGGAATACTTTCATCAACATCACTAATCTTTTGTTTCCATTCACGTACTCTATCCAGTCCTTGAGGTTGCCATGGCATTTTTTTTAAGGTGGTTTCATAAACAGGGCCCAAGGCAATGTAGTCAGGATGGACAGCCAAAGCCACATCAAGCTCTTCATGACTGTGGGTGCTGATGCCTAATCTAACGCCAGCCGATTTAATCTGCTCAATGTCCGCCTCAGCAAGGTCTTCTTGCCCAAGGTGTAGATAGTCACAGCCAAGTTCAATCGCTAATTGCCAATAGTCGTTCACCACCAATTGACAACCTGCCTGCTCGCATAACGCTTTGGCTTCAATAATTTGATGACGCACGTTGTCGATTGGCTTGTCTTTAATACGCAATTGCACCAGTTTTACACCAACAGGCAGTAATCTTGGCAACCAAGCAACATCATCAATGATTTGGTAGAATTTTGGGAAGTTTTTCATAAGTAGCTTAATATTAGTTGGTATCTATTATTCATAAAAATACAAATACACTGAGGGAGATTCACAATAAGGTAATATCAGATATTCATTAGTTTGAATAATCTTTTGAAATCTTGCCTTAGTTTTGTTATCTAAAGGGTAAATTGTTGCCAGAAACTCTATCAATTCGTCATAATTCACAATGCCATTGGCTTTTTTAAGAAACGTGAGTAATTGAGCACCTAATCCAATAAATTCAAAACCTAATTTATCCAACTGATTAATTACATAATAATTTTCAAAAGTATTTAGGTCAGATGAAAAATAACCATTGGGTTTCATTGCAATTTTCAAGGTATCTGAAGGTAAGTCATCAATACAAATACCAATTTCTTTAAAATTTGTCGCTTCTATGTTATTTAAGACTCTAAGTGGCTTTTCGTTAAAAAGCACCATTGCTTTTAAGTCATTTTCATCATATCGCTTAGTTTTCTCAATTATCTGATTTAACAATTGAGTCAACTGTGCTACATCAAAATCATCTTGTCGTTGTAAAAAATTAACAATATGCTCAGTTCTGGCTTTTTTAAGGTTAATATTGAAAGCTTTTTCCTGTTCTTGGTCATCAAAATCAACCCCATCAGCAAAATCACTTTCATCAACATTAAGTTCATCCTGCATGCTAGCGTGCATCGAAGTATATTCACATTGGTTAATATCATCCATGATGAATAAAACTTTTTGAGGAAATAGCTCTGATTTTAATTTTCTATAGCTAGCAATAATACAATCCCAGTCAGAAATATCCCTAATTTCACCAAAATAAGGAATACCATCAGTTCCTTGAAACCTTGGATATTTATCATTAACTTCATGATATTTTTTAATAATAGACATTAGAAATCCTTTAAACAATTATTCATTCTCATCAATCAAACCAAAAAGGCGTACCTACCACAGGCGTGGATGGGCTTGCCATATCTCGGGGTAAAATAGGCGTAGACTGATACGCCGAATGCCCAGCTTGAATTGCATTAGAAAACGCCACCGCCATTGCTACAGGGTCGCCAGATTTTGCCACTGCCGTATTTAGCAATATCGCATCATAGCCCAGCTCCATTGCTTGGCACGCTTGTGATGGCAGACCAATGCCAGCATCAACCACCAAAGGTACATTTGGAAAATATGCCCGCAAGGTTTGTAATGCCTTAGGATTTTGTAACCCTTGACCACTACCAATCGGAGCACCCCATGGCATCAACACCTCACAGCCAGCTTCCAATAACTTCTCAGCCACAATCAAATCATCGGTGGTATACGGATAGACTTGAAAGCCCTCATCACTAAGTATCTTGGCGGCTTCAACCAAAGCAAACACATCGGGTTGTAAGGTATCTTCATTGCCAATCAGCTCAAGTTTAATACGAGGGGTATCAAATAGCTCTCGTGCCATATGAGCGGTGGTCACCGCTTCTTGCACATTGCGACAGCCTGCCGTATTTGGTAAAACATAAGTACCCGTTTGTTGAATTAACTCCCAAAAGGCCTGTCCAGAGCTTTCTTGACCTTGCCCAACCCCCATCTCACGCCGTACCGATACCGTTATCATCTGCGTACCCGACTGAGTGATGGCATCGTTCAATATCTTGGGTGATGGATATTGTGCCGTACCTAATAGCAAGCGATTATCTAGCTCAAGGTCATAAAATTTTAGCTTGTCTTGTGTCATGTGTATTCCTGTTTTTTCTATTAGCGACTAACCGTTAATTGTTAACCGCTAACCACCCTGCATAGGGGCAACCACTTCAATCTGGTCACCTTCAGATAAGGTATGCTCATCACGGCTATGTTTGGCAACAAACTGCCCATTAACTGCCGTGGCAACCTTACTTGTTGGTTCATAGCCTTGTTCACGCAATAGCTCGGCTAAAGTCGTCGCCGTTGTTTGACAAGCCCGTCCGTTAAATTGAAGATTCATTGAAACTCCTCATTATTTATTTTGAAATTGCTTAATGCCGATAATATCGATTCTGCTATTTTTGAGTTAAACTTAGCTTATGAGTGTTGCCAAAGTAAAAAAAACTCATCATTATCGGGATTTTTTGCCCATCGGTATTCGATTTCATTCGCAATCGTTTGGGCTGTTTCAGTGTCATATCTATCTGCTATAAACCCCAAACTCATGTCCGTACCTGCACTAATGCCAGAAGAGGTGTAAAACTTTTCATCTACTACCCAACGAGCTTGTTCAATCCATTGCACCTTATCAGACTGAGAAATGACCCATTTCCATGATTTTTTATTTGAGGTTGCACGCTTACCATCTAATAATCCAGTTTTAGCAAGTAAAGCACTGCCAGTACAAACGCTTAACACCCAGGTAGCTTGATTGGCAAGGTTGGTTAGAGTTTGTAAAAATTTGGTATCGTCAACCAGTCGGCGTGTGCCTTGACCACCAATTACCAATAAAATATCTGTGTTTTTCGGCAAGTCTGCAATAGCAATGGTTTCTATGCGAACACCATGTTGATTACTGATAATACCACCAGTCATTGAAGCATATTGAATGTCATAATCAGTAACCCTGCCGAAGACTTCAACAGCACCAAATAAGTCTAAGGTTTCAAAATCATCGAAAGTTAATGCGGTAATTTGCATAAGTGATTCTCTTTTTAAAATAATGTCATTTATCGTTTCAGTTAACGCCTAATGCCTAACGCCAATGAAACAAAAGATGGAGATGGAATGAATGAAGGCGTTTGTTATTTCTGTTATCTTTAGCTATAGTCAAAGAACTATATTTGTGCTACGGTGTCAAACTCGCTTAATGCACTAGTTGTGCTATTTTCACTCGTTTTCCTTGTAGCACTTTTATATTTCTCTGACTATATATTTAACATGACACTCGTTGAATCAACCGATTATCCATACCATCAACAATATAGTCATGCACAATTTGTGCAAATGCGGGTGCCAGTAAATATCCATGACGATACATACCATTCACCGATAGGCGTTTGCCCTTATGCTGTCTGTCTTTATGCCCCCTACCATGGTTTGGTATCTCTTCCACAATCTGTGGTAGATTATCTGGATACGCAGGTCGCACATCCACGCCAATTTCAACAATCTCTGATTGTGAAAAGGCAGGATTCACCGCATATAATGCCGACAACAGCTCCATTACAGAACGCACCGACGCACGCTCTCGTGAGCCATTTTCTATCATTGTTGCCCCAAGCATAAACTGCTGATTTGCCCTTGGTACTAAATAAATCGGAATGCGAGGGTGAAGCAAGCGTATGGGTCGTGACAGCGTTAATTCTGGATTATACAAGTGAAGCATTTCGCCCCGAACACCCCGCAATTTATCCCGCTTTTGTCCTGTATCAGCTTTGCATGCAGTGTTATTTTGCTCTGAGTTAATGGCGTGTTTAGCAGAATACCCACGACAATCAAGCAACCAATCGCCATCTGCTTGCTCGCTACTTAGCATGGTTATTTCTTCTTCACTGAGTCTGGTATTAGTCAGGACTTGAGCTTTCTCACTGCTATTGATGCGTTTCCATAAGGCGTTTAATACCTGTCTGGGTTCAATATGCCCTTCGGTTTCATAAAACAAGCCTTCTTGATGCGATGATAAAATAGGCTCTAATTGTTGTAGTTGCTTGGCAGAAACGTGTTGCCATTGCTCAGTTTTTTGAGCAAAGTGTTTGAGCATATTTTGGTCACGACTTGGCGAGATGACAATCGTACCATTGGAGTAGTGGTCACACTCATCGGCATGGCGTTGACAAAAATCTTGCCAATATGCCATTGAAATCGGAGCAAGTTCACCTACTAGAGTTTCGGCTGATTCCATCTCACAATAAGGGGCGAGCATACCACCAGCCCACCATGAGCACAGCGACTCATCGACACCCGTACTGGCAGTAATTACTTTAATATCATGACCTGATGCGAGCAGTTTATCGGCACAGGTTAACCCAACAATGCCCGTTCCTATAATCGTTATCATTTGTTTTTATTCCAACTCATTTTCACGCTATCTTTCAACTCATCTTTCAAGCTATCATGTTGACTGATACAGTGGATAAACTCAGTTTATCCTTAATCAAATACCAAGCCACCATCAACAATCAGGTTTTGACCCGTTACTGCTCTTGCCCAAGGGCTGGCAAAGAATAAAACCGCATCTGCCAACTCTTCGGGAGTGGTTACACTGCCTAATGGCGTGTTTTGAGCAATGATGTCAAAAACCGCATCGGGTGTTGCAGAACTGGCGTCGGTGGTTCTTAGTAGTCCGCCTGATACCATATTAACGGTAATGCCTTTTTTACCAAGGTCAGCAGCCGATGTACGAGTTAATGCCAGCAATGCACCTTTTGCTGAGGTGTAATCGTGATAGGGAACGACTGGATTTTGGAATAGGTTGGTTCCTATGGTGACAATACGTCCAAACCCTGCCTGCTCCATATAAGGCACAACTGCTTGAATGCCATTTAAAGCACCGATAACAGCGGTCTTGTGCTGATTTAATAATGCCTCTTCGCTCAGCTCCAAAATCGTTGCTCGACCATCACCATTAAAACTATAATCCGCTAGGGCATTGTGAATGAAAGTCGTTGGTGTACCCAATACGTCATTTACCTTAGCAAACATTGCTTGGGTTTCATCTGCATCACGCACATCGGCTTGTATGGTCATAAAGCGTTGAGCATTGCCATCAGTGTCTGAATTGGCGGAGGCGTGTGCATTATCTATGAGTTCAGCGAGTAATTGCTCAGCTGATTCTTTACTGTTACGATAATTAATTGCCACCTTTGCACCTTGATTGGCAAAGGCTCTGGCAATCGCAGACCCCAGTCCACGTCCTGCACCTGTAACGACGACCACTTGCTTATTGATTGGCGTTTTGTTTATTGGTGTGTTATCTATTGGCGTTTTGTTTATGGATTGCGACATTTTTTATCCTTATTCACTGAATAGTTTTTTTACTAAATAATTTCTTTCTAATTTGCCAAGTTACCCAGTTGTTTTGTTGAGCTCGTTTGGCAAGTCAATGTTTGTAGTCAATTTGATTAGTCAGTTTTCGTAGTCTATTTAATCAGATGGCTCTATTAACACTGACTTATTATTCCTTATCAGTCTTTATCCTGCCCACAAAGACTGATACTGCTCATCAGTTAACGTGACAATATCAATCTCTGCCAACATCTGGCGTAGCTCTTGCCATTTAGCTTGATGAGATTCAATAGGATGAATGAATCTGCTCAAGGTGTCATCAATGATTGCATTCATCAGCTCATCGGCTTTGGTATCGCTATATTGATAATATAACTCTCGTACAGTTTCTGGTTCGGCTCGGCAAAGCTCAATCATGTCATTAGTTACCTTGATGAAACTATCAATGGCTTGCTTTTTGTCTTGATAAATCTCATCGGTGGTGATGATGTCCAGTGCAGAAAAGTTTGCAAATGGGGATGCGTGTTGGTCAATAAAGGTAAAGCTCATGCCTGCTTGCGTTGCCTCTACACCTTCAAAGTTATAAAAGCACAACCAAGCACCATCTAAGCTTGGGTCATTTTGCATATTGGTGATGTGATAAAAGTCGGCTTGTACAAACTCTACGTTGTTTTGTGACAGTTCGATGCCCTGTTGCTTTGCATAGCGGTCTAATACTTCAAAGCCTATGCGGTTGGTTTTTTCTTCGGCGGCTGGCGTGCAAATACGGATGGTTTGTTGCTCTTTTAGCTTTTGTAACACTTGCTCGCTGTTACCACGCATGAGGATACCGCCATCGGTTTCAAAGAAACAGCCTAAAGAACGCAAGTTGGGAGCATAATGCTCAAATAAATGTAAGGGTTCATTGGTGTGTAAGTCAATAGTCCGGTTATTTAACTCGGCAAAACCATCATAATGGTCATCAGGCTCAATGATGGTAAGCTCAACTCCTGCTTGTTGGTATGCCCCTGTTTTTATACCAGCGATGAAGGGAAGGTGGTCTGGGTTTAAGAACCATTCAAGGGTTAAGGTGAGTTTGGTTGGTGCGTTTGTCATAGTGTTTCCTTTATTTTAAATATTTTATTTAAATCGGAAACAATTAGACTAACAAACAAGACAAAATCAACATCCATAAATACGCAAAACGCCATCAACCTAGGTGGATAGGTGACGGTTATTTAATGCAAGTATAAAAAATGGGTGTTGTTTTATAAGATATCACGCTTGTTTCCTACGTCAGTGCTAACTGCTTCAGGTTATACGGGTATTTCTCAGCGATGACAATTTGCATAATGTCAAAGCACCCCGACAAGGTTATTAGTTGTAAAAAGTGCGCTTATCTTATACTAAACAGATGACTGTTTTCAAGACAAACTTTATTCAGATAATTTTTAGTCTCTGTCATGATATACTATCGAAATAGTTAACCAGAAAATTAAACACAGTTAAAAATGAGCGAACAAACTAAATTACGATCAAACTTTATCCAAAAACCTATCAAACGTATTGTGGTGAAAATTGGCTCATCATTGCTAACTAACAATGGTAAAGGGTTAGATCGCACCGCCATCTATGAATGGGCAAAACAAATCGCCAGCCTACAAAATAAAGGGATGGAAGTCATTATTGTCTCATCAGGCTCGATTGCAGAAGGCGTTGTGCGCATGAACCTAGATGAGCGACCTAAAAAACTGCCTGCATTGCAAGCCTGTGCTGCCATAGGGCAAATGGGGCTGATAGAAACATGGTGGTCGGCACTTATTCAATACGGCGTGCAAAGCTCACAACTATTACTCACTCATGATGAGCTTGCCAACCGCAAACGTTATCTTAATGTTGCAGGTACGTTAGAACAAATTATTGATTGGCGAGTTATCCCTGTCATTAATGAAAATGACACCATTTCTGTTGATGAAATTAAATTTGGCGATAATGATACACTTGGCGCAATGGTGGCGACTATGGCACATGCCGATTTGTACATCATTTTAACAGACCAAGAAGGCGTGTTTACTGATAACCCACGTATCAACCCCAATGCAACGATGATAAGTGAAGAACGTGCAATGGCAGATTATTTGTTTGATATTGCAGGGGATGGTGGCAAATTGGGTAGTGGGGGTATGCTTACTAAAATTCGTGCCGCGCGTTTATCTGCCATGGGTGGTTGTCCAACAGTAATCGTTAGTGGTACTGTGGAGGATGTCATCAGTCGAGTGGTTTCTGGTGAAGAATTAGGAACCTTATTAACGACAAATGAGGCAGATAAGATTATTGCCAAGAAGCAGTGGCTAGCCAGCCATCTACAAATGGCAGGTACATTGCTGGTTGATGAAGGTGCGGCTAAAGCGATTAGGCACAATAACAAAAGTTTGTTGCCTGTTGGGGTGCATAAGGTACGTGGCGACTTTGTTGCAGAAGACGTGGTTGAAATCGTCCATCAAGATACAGGTGAGCGCATTGCTGTTGGTCAAGTAAGCTATTCATCTGCCGATGCGAAGCGTATTTCTAATGCTCGTAGTGATGAAGTAGATGAAATCCTTGGTTCGCATCAAGAGAAAGTAGCAATGATACACCGTGATAAAATGGCGATTGTGGGGTAAGTCGTTTTAATTTATATTGGGTTATATATAGAGTAATTAGCCTTTTAAACTGCTAAAAGTTATAAAAATAAAGCGCTAGCTGAACAGAAGTTAAAAAATTATAAATAAGCATTGCTTAATGCTTTATTGGTTTTAACACAATCAATTTTATAGATATTAAAATAATTTTAGGAACAGAATTTTAGGAACAATGATGACACAATTTGCGCCATTAAAAAATGATAGAATCTTACGAGCAATGCGATTTGAAGAAGTCGATACGACACCAGTATGGATGATGCGCCAGGCTGGGCGCTATTTGCCAGAATACAAAGCAACAAGAGCCGAAGCGGGCGACTTTTTAAGCTTATGTAAAGATACCGCACGTGCGACCGAAGTCACCTTACAGCCATTACGTCGATTTGAGTTAGATGCTGCAATTTTATTTAGTGACATTTTAACCATACCGGATGCCATGGGCTTGGGTTTGTATTTTGAAACTGGCGAAGGTCCTAAATTTAAAAAAACAGTACGTGATGACAAAGACTTAAATGGTTTGCTGGATGTTGATGTTAATGATAGCCTAGATTATGTGATGCGCGCAGTTACCAGTATCCGTAACGAGTTAAATGGTCAAGTACCACTGTTTGGGTTTTCTGGCAGTCCTTGGACACTAGCAACCTATATGGTAGAAGGGGGCAGTAGTAAAGATTACCGACATACAAAAGAAATGTTGTATGCCCGCCCTGAGTTCCTGCATGCTTTACTAGACAAAGTGGCAACAGTTGTTACGGATTATTTGTCTGCTCAAATTAAGGCAGGAGCTCAAATTGTACAAATATTTGATAGTTGGGGTGGGGCGTTAGCGCATCGCCAGTTTGCTGAGTTTTCACATAAATATAACAAACGAATCATTAGCGAATTAAAAGCCATACACCCAGATGTACCTGTGGTGCTATTCACTAAAGGTGGTGGTTTGTGGTTATCAACACAGGACGACAGTCAGGCCGATGTATTGGGGCTAGATTGGACGATGCCAATTAGTCAGGCACGTACTATGTTAGGCAGTAATAAAGCCATTCAGGGCAATTTAGACCCTGCAACTTTATATGGCTCGCCTGAGGTTATTAGACAGCAAACTAAGTTAATGCTTGATGACGCGTATGTTAATCAGCCAAAAACAGGTTACATTGCTAATTTAGGGCATGGTATTGCCCAGTGGGTAAACCCAGACCACGCCAAAGTATTTATTGATGCGGTGCATGAGTATAAACTTTAGTGGTTTTTAGTATATTTTTTGGTTTTAACTACTTTGTATGAACATAACTTTAGATTACAGACATAATATACAGTGTTTGGTGGATAGCGTTCTTATATATAACCATTAGCCATTAAGAATAACCACAAGTTAATAAGATATGCACTTCTGCATCATACTTTATAGCTAAGGCTAAATCTCTTCCATCATTTTCAAAGTATCCTGGTAGATGAGGGTTTGTATTGTTATAGCTTTCAACTTGATATAAAAAATCAGGTTCTATGTTGTAAGCTTTCCAATCCCCTTTCTCATCAAGTATCTCGAATAAATTTGCAATCAGTTCATTGGCTTTGTTTGTGTTAATTTGTGTTCCCAGGGTACTTGCTGAAAAGAAATCCTGCTTTCCAGTTAAAAGATCAATTAACATGTCTCTTGCTAAAGATTTGCCAATTTCATCTATTGTAAGTTGTTCAACTCCATTCCATAGATTTCCCGGCTTTTGCAAAACAATAGGTGTGTTAGATGCTTTTGGAAAAATAATTTCAGAATAGTCGTTGAATTCTCTCCTCAAATCTTCTTTCACTAATTCAAAATGGAAGCTACCTGTTCTTAAGTGTTGAATTATTTCAGTCTCTACTTGTTCCTCATTTTCTGTTAAGTCCAGCGTAATCCAAAAAGAATTGGAATTTAAGGTTGTGTCCAAAGTTTCTAGAAGTATATCTATTTCTTGTGGCTTCATTTTCTAATCCTTTACAACACACATATATTATCAATGATTTCATTGTACATAAGTTATTTATCATTTTCTAATGCGTATTATCTTTCTAATCTTTATGAATCTAGTAATAATGGTAGGATTTATTCATCCATAAACCTGCAAAATTTAAAGTCTAACTGTTATAATAAAAAAAAATTAATTATTGTAGAGCAAAAAAATGAAGATAATCAAAGCAGGCATTGTTGGCGGAACTGGTTATACAGGGGTAGAGCTGGTAAGGATTTTATCAGCACACCCACAAGTAGAGTTACAATGGCTTACCTCACGTAGCGAAGCAGGCACACCGGTAGCGGATATCTTCCCAAGCTTGCGCGGAGTAACAAATTTAGTTTATCAAGACTTTGGTGATGATAATTTAAAAATGATGAGTGCTTGTGATGTGGTATTTTTTGCCACGCCACATGGGGTAGCAATGAAACAAGCCGAAGACTTGGTTAAAGCTGGCGTTAAAGTGATAGATTTAGCCGCAGATTTTCGTTTGCAGTCACTACAAGAATTTGAAACTTGGTACAATCATTCGCATGCTTGTCCAGACTTACTTAAATCGGCAGTATATGGTTTGCCAGAAGTAAACCGTAAGCGTATTGCCAACGCACAGGTAATTGGTAATCCTGGCTGTTATCCAACCACAGCTATTTTAGGGATGAAACCGATTATAGATAATCAAAACCAGACAGGAACTGCGCTGATTGATAAACGCATCGTTATTGATGCCAAATCAGGCGTATCTGGAGCAGGTCGTCAAGCAAGCCTTGCTTTAAATTATGCTGAAACAACAGATAACTTTAAAGCTTATGGCGTGGCAGGGCATCGCCACTTGCCAGAAATTGAGCAAGGTTTATCGTTAATTTTAAACAGCCAATTTGATCATAAAATCCGTTTTGTACCGCATTTAGTGCCTATGATACGTGGTATGTTGAGTACCATCCATCTTGAGCTAACGGAGCAAGGTAAGCAAGTTGATTGGCAACAAGCCTATGAAGAAGCATATCAAAATGAGGTGTTTGTAGATGTATTGCCATCAGGTAGCGTGCCGGATACCCGTAGTGTACGAGCCAGTAACAAGATGCGTATTGCCATTGTACAAAATAATGAGCGTGCAGAGTTAACAATACTGGTGGTGCAAGATAACTTGGTAAAAGGGGCAGCAGGGCAAGCGGTGCAAAATATGAATTCTTTGTTTGCTTTACCAGAAACCGTTGGACTAGAAATTGTGCCAGTAGTTCCTTAGGTGAAATTCCGTAAGTAAAGCTCCTTAAGTAAATTGTTACTGAGATACCAAAGATACTGACATTCGCAATATCAATAGCATACATTATTTATACATTTCATGATTGAAAGCGAAGAGTTTTAGCAGTATAGTGTGCGCTTGATTGTAATATACATTTAATACTTAAATTTATATAATATAGGTTCTTTTTTAAGTCAACGGTTTGATATGCTAACTAAAAATCAACAAAAAGGTGATACATTCACTGTCTTTATTCTTTTTTTGATTGCACTAATGGTAGTTGCATTATTGGTTGCTATTTTTGCTTTTCAAATAGGTTATAGCAGTGGTTTTAAAAGCATTGAATCTGAAAATGATGTTGTTATCAATGGTCAGCTGGTAACGGCACGCTCACTTGAGGCTATCGAAGAGCAAAATAAACAGTTTAAAACTGAGGCAGATGTTGCAAAGCAAGAGCGAGATATTAGCCTTGATAACTTAAAATCGTTACGTGTAAAACTAACAGACCTAGAAACAAACAATCTACAACTACAAAGAACAGTAGAAATGTTTTCTAGCAGTATTGCAAAACAAGGTGGTATCCCTTTGCAAGTGGTTGGGGCTAAAATTGAACCCTTACCAGAAAATGCATTTGAATATCGTTTTGATGTAGCAATGGTTAATGAAAATGGCGAATACACGCAATTAGTACCAAAACTTACTTTGCTAAATAACACCAGTTTTGTAAATATTCCATTATCGCCAAGTACTTATGAGATTAAAGGCATTAGCTATATTCGTGGTCGTTTTGTCATGCCCGAAGGTTTTAAACCTGTCCAGCTTAAGCTGAGTTTATCGGCAGGTGATCAAACAAAAGAGCAAATTTATAACTGGCGTTTGGGTAAAAAGAAAGCAGATATGCCAATGTCGCTATCACAAGTACCAGATGTAAATAACCGCCCAATCACTTCTGAAGATAAAAACTAACTGTTTTCTACCAAGTTAATCTCAATATAAGATAGCCAATAGAGCTATCTTTTTTTAGTATTGTGTTATTAACATGAATTTGGCATTGTAATATGCATTTAATTTGGTTAGATTATCATTGCTACTTAAAATTATCTGCGTCAATTTTTTAAACTGTAACTCTATTAAATCAAACAAAAAATATGATAAATATCAAAGACTGGCATTTCCCAAAAACAATAAACATGATGAATGTGCATGATGATACTGAGCGTGAAGAGGAAACTGATGTATTAGTGGCGGATCCAGAACTTCAAGCACCGCCAATGTACGCTGTGATTATGTATAATGATGACTACACACCAATGGAGTTTGTAGTGATGGTGTTAATGCAAGAGTTTAAACAGGCAGAAGACCAAGCGGTTGAAACCATGCTTGCAATACATCATGACGGACATGGCATTGCGGGCATTTATCCAAAAGATATTGCAGAGACGAAAGCAAAAAAATGTAATAATCTAGCCAGAAAAGAAGGCTATCCATTGTTAACGCAAATAGAGCCTTACAAAGAATAATGACACTATTTTTAATTTGGTCTTGCATACATTAGCAATGACCACTATTTAATAGTTATCCAAAATTAAAAAAGTAATAACAATTTCTATTTTAAAATAGAAGAATAAGGAATGTTTTATGTTAAGCCGGCATCTAGAAGTTTCATTAAGACTTGCTATGACAATTGCAAGACAAAATATGCATGAGTATTTAACCGTTGAGCATTTATTGCTTGCTCTGTTAGAAAATAATGATGCAGTTATGGCGCTTAAAGCTTGTGAAGTTGACTTAGCAACAGTGAGACAAAGCTTAGAAGAATACATTGAAAAACATTCACCAAAACTAGAAGATGAGTTTGAGCCGACTCCACAGCCAACCCAAAGTTTTGATCGTATTTTACAGCGTGCTATCTTCCATGTGCAATCTGTAGGGGCAGGGCGAATGGTGGAAGGCTCTGATTTGCTGGTTTCTATGTTTTCTGAACATGATACCTATGCCGTCTTCTTATTAAAAAAACATGGTGTCACACGTTTAGCGTTAACAGAATATTTATCTCACAATACCGATGGTAAACCACAAAAATTAAGCAGTGGCGAAGAAGGCAGCGCAGAGCCAGAAAGCATAGCCAAAAAAGATCCATTGCTAGAATTTACAACCAATTTAAACGATAAAGCGAAAGCAGGCAAAACAGACCCCTTGATTGGTAGAAGTGAAGAAGTTGAGCGCACGGCACAAGTTTTATGTCGTCGCCGTAAAAACAACCCACTACTTGTTGGCGAGCCTGGGGTTGGTAAAACTTCAATTGCCGAGGGTTTGGCATGGTTAATTGAAAAAGGTAAAGCCCCTAAACCGCTTGCTGGTTGTGTTATCTATAGCCTTGATATCGGCTCTTTAGTGGCAGGTACTAAATACCGTGGTGACTTTGAAAAACGCATGAAGTCTTTACTAAAGTCAATTAAAAAGAAGCCAAATGCAATTTTATTTATTGATGAAATACACATGATTATTGGTGCAGGTTCATCAATGAGTAGTAGCATGGATGCCTCTAATCTTATTAAGCCAGCTTTGGCAAACGGTGAGTTGCGTTGCATCGGTTCAACCACTTTTACTGAATATCGCCAAGTGTTTGAAAAAGACCACGCTTTGTCTCGAAGATTCCAAAAAATTGATGTCAATGAGCCAAGTGTTGCAGATAGTATTGAGATTTTACGTGGGCTTAAGTCTAAATATGAAGCATTCCATAAAGTCGAATATACGGATGCTGCTTTAGTAAGTGCGGTGGAGTTATCAGCCAAACATATTCATGAGCGTTTTTTACCAGATAAAGCGATTGATGTGATTGATGAGGCAGGTGCATACAGTCGGCTAGATACCAATACAGTCATTGGTGATGACAGCAAAGATGATCATGACCCAAGCCAAAATAGCAAGTTGCACACTTTAGATGAAACTGATTCATATAATGAAGCACTCAACAAAAATGAACAAGAAGATACCTTAACGGATAAGACCAAAGTTATTGATGTTGTGGATGTTGAAAGCATTGTTGCCAAGCTGGCACGTATCCCACCTAAGTCAGTATCTAAAGATGATAAATCAACCTTAGCAAGCTTAGAGCGAGATTTAAAACGTTTAGTATTTGGACAAGATGAAGCAATTTCAACATTAGCAGATGCCATTAAGCTATCTCGTGCTGGATTAAAAGAGCCTGAAAAGCCGATTGGCTCATTTATGTTTGCAGGACCAACAGGCGTTGGTAAAACTGAGGTCTCTAAGCAACTAGCAAACTTGTTGGGTGTTGAGTTGGTGCGTTTTGACATGTCAGAATATATGGAATCGCACACAGCCTCCCGTTTAATTGGTGCGCCACCAGGTTATGTGGGTTATGATCAAGGTGGATTATTGACAGAAAAAATTAATCAACATCCGCACTGTGTGTTATTACTCGATGAAATTGAAAAAGCACATACTGATGTTTTCAACCTGTTATTACAAGTTATGGATCATGGTACTTTAACTGATAACAATGGTCGTATAGCCAGTTTTAAACAAGTTATTTTAATCATGACGACAAATGTCGGTGCTGATAATATCAGCCGTGCTTCTATGGGCTTTACAAAACAAGACCACAGCAAAGACAATGGCGAAGCAATGAAGCGTGTATTTACGCCAGAGTTTCGTAACCGATTGGATGCCATCATCCAGTTTAATCCATTAGATACAAGCGTGATTGTATCCGTGGTTGATAAGTTCTTGGTAGAATTACAAGCGCAGCTTGATGATAAAAAAGTAACACTTGAAATTACTGATGAAGTTCGCGAATATCTTGCCGAAAAAGGCTATGACCGTTTAATGGGGGCTCGCCCTATGCAGCGTTTGATTCAGGATGAAATCAAGAAACCATTGGCGGGTATGATTTTATTTGGAGAACTTGTCGATGGCGGTACCGTTCGTATTACTTTAAACAAATCTCAAACCGATGAGTCAACAGACAATAATGACAGCCAAGTTGTGCTAACTGTGACTGAGTCTCTTAAACCACAAGAATCAAATGTTTAATTTATTTTAATAATAAACTTTTAAAATTGATAAAGAATATGGATGCGTGATGAGTAATAAATCAGCCGAAGAAAAACAAGCCATTTTAGATAAAGTGCAATTACCAAGTGATTGGAAACAAGCATTGGCTGACGAGTTAACCAGTGACAATATGGATGGTTTAAGAACCTTTTTACGTGCAGAATATGCTGATGGAAAAACCATATATCCCCCAGCAAATCAAATTTTTAATGCGTTTAACTTAACGCCTTTATCAAAAGTAAGGGTAGTGATTTTAGGACAAGACCCTTACCATGGCGCTGGGCAGGCAATGGGGTTGTCATTTTCTGTACCAAAGTCGATTCCAAAACCGCCATCATTAAACAATATTTTAAAAGAAATGGCAGATGACATCGGGACGCTATATTCAAACCATGGTGATTTAACGCATTGGGCTAAGCAAGGCGTACTTTTGTTAAACAGCTCATTGACTGTGCAAGAAGGCAATGCAGGTAGCCATCAAAAACAAGGTTGGGAGCAGTTTACCGATGCAGTGATTGATGTCGTTAATAAGCAAACGCAAAACACCGTATTTGTTTTATGGGGCAGTTATGCAAAGAAAAAAGGTAAATATATTGATGCGGATAAGCACCTGATTTTAAGTGCGGTGCATCCATCACCATTGTCTGCTAACCGTGGTGGTTTTTTTGGTACAAAACCATTTTCTCAGGCCAATCAATATTTAACTATGCACGGCAAAGATGCCATAGACTGGCAACTACCTCAATAAACTTAAAAATAATACTTGATTAAAAAAACGGCATGACACAGTTTAGTCAACATGACAAAAAATATATGAGGCAGGCACTGGAACTTGCTAAGCAAGCTGCTGAACAAGGAGAAGTACCAGTTGGTGCAGTATTAGTACAATTTGATGAGGAAGATAATGCAAAAGTTATAGGGCGAGGGTTTAATCAACCAATTGCCAAACATGATCCAACCAGTCATGCGGAGATTGTTGCACTAAGAGATGCTTGTACTAGTCTTAACAATTATCGCTTACCAGAAAACACCACTTTATATGTCAGCCTTGAGCCTTGTACAATGTGTGTGGGGGCATTGATTCATGCGCGTTTAAATCGGTTAGTTTTTGCTACAACAGAACCAAGAGCGGGCATGGTTGGTAGTCAAGCCAATTTATTAGAACAAGACTTTTATAATCATAACATTAAGGTTCAGTTCGGTTTATATGCCGATGAGTCTGCACAGATATTACGAGATTTCTTTCGTGAACGTCGCAGTATAAAAAAACACAAGCAAAAGATAAACGTAAATCAGCTACGCTTGCTTGAAAGAAACGAAACTTAACATCCTTATCCTTTATCTCATAAAATTTACAAAAAACGTTTAATAAGTATAGAGTTATTAAGCGTTTTTTGATATAATCCGCCTTTAATTTTGTTTGACAATTACATATATTTAAATCAGAGTTTTAAATGACTTCAATAAAGCAAGCGTATCCAATAATTACTATTGATGGACCAAGTGGTGCGGGTAAAGGCACAATCGCTTGGAAACTTGCAAATGCGTTAGGTTATCAACTGTTAGACTCTGGTGCTTTATATCGCATTGTTGGCTTAAAAGCACATCAAGCTAACTTGTTAAATGATGAAATTAATGAGAATGCGTTAGAAAAACTAACACAATCATTAAAAATTGAATTTATTGCGAATCAAGAAACAGGTACGATAGATATTTTGGTTAATGATGAGCAAATAGGTGCGACTATCCGCAATGAAACCGTTGGTGGATACGCATCACAAGTGGCAGTATTTCCAAAAGTACGTCAAGCACTATTAGATTTACAGCGTGATATGGCTTATCGTAGTGGCGTTATTGCCGATGGGCGTGATATGGGTACGGTGGTTTTCCCCAATGCGGTTGCCAAAGTATTCTTAACTGCTAGTGCTAAAGCACGTGCTGATAGACGTGTAGGACAATTAAAAGAATCTGGTCAGCCTGCTGATTATGACGAGATTTTGGCAAACATTAAGGCACGTGATGAGCGTGACGAAAACCGAAGTGCTTCTCCAAGTGTGCCAGCAGAAGATGCACTTGTATTGGACAGCTCGGTAATGGATATTGAGGCAGTTTATCAAGCGGTAAAAACGCACTGTCTGAATCAAGGAATTAGTTTTTCATAAGTTTTTATTAAAAAATTACAGCCTAGTTTTTTAACAAAAATTTAAAGTTTTTTATATGCAAAGTTAAGGTTAAAACCAGCTTAATCGTCTTAATTTTGCATTAACGTGAACCATACTGTGCTGGACAGGCTATGGCAATTACCCATAAATGGGTGCAAAAGGTATATATATGGAATCATTTGCTGAACTATTTGAAGCAAGTCTTGGTGAACAAGGTCTTGATATTGAGCGTGGCTCGGTTGTAACTGGTGTTGTTGTTGCGATTGATAGCGACTGGATTACAGTTGACACAGGTCTTAAATCTGAAGGCGTTGTTTCTCGCAACGAATTTGTTGACGCAGAAGGCGAGCTTGAAGTAGAAGTTGGTAGCACAATCGACGTAGTTGTTGATGCTGTTGACAATGGCATGGGTCAAACCTTGCTTTCTCGTGAAAAAGCAAAACGCGTAGAAACGTGGAAGCACTTAGAAACATTATTTGAGAATGATGAAATTGTTAAAGGTACAATTTCAAATAAAGTAAAAGGCGGTTTCACGGTTGAAATCGGTTCTGTACGTGCATTCTTACCTGGTTCTTTAGTAGATGTTCGCCCAGTACGTGACACCACTCACATTGAAGGCAAAGAACTTGAATTTAAACTAATCAAGTTAGACCAAAAGCGTAACAACGTTGTTGTAAGTCGCCGTGCCGTTATGGAAGCTGAAAATTCAGCAGAGCGTGAAGAGCTACTTGCTAAGCTAGAAGAAGGCATGGAAGCACCAGGTATCGTTAAAAACCTTACTGATTACGGTGCATTTGTAGACTTAGGTGGTATCGACGGTCTATTACACATTACTGACATGGCATGGAAGCGTATCAAGCATCCATCAGAAGTTGTTGAAGTGGGTCAAGAGCTTAACGTTAAAGTACTTAAGTTTGATCGCGAGCGCAACCGTGTTAGCCTAGGCCTAAAACAATTAGGTACAGATCCTTGGAACGTTGTTAGCGAACAGTATCCAGTAGGTACGATTGCTAAAGCACGTGTTACTAACCTAACTGATTATGGTTGTTTTGCAGAAATTGCAGAAGGCATTGAAGGTCTTGTTCACGTTTCAGAAATGGATCATACCAATAAAAACATCCACCCATCTAAAGTTGTTCAAGTTGGTGATGAAGTTGATGTTATGGTTCTTGATATTGATGGTGAACGTCGCCGTATCAGCCTTGGTATCAAACAAACCAAAGCAAACCCATGGGAAGAGTTTGACAAAAACTACAACCGTGGCGATAAGCTAACAGGTACAATTAAGTCTATCACTGACTTTGGTATCTTTATTGGTCTTGAAGGCGGTATTGATGGTCTTGTTCACCTATCTGATATTTCTTGGAATGAATCAGGTGAAGAAGCGATCCGTGCTTACAACAAAGGTGATGAAGTTGAAGCAATGGTATTGTCTGTTGATGCAGAAGCAAACCGTATCAGCCTAGGTATCAAACAACTTTCATCTGATCCATTTAATGAGTACTTGGTTGCTAACGACCGTGGTGCAATCGTTAAAGGTTCTGTTAAAGAAGTTGACGCTAAAGGTGCCGTTATCACATTAGCTGATGAAGTTGAAGGCTACTTACGTGCGTCAGAAATCCAACGTGACCGTGTTGAAGATGCAACTAAGTTCTTGAATGAAGGTGACGAAGTAGAAGCTAAAATTGTTAGCGTTGACCGTAAGTCACGCAACATCAGCTTGTCTATTAAAGCAAAAGATGAAGCTGAAGAGCGTCAAGCGCTTAAAGACTTAAGTTCTGCACCAGAAGCTCAGCCTAAAACTTTAGGTGACTTAATTAAAGAGCAACAAGGTGAATAATTAATTGTTCATTTAGCTATTTATTGATTTAAATGCTAAAAGGGAGGTGATTGAAATCACCTCTCTTTTTTGTTTAATATTTTTAATTTCAATAGGTTAGCTATTTTCTTTTTGTTTTATTTCAGGTATTATTACCTACTAATATTAAAAATTAATTAAAAGACTTATAAGGTATATTTTTTATGCAAAAAATAATTAATAAATCCGATTTTATTAATAATCTTGCTGACAATTGTGAGAACATTAATCATCTAAAAGTTGATGATGCGGTACGTGAAATTTTGGGGATGATGGCACATTATCTTGTAAATGATGGTCGTATTGAGGTACGTGGTTTTGGCAGCTTTAGTTTACATCATCGTAAACCACGAGTAGGGCGCAACCCAAAAACTGGTGAGCAGGTATCAGTAGCGGCAAAGGCGATTCCTCATTTTAAACCTGGCAAAGCACTGCGTGAAGCGGTTAATGACAGTATTCAATAAAATGGCAGGTCGCTTATAAAAATATTTTAAATTGTATTAATTTATTATTAAGCTTTATTAACCATAGTCATAATATGGTATTCTATGACCTGCTAATGTTATCGAGGATTTAATTATGCGTTATATCTTACTTCTTATTTTATTTGTGTTTTTTGGCTATGCAATTGGCTTAGTGATTACAAACAATCAAGAACTGCCAGTAAATTTGTTATTTGTACAGTCACCTGAAATGAACCTTGGTTCGTTGTTGATTATGGCAATGATACTTGGGGTGGTTATTGGTATTTTGTTATCTATTCAGTTATTTAAAGTTATTCAAAATAAGTGGGAAATCAGCCAACTTAAAAAAGAGAAGAAATCTTTAAAAAATAAACTTAATGATGCTCAGCAGAAAATAGAAGAAAAAACAAAATTATTGGCAGCAACAAATAAGATATATGCAGATACCAGTAAAAAACCAACTGAAACGGTATCCACAACAGATGTTAAATAAAAGCATTTGGTTTTCAACTTAACATTTGTTAGTGAAACCATTGAATTGTTTTGTTATTTTTAATAAATCATGGCATTATTGTCATGATTTATTTTTTTATATTTTATAAGATTTAAGGAACAAGAAATGCCAGTAGGAAATTGCGATACACCACAACATATATATCCAATCAACGGAGTTGAAATTGGAGTAACTGCTGCTGGTGTTCGTTATCAAAATAGAGATGATTTGGTGGTTATGAAGATAACCGACTCTGCAAATACGGCTATCATCACCACAAAAAATGGATTTTGTGCAGCGCCTGTTTTAGTATTGCGTCATCATTTTGCAAAGCAACAACCCAAGTTTTTAGTAACCAATACGGGCAATGCAAATGCAGGGACTGGTGAAGAAGGTTACAAAAGAGCATTAGCGAGTTGTCAGGCATTAGCAGACAAAGCCAATGTAGATATAGCGAGTGTTTTACCATTTTCTACTGGGGTGATTGGTGAGCAACTTAATGATAGCGCATTAATTAATGGTTTAGATGATGCGTTAACAGATTTAGATGCTAATAACTGGCTTAAAGGTGCCGACGGCATAAGAACAACGGATATTGTGCCAAAAGTTGCCAGTGAAAAAGTAAATATTGATGGCATTGACTATCATGTAACGGGTATGTCAAAAGGTTCGGGCATGATTCGTCCTAATATGGCAACCATGTTAGGGTATGTAGCAACAGATGCCAATATCTCAAAAGACTTATTACACAATATGCTTGTCGAATTGAGCAATCAATCATTTAATCGCATATCGGTTGATGGTGATATGTCAACCAATGACTGCTGTACGTTAATTGCGACAGGTAAAGCATCAGATAGCATCATTGACAGTACAAAACACTCCCATTACCAAGCGCTATTTGAGGCAATGCAAAAAGTATTTATACGCCTTGCGACATTAATCGTTAGAGATGGTGAAGGTGCTAGTAAATTTATAACCGTTAATGTCACAGGTGGTAAAACGACGAAAGAGTGCTGTGATGTGGCTTATGCTGTTGCCCATTCACCATTGGTCAAAACGGCGTTTTTTGCCAGCGACCCAAATTGGGGACGGATTTTAGCAGCGGTAGGCTATGCAGGATTAGCAGAACTTGATACGACTAAAATTAAAGTTTGCTTAGATGATGTGTTGATTTGTGAACGGGGCATGCCAGCTAATAGTTATAATGAAGAAGCAGGACAAGAAGTTATGAGTCGTCCTGAGATTTCTATTAATATTGAACTTGGACGAGGTGATGCCAGTGACACCGTTTATACCTGTGATTTATCTTACGACTATGTCAAGATTAATGCTGACTATCGTAGTTAGTTTAGTAGTTAAGCGTTAAACTGTATATTTAGCTACTGTATATTTTTAGCTATTGATAGATAAAATAAAAGGTGATGGAGTAAAGCGCCGTCACCTTTTTTATTGTGTTACTACTTTAACATTGACTAAAGTTAACACTCACACCAAGGTTAGCAGTAGGGATACGATTGGCATGAATTGCCAACCCACCACGGGCGGTTTCTTTGTATTTATCATGCATATCTTCGCCGGTTTCTTTCATGGTTTCAATAGCTTTATCAAGTGATACAAAATGAGTGCCATCTCCACGGCGTGCTAGGCGTGATGCATTAATTGCTTTTACTGCGGCCATGGCGTTACGCTCAATACAAGGTACTTGTACCAATCCTTCAATAGGATCACAAGTTAAACCAAGATTGTGCTCAATACCAATTTCGGCAGCATTTAAACATTGAGCTGGTGTACCATTTAATATCTCGGTAAGCCCAGCTGCTGCCATTGCACAGGCCGAACCAACCTCACCTTGGCAGCCAACTTCTGCACCTGAGATTGATGCATTTTGTTTAATAATACTGCCAATGGCTGTGGCTGTTAGTAAAAACCTATGTATGCCTTGTGTGTCTGAGTCATTGATAAAATCACGATAATAATGCAAAACAGCGGGTATGATACCAGCAGCCCCATTTGTAGGTGCAGTAACAACTTTGCCACCGTTTGCATTTTCTTCATTAACAGCAATAGCGTATAAGTTAACCCAATCCATTGCGACAAAAGAATCGTTTAATTGTTGCGCTTGTTTGTGCTCATGGCTTAACTGCTCGTATAAAGATTTTGCACGTCGTTTGACATTGAGACCACCTGGTAAAGTACCATCGTCCGCATAGCCATTTTTTACACAAGATTGCATCACTTGCCAAACATCATTAAGGTAATTTTCGATAGTTTGTAAATCACGATTTGCTTGCTCATTTGCTAAAACTAATTGGCTGATAGAGAGCTGATGTTCTTTACATTGCTGGAGCAGTTCTTCTGCTGAGTTAAAAGGATAGGGTAGTAGAGATACTTCATCATCTGAAGCTGCTTGATTATCATTTTGATTATAAATTTCATTGCCATCGAGTACAAATCCACCACCGACCGAATAGTAAGTTTGGCGGATATGACTATGATCTGTCAAAACTGCCGTAATACTCAGTGCATTGGGGTGATATGTGAGTACTGCATCATAGTGCCAGATTAAATCGCAATTATAATTAAAGTCTATATGGTGTTTGCCAGCAAGCATGAGTGTTTGTTGATCAAAAATAGGGTTAAGATAATCACTAGTTTTTGTGGTATCAATGCTAGCAGGGCTATGACCAAGTAAGCCTAGCAAAATAGCAGTATCTGTTGCGTGTCCTTTTCCTGTTGCTGCCAATGAGCCAAACAGTTCGATACGAATTTTATCTATTTGATAAAACTTACCTTCAGAATCTTTATCGAGATATTCTTCTAGTAGGTCTAAAAATCGGTTGCCAGCAACCATCGGCCCTACTGTATGAGAGCTAGAAGGACCAACGCCTATTTTAAACAAATCAAAAACACTTACCATGCTTTCCTCATCTCAATTTTAGTTTACTAAATTTAAAAAGTTATTTTACCTATAATTTAAAGTGTAAGATAGTTATTTAATTTAGTTGTTGTGGTAAAATAGCAAAATTACAAAAAAATAACTAATAAGCTAGGAAACAATTTTTTTATTTATACATTTATTTAATAAATATAAATTCAATCATTATTAAAAATTCAAAATTAACACATCTTTTATTAACTGGATATAATGTACAACTGTATACTTATTGTACCCAAGTTTAAATAAAAAACTTATCAATTAACGTTATCATTCATTTTAAAGCTTATAAGGAACAAGAATGAAATATTATAAAGATAATGACAGTACCGAAACTCAAGAATGGCAAGATGCGTTTGAGTCTGTATTAAAAAATGCAGGCGGCAAGCGTGGTGAGTTTATTTTAAAGGTATTGTATGATATGGCTGTGCAAGAAGGATTGCCAGTCAATCGTTTAGAAACCGCTTATATCAATAGCATACCGCCTGAAGATGAGCCAAATTATCCGGGTGATTTACATTTAGAGCGTAAAATCCGTGCATTGGTTCGTTACAATGCATTGGCAATGGTAATGCGTGCCAATAAAAATGATGATGACTTGGGTGGTCATTTGGCCTCATTTGCGTCAAGTGCAACACTTTATGAAACAGGTTTTAACCATTTCTTCCGTGCGGCTACCGATGATTTTGGTGGTGATATGATTTATTACCAAGGTCATACTGCGCCAGGTATGTATTCTCGCTCGTTTTTAGAAGGTCGTTTAGACGAAAATCAATTATTAAACTTTAGACGAGAGGTTGATGGTAAAGGTTTATCTAGCTATCCTCATCCTTACTTAATGCCGGATTATTGGCAGTTCCCAACGGTATCAATGGGCTTAGGTCCTATCATGTCTATTTATAACGCACATATTCAGCGTTATTTAACCAACCGTGGCTTATTAAAAGATCAAGACCGTAAAATTTGGGCATTTTTGGGCGATGGTGAAACCGATGAACCAGAAAGCTTAGGTGCAATCTCGCTTGCAGGGCGAGAAAAACTAGACAACCTGATTTGGGTGGTTAACTGTAACTTACAACGTCTTGATGGTCCAGTACGTGGTAACGGTAAGATTATTCAGGAGCTTGAATCTGTATTCCGTGGTGCAGGATGGCGTGTTATTAAAGTTCTTTGGGGTACAGGTTGGGATAAACTTTTAGCCAAAGACCATACAGGGGCACTAAAACGCCGTATGCTAGAAGCGGTAGATGGCGAATATCAGATATTTAAAGCACGTGATGGCGCTTATGTGCGTGAGCATTTCTTTGGTAAGTATCCAGAACTTGCTGAGATGGTTGCACATATGAGTGATGATGAAATTTATAAGTTAACACGTGGTGGTCACGATACGCTAAAAGTTTTCTCTGCTTATAGTGAAGCAATGAAGCAAACGGGTCAGCCAACTGTCATCTTAGCAAAAACTGTCAAAGGTTATGGGCTATCACAACAAGCACAGGCAGTTAACAAAACGCATGGTATTAAAAAGCTAGACTATGATTCGTTGGTTTACTTCCGTGATCGCTTTGATTTGCCATTTAGTGACGAGCAGTTAGAAACATTGCCATTTTATCGTCCTGCAGAAGATTCAGCAGAGATGAAGTATCTAAAAGCACGCAGAGAATCATTAGGCGGTTATCTGCCAGCTCGCCGTATGCAAAGTGAAACCTTGCAAATACCAGAGCTGTCTGTATTTGATAAAGTGTTAGAGGGCAGCCACGGCAAAGCACAATCTACCACGATGGTATTTGTACGTCTTTTATCTTCATTACTACGTGACCAAAACATCCGTGATCGTGTTGTACCAATTGTGCCAGATGAAGCACGCACCTTTGGCTTAGAAGGTATGTTTAAACAACTGGGTATTTATTCAGTTAATGGACAAACCTACACTGCCGAAGACAGCGAAGCGTTAATGGGCTACCGCGAGGCAATTGACGGGCATATGCTAGAAGAAGGCATCAATGAAGCCGGTGCAATGAGTTCTTGGATTGCATTAGCAACCAGTTATTCAAACAACAACTTGCCAATGATCCCAATGTATATTTATTACTCTATGTTTGGTTTCCAACGTATTGGTGATTTAGCTTGGGCGGCAGGTGACTCTCAAGGGCAAGGCTTCTTGTTTGGGGCAACAGCGGGTAGAACCACACTAAATGGTGAAGGTTTACAGCACCAAGATGGTCATTCGCACGTACACTTTGGTACTGTACCAAACTGTGTCACTTATGATCCATGCTATGGTTATGAGCTTGCTGTTATTATCCAAGATGGTTTACGCCGCATGTATGCAGAGCATGAGCGTGTTTACTACTACATCACCTTGATGAATGAAAACTATGAGCATCCAGAAATGCCAGCAGATTGTGAAGAAGGCATTAAGCGTGGTATGTATCTATTAACTGATAACGGCTCAACTCAAGTTCAATTACTCGGTTCTGGTGTTATTTTACGCGAAGTAGAAAAAGCGGCAGAAATCTTAAAAGATGACTACAACATTGCTGCAAACGTTTGGAGTGTTACCAGCTTTAATGAGTTAGCACGTGAAGGTATGGAGTGTGAAGAATACAACCGCTTACACCCTGCAGAAGACGAGAAAACACCTTGGGTTACTGAACAACTAGCGCAGCATAACGGTATTGTGGTTGCAGCGACTGATTATGTACGTAGCCATTCAGAGCAAATCCGTGGTTGGTTACCAGATAACCGCCCATACACAACCCTTGGTACAGATGGCTATGGACGTTCTGACAGCCGTGAAAAACTACGTAGTTTCTTTAACATCAATGCAGCGCATATTGTTGTAGCAACCCTTAAAAAGCTTGCAGATGAAGGTGAAATGGATGCATTAATTGTACAAAAGGCGATTGATAAGTTTGGCATTAATGCAGCCCAAACACCCGCTTGGCGCCCACAACCACAAAACCAATCTCATGTGAAAGACGTAAAATAAGAAATATTGGAGAATATTAATGGAAATTAAAACCCCAGATTTGGGCGTAGATAGTGCTGAAGTCAGCGAAATTATGGTAAACGTTGGGGACGTTATTAACAAAGATGACAATATCGTTTTACTAGAGTCAGACAAAGCATCTGTAGAGGTGCCAAGTTCGGCTGCTGGTACGGTTAAAAGCATTTTGGTATCTGTTGGTGATACCGTTAGTGAAGGTGTTGTTTTACTGGATATTGAAGCGGGTGAAACCGCTCAGCCTGATGAAACAGTTGCAGATGAGGCACCAAAGCAAGTAGAAACTACTGAACAACCAGCGAACGTAGAGCAAACTGAAGCGCCAGTAGCAAATGCATCGGCTGCGGAAGTGACGCATGCATTGCCTGATTTGGGTGTTGATGAAGCAGAAGTTGCCGAAATTATGGTTAAAGAGGGCGATTTGGTTGAAGCAGAGCAATCTATTTTATTGGTTGAATCTGATAAAGCCTCTGTTGAAGTGCCAGCACCAGCATCGGGTAAAGTGGTTAAACTACTTGTCAATGCAGGCGATACCGTAAGCAATGGTCAAGCATTTATTGTTATAGAAGGCGCTGCATCAAGTGGTGCGCAAGCAAGCACTGAACCAGCGCAAGTAACTCAAGAGCCTAAAACAGCTACGGTACAAAACACACAAGCGACCACTAGCCAACAACAAAGCACAACAGCTAATACCAGTGCGGATACTGGCTCTGCCAAATTGACAGAAGAGCAAGTTAACGCCAAGTTAGCCGAAGTGTATGCAGGACCTGCTGTGCGTAAGCTTGCTAGACAATTGGGCGTAGATGTGACGCAAGTAACAGGCAGCGGTAAAAATAATCGTGTTCAAAAAGACGATTTATTTGCGTTTGTTAAGCAACGCATGCAGCAGCCTGTTGCTCAAAAAACAGCTGCTTCTGGTGTGTCGGCAACCTTGCCTACACTGCCTGATATGAGTAAAACTGAGCTTTGGGGCGAAATTGAGCGCATGCCGTTATCGCGCTTACAAAAAGTATCAATCCCTCAGCTTAATTACAATACGCTTATTCCTCAGGTTACACAGTTTGATGCTTCTGATATCACTGAAACTGAGAAATTCCGTGGCTCATTAAAAGCACAGTATAAAGCAGAAGGTATTAGCCTAACAATTTTATCTTTTATTATTAAAGTAACGGCACATGCATTGCTAAAATTCCCTAAATTTAATAGCCACTTAAGTGATGATAATACTGAGTTATTATTGCGTAAAACGGTTAATATGGGTATTGCCGTTGCAACAGATAATGGTTTGATTGTACCTGTAATTAAAAATGCACAGGATAAGAGCATCCGTGAAATTTCTATTGAAGTTGGTGAGCTTGCGAAAAAAGCGCGCGATAATAAACTAACGCCTAAAGATATTACTGGTGCAAGTTTTACAATCTCATCATTAGGTAATATGGGTGGTTCGGCATTTACTCCGTTAGTTACTTGGCCTCAAGTGGGTATTTTAGGTATTTCTGATGCCAGTATGCAGCCTCGTTGGAATGCTGCATCAAATGAGTTTGAACCACGTTTAATGCTCCCATTATCTATGTCTTATGACCACCGTGTGATTAACGGCGCTGATGCTGCTATATTCACCCGTTACGTTGCAAATGTTTTAGCAGACCCTCGTAAAGTATTGTTGGACTAACAATATCAGCGAAATATAGTTCAACTTTAAAAAAAGATGGGTTTTTAAGCCCATCTTTTTTATTGATTACTTTTTTATTGATTAATTGCTAACTAACCTCATATACCACTTATAATATCTCAATAATTAATGACGCTATAAAAATTTAATGAAATCTCCACAACTGCCATTAGTGCTGGCAAAAGATCGCTACTATCTACTCCAGCAAGCCAAAAGACTCTCGCAAAACCCAGCGGGGGATGATGCACAAAAACAACAGCAAAAATTTTACAAACGATTAGAAGCCTCTACAAATTCGGTAGAAGAGCGAAAAAACAGTGTGCCAGTTATTCAGCTTAATGAAGACTTGCCTGTAAGCCAAAAAAGTGACGCATTAATTAAAGCCATACAACAAAATCAAGTTATTATTGTGGCAGGGGAAACTGGCAGCGGTAAAACAACACAACTGCCTAAAATTGCTTTATTAGCTGGTAGAGGTTTGACAGGGCAAATAGGGCATACCCAACCAAGGCGGTTAGCGGCAAGGAGTGTTTCTACCCGAATCGCAGAAGAACTTGGCGAGCCATTAGGGCAAACGGTTAGCTATAAAGTTAGGTTTAATGAGCAGGGCAGCCCTAAGTCGTTAATTAAATTAATGACAGATGGTATCTTACTTGCCGAACTTGGGCATGATAAATTTTTGTCTCGTTATGACACGATTATCATTGATGAAGCACATGAACGCAGCTTAAATATTGACTTTATTTTAGGTTACCTTAAAAACCTATTACCAAAACGTCCAGATTTAAAAGTTATTATTACTTCAGCAACCTTAGATACCGAGCGATTTAGTAAATATTTTTCTCGATATAACCGTAAGACTAAACAATCCATCCCTGCACCTGTGTTTAATGTTGACGGTCGTAGTTATCCTGTCGAGGTGCGATACCGTCCACTAACGGATGCACCTGTAACCAGCAGTGATGATGATAGTTTTGATGATTTTGAAGACAATTTGCCACGAGCCGTAGTTGCTGCTGCACAAGAATGCTTTGACGATGCTCAAACAAACGGGCATCCAGAACAAGCCGATATTTTAGTATTTGCAGCCACTGAAGCAGAAATTAGAGATTTGCAAGAAGTGTTAGAAAAACATGCCTTTAGGCATACCCAAGTTTTACCACTTTATGCCAGACAAACCTTTGCAGAACAGCAACGTATTTTTAGCCCCTCTAATAAAGGTAGGCGAATCATCATCGCGACCAATGTCGCCGAAACAGCATTAACTGTACCAAATATCCGTTACGTGATTGATTTGGGTTTTGCGCGTATCTCACGTTATAACTACCGCTCTCGTGTGCAAAGATTACCGATTGAAGCAATTAGCCAAGCCGCTGCAAACCAAAGAAAAGGGCGTTGTGGGCGTATTGCTGCGGGTGTTTGTATTCGTCTTTATAGTGAGGAGGACTTTGCAAGTAGACCAGAGTTTACTGAACCCGAAATTTTAAGAACAAACCTTGCTTCCGTTATGCTACAAATGGCGCATTTGCGTATTGGTAGCGTAGAAGACTTTGATTTTATTGAACCACCAGATAGTCGATTGGTAAAAGATGGGGCAAAACTTTTAGAGGAGTTAGGCGCATTAAGCAAAAACAAGGGTAATAATAAGTTAGCTAATAAAAACAGCCATAAAAATAAAACCAAACCAAGTTATGCCAAAAATAAGCCAGCACGTAATCAAATGCAACTTAGCAATGTTGGTCAAAAAATGGCACGTATGCCAATTGATCCAAGGCTTGCACGTATGCTAATAGCCGGTAATGATTTTGATTGTTTGCAAGATATGTTGGTGATTGTATCTGCACTGGCAGTGCAAGACCCAAGAGAACGCCCTCATGAAAAACGCACCCAAGCAGACCAAAAGCATGCACTATTTAAAAAGGATGATTCTGATTTTTTATTTTACTTAAGCCTTTGGCAAGCAATTTATGGCACCGATGAACAAGGTGTAAAACTGTCTAGTAACCAACGTCGTCAATTTGCTAAAAAACATTATTTAAGTTTTCCTAGAATAAGAGAGTGGCAAAAAACTTATCAGCAACTGGTTCAGATGGTCGAAGATATGGGGCTCACAGGTTTATCTGTTAAAAATAACAAAGCAAATAAAAATAAAGGGCAAACCAAACAGGCTAAACAACGCTTGTCGCTAAATAATGGCTTATCAAATAAACAAAATAAAAACTCGTTAAGCCGAGCAATGAGTAACGCACTGGATAAAAAAAATAAAGAGCATAATACCAGTCATCAGCAAAGCGATAAATATGCTAACTTACATCGTGCATTGCTAACAGGGTTGTTATCTTTTATTGCACACAAAGGGGATGAACGTGGGCAATATTTAGCAACTAGGCAGCAAAAAACAAAGATATTTCCTTCCAGCACTTTGTTTAAAAGTTCACCAAATTGGGTAATGAGTTTTGAAATTGTTGAAACGTCGCAAGTATTCATGCGGACATTAGCAAAAATTGAGCCAGAATGGATTATCTCTGCTGCAAATGGCTTGCTTAAATATCATTACTTTGAACCGCATTGGTCTAAAAAAACAGGGCGTGTGCGTGCGTATGCTCAAATTAGCTTATTTGGTTTAACCGTGGTTGCAAAACAGCTTTGTAATTATGAACAAGTTAATATGTCAGAAGCTCGTGAAATTTTTATCCGTGATGGCTTGGTAACGGGTGAACTCGGTTACGAAGCGAAAGGGCGCAAAGCACCATTTTTGCAAAATAATATGGACAAAATAGCCGATGTGGAACGGATAGAAGAAAAATTACGTCGTCGTGATTTGTTGGTTGATGAAGAGGCACTTTATCAGTTTTATGACAACAAAATCCCTGCGCATATTGCCAGCCGAAAGGCATTTGAAGACTGGCGTGCCGAAGTTGAAACAACTAATAATCAATATTTATTTTTTACAGATGAGGATGTATTAACGCAAGCAGCACCTACAACGGGTGATTTCCCTGAGGTGTGGAAACTAGGTAACTTAAAACTGCCACTTAGCTATGTATTTGATCCAGCCAATGAAGACGATGGCGTTAGCATTAGAGTGCCTTTGCTTGCCTTACCTCAACTTGATTCTGTAGAGCTTTTATGGGGTATTGCTGGTTGGCGTTATGAGCTTGTATTACAACTTTTAAAAACGTTACCAAAAGAGATACGCAGACAAATAGTACCCATACCAGATACGGCAGACAAACTATTTGATGAGTTGGAAAGAAACCATCAACAAGGCTTACTCAAACAGCTTTGTGAAGCTTTAAATAAAAAAGGCGTGGTAGGGGTAGAACCAAAACATTTTGATCCAGGCAAAGTAGATAATTATTTACAGCCACAAATTTGTGTGGTGGATGATAAAAACCGACTGATTGAAAAAGGACGCGACTTAGCAACTTTACAAGCACGTCATGCCATCAAAACAAGCCAAGCCATACAAGAGCAGCAGGGGCTACATCATGAGTTTCCCCCATATTTTAAGTTTAGTAAAAATAGGCATAGTGCAGGGATTGTGATGCAGGAGTTTTCTGCTTTAGTAGCAGATGCGAAAGGGGATGCGGTTTCTATACACAAATTTACCGACTTAAATGCGGCAATAAAAGCGCATCGCATTGGTGTTTTAACTTTGATTAAAAACCAGCTGAGCGCAAAACAAAAGCAGTTAACTGGGCAAATAGACAAAGCATTTAAATTAGCATTTGCACCACTAGGGCAACTTGATAAGTTAAAACAAATTGTGGTAGATGCAACGTTAGATGCCACTTTAAGCAAGCATTTTGTTGAGTTTGATCATACCAATATTTTGCCAGAAGTCGTTGATGGGCAAACTAAACAGTATGCGTGTGGGTTACCACTAACACAAAATGAATATCAAGAAACCGAAAGCTTAGTTTTGTCACAATTTTTATTAGAAGGACAGCAAATCATAAAACTACTCAAACAGGTTTATACTCGCTGGCAACGTATACGCCAAAGTTTGTTAATGCTTGATAGGGATGTTTTTGCTGAATCTATTGACGACATTGAAGATCAATTAGACGATTTGCATTTAGCAGACTTTGTATATCGCATGGATTATATAAACTGGCAGCAATATCCAAGGTATCTAGAAGCGCTTGAAATACGAATGGAGCGCTTAGTGCATAATCTTGATAATGATTTAGATGCGGTTTATGAGCTAGATGTGCATATGGAGCGTTTAGCCCAAAGAGGCAATGACCCTAAAATTGCTGACTATCGTTGGCTTGTTGAAGAGTTTAGGATTCAATTATTTGCCCAGCCAATGAAAACAAAAGCCTCTGTTTCATCAAAACGTTTAGATAAACTTTGGTTAAAACTGACAAGTTAAGAAGCAGCAGCAATAAGGATTTGTATTTTGTGAAACAAAGTGAAATTGGGTTTATTATTTTAAAAACATTTAGCGTCTTTTCTATTCTATTTTAATAACAAAATGCCTGGAAATATGATGAATAAAGGGCTGGAAGAGTTTTCCTCTTTTTTTGTGGATAACTTTGTGGAAAACATCAAATTTGGTAATCTAAGCGTGTGTAAATATTGGGATGCGCCAAATTTGTTTAAAAGTTGCACATATTAAATAATATTATTTATATCAATATCTTGTAGAAATAAAGAATAATTGTTCTCAATTAATTTTTAGTTTATTGTTCTTAACATTTAGTTATATTAAGTTTCACAATTTATCTATTAATTTTTTTTAAAAATGTGGATAAGTTTACTCTTGTTGTGCTAACAATAATAAATGTAACAAAACATTAGCAAATCATTTCAAAAAAGGGCATAATGAACATAATTTCATTTTTAGTACAAATGTTCACTAGCTTTAAAGTTGTGACATAAAATTAAGGATTTATTATGAGTATTTGTATAACCGCAACTGGGCTTTATACTCCGCCATACAGCATTAGTAATGAGGAGTTGGTTGAAAGTTTTAATCAATACGTTGATAAATATAACAAGCAACATGAAGACGAAATTAATGCTGGAGAAAGAGAAGCATTAGAGCATTCATCTGCTGAATTCATTGAAAAAGTTTCTGGTATTAAGTCCCGTTATGTCATGGAAAAAGAAGGCATCTTAAATCCAGACATTATGGCGCCGGTTATCCCATATCGCCAATTGGGTGAAGAAGTGTCAATCATGGCAGAAATGGGGCTGGCTGCGTTACAAGAAGCGCTTGATGAGGCTGGTTTAACTGGCAAAGACTTAGACGGCATTATTGTTGCTTGCTCAAACTTTCAGAGAACCTACCCTGCCATTGCCATTGAAATCCAGCACCATATCGGTATGGAAGGTGGTTTTGCCTTTGATATGAATGTTGCTTGTAGTGCAGCAACCTTTGGCTTATCGCAAGTAGTTGGTGCAATTAAAGGTGGCTTAGGTAAAAAAATTGCCATGTTAAATATTGAAATTTGCACAGCGCACTTAAACTTTAGAAACCGTGATAGTCACTTTATTTTTGGTGATGTTGCCACTGCAACGATTATTGAAGACTTAGAAACACCAAAAGGCTTTGAAATTGTTAACAGTAGACTGTATACCCAGTTTTCAACCAACATTAAAAATGAATACGGCTATTTAGACCGTAGTGAGTTTTTAGCTGCAGAAACAGCCATGTATCCAGACATTACTGAACCTGTGACAGACAAGTTGTTTTTACAAAATGGTCGTAAAGTATTCCGTGAAGTTTGCCCTAAAGTATCTGAAATTATCAGCACACATTTGGCAGAAAATAATATTGAGTCTAGTGAGCTTAAACGAATGTGGTTACACCAAGCTAATTTGAACATGATTGACTTAATTTTGCGTACTGTTGTTGGCAAAAATGCTGACAAGTCAATTGCACCAACGGTGATTGATGAGTTTGCTAATACCAGCTCAGCAAGTCCTGTAATTGCTTTCCATAGACATAATGAAGGTTTAAACAGTGGTGACCTAACAGTGATGTGCTCTTTTGGCGCAGGTTATTCAATTGGGTCAGTTTTATTGCGTAAAGTATAAACGTTTTAATATGTCTAAAATTAAAGAGCTGATCGTGTCAGCTCTTTTTTATTTGTATATAGCGTAAGAATGTTAATGCGATAATTGCCAAAATATGGCAAAATAGCCGTTTAAGTTTTTTACCCTAAATCAAACAAAAGCCAAATTAAGTACAACTATGAAAGAATCGTTACGTTTTCGTTTAGATCAGATGGTAGACCGATTTGAAGAGGTCGAACATTTATTATCTGATCCTGATGTGATTAGTGATAATAAAAAGTTTAGAGAATTATCGGTTGAACATAGTGATTTAAGCGAAATTACCACGGTGTGGCAAAAATTTTGTCAAACAGAAGAAGACCTTGAAGCTGCTAAAGAGATGCTGTCTGATCCTGACATGAAAGAAATGGCAGAAGAAGAAATACAAATAGCAAAACAAAGCATTGAACAAATGCAAGATCAGCTAAATGTGATGATGCTACCTAAAGACCCGAATGACCGTGTACCCGCATTTTTAGAAATTCGTGCAGGGACTGGGGGTGATGAAGCAGCGATATTTTCTGGAGACTTGTTCCGTATGTATCAGCGCTATGCACAATCACAAGGCTGGACAGTTGAAGTCCTTTCTGCAAATGAAGGTGAGCATGGCGGTTACAAAGAGATTATTAGCAGAGTTTCTGGCGTTGATGTTTATGGTAAATTAAAGTTTGAGTCTGGTGCTCATCGTGTGCAGCGTGTACCAGAAACTGAAAGCCAGGGTCGCGTACATACCTCTGCCTGTACGGTAGCGGTAATGCCAGAGGTGGAAATCGATGATACCGTTGAGCTTAATCCAGCTGACATTAAAATGGATACATATCGCTCAAGCGGCGCAGGTGGTCAGCACGTTAATACCACAGATTCAGCTGTTCGCTTAACGCACATTCCAACAGGGGTGGTGGCAGAGTGTCAACAAGAGCGTAGTCAACATAAAAACCGTGCCAAAGCAATGACCATGCTGATTTCACGTATCCAGCAAGCAAAAGTGCAACAACAAGTGGATGCGGCTAATAGCATGCGTCGTGACTTAGTTGGCAGTGGCGATCGTTCTGATCGTATACGTACTTATAACTTCCCGCAAGGGCGTATGACAGACCATCGAATCAACTTAACTTTATATAAGTTAGACTCGATTATGGAAGGCGATTTAACCGAACTATTAGATGCGTTATTACGTGAACACCAAGCCGACTTAATGGCAACGATTGGTGGTGAAGACTAAGCAATATTTGCTAATATCAATATAATAAAATATGTCACAGCGTATCGACTAATTAATATTTTTAAAACACTTTTAAATTATCAGAGAATTTATATGTCAAATCACAATCAAACTCCTGAAACCCAAACTCAAGAAGACGTAAACGAACTTATTCAACAGCGTCAAAATAAACTGACTGCTATTGCTGAGTCAGGTAAAGTTGCTTATCCAAATACATTTAAGCGTACTGATTACGCAGCTGATTTACAAAGCAAGTTTGATGGTGTATCAAAACAAGAAATTGAAGAAAAAGCGGCATCAGGTGAAAAAACACAGGTTAACGTAGCAGGGCGTGTCATGCTTAACCGTGGTGCTTTTATTGTTATTCAAGATATGACAGACCGTATCCAACTTTATGTTGCCCGTAAAGAGCTTGATAAAGAAACACTGGCAATGATTAAGTCACTTGATTTGGGTGATATTGTTGGTGTAAGTGGTTATATTGGACGTTCTGGTAAAGGTGATTTGTATGTGCATATAGAAGCCATTACCTTGTTAACTAAATCTTTACGTCCAATGCCAAACAAGTTTCATGGATTAAGTGATACTGAAAGCCGCTATCGTAATCGTCATCTTGATTTAATGACCAATGATGAGAGCCGTAAAGCCTTTATTATCAGAAGCCAAGTGATTAGTGGTATCCGTAAGTTCATGTTAGCAGAACGTTTTATGGAAGTTGAAACACCAATGATGCACCCAATTCCAGGTGGTGCGGTTGCACGTCCATTTGAAACGCATCATAATGCTTTAGATATGCCTTTATTTTTGCGTATTGCACCAGAGCTTTACTTAAAACGCCTTGTGGTTGGTGGTTTTGAACGTGTATTTGAAATTAACCGTAGCTTCCGTAACGAGGGGGTTTCGACTCGTCATAATCCAGAATTTACCATGATTGAGTTTTATATGGCGTATGCCGACTATCATGATTTAATGGACTTAACCGAGCGCATGTTTAGTGAATTGGCAACAGAGATTTTAGGCTCAACCGAGCTAAATTACCAAGGTGAAGAAATTAGCCTTAAAGCACCGTTTGCACGTATGACAATGAAAGAAGCCATTGTTAAATATGCCCAAAACTTTGATGCAAGTAAGTTTGATGACCGTGATTATTTAGCTGATTATGTAAAAAATGAGTTAAAAGAGCAGGTTAAAGATATCTATGGTATTGGTAAGCTCATAACCATTATTTTTGAAGAAACTGCAGAGCATAAACTACGCCAGCCAACTTTTATTACCGAATATCCAGCTGAAACTTCGCCACTGGCTCGTCGTAATGATGATAACCCAGAGATCACTGACCGTTTTGAAATGTTTATTGGTGGACGTGAGCTAGCCAATGGTTTCAGTGAGCTTAATGATCCTGCCGATCAAGCAGAACGTTTTAAAGGACAAGTTGCCGAAAAAGATGCTGGTGATGATGAAGCCATGCACTATGATGCAGAGTATATTGAAGCGTTAGAATATGGCTTAGCTCCAACTGCAGGTCAGGGGATTGGTATTGACCGCTTGGTAATGCTGTTTACCGATGCAGCAAGTATCCGTGATGTTATTTTGTTCCCGCATATGCGTCGTAAAACAGAACAATAAGCTAAGTTTTGTTCTAATTTTTAAGCTGGATAATATGATTGTTATCCAGCTTTTTTTATCGATAATTACTATGAAAAAACGGTCGCTTAAGCTAAAATTAAATCTAAATTTTCACAATACTAATTAATAAACTGGTGAAGCATGTCACAGCCCTATCAAGTCCTTGCTCGTAAATATCGTCCTAATAATTTTCATGAGCTAATTGGGCAATCGCATGTATCGCAAGCGCTGATTAATGCTATTGATCACAATCGTTTACATCATGCCTACTTATTTACAGGCACACGTGGCGTTGGTAAAACCACCATTGCCCGAATATTATCTAAATGTTTAAACTGTGATACAGGGGTTACCAGCACCCCCTGTGGTACTTGTGATAGTTGTGTTGCTATCGAACAAGGCAGATTTATTGATTTAATTGAAATTGATGCTGCGTCTCGCACAAAAGTAGAAGATACTCGTGAACTATTAGATAACGTACCTTATGCCCCGACGCAAGGCCGATACAAGGTCTATTTAATTGATGAAGTGCATATGCTGTCGACTCACAGTTTTAATGCCCTCCTTAAAACATTAGAAGAACCACCCGAACATGTTAAGTTTTTGCTTGCAACCACAGATCCGCAAAAACTACCAATTACAATTGTATCGCGCTGCTTGCAATTTGTACTTCGTCCCTTGCCACAACAACTATTAACTGAACACTTAGCTAAACTGTTAACCAATGAAAATATTGAGTTTGAAGACGCTGCGCTTTGGCAATTGGCACATGCTGCCAAAGGCTCAGTTAGGGATTCGTTATCTTTAACTGATCAAGCTGTTGCGTTTGGTCAGGGTAAATTAACTCAAAACACAGTGAATGAAATGCTAGGTTTGATTGATGGGGCAGACCTAGCTCAACTACTGATAGATATTTTTAATAATGATAAAAAGTCAGTAGCTGCGCATATTGAGCAAATGCGCCAGCAAATGGTTGATGCAGGCAGCGTGTTTGATGAGTTAACTGATCTGCTACACAAAATTGCATTGTTTCAAATAATGCCTACCATTGAGCTTAATGTGAATCGTACACAAACACAAGCAATCAATCAGTTAGCCAAGGTAATACCTGCTGATGTATTACAGCTATATTATGAAATTGCAATTAAATCGCGCGAAGGTATTATGCTTGCCACCACGCCGATGCAAGCGCTAGAAATGTGTATTTTAAGAATGCTCGCATTCCGTCCTTTAACAGCTAACCAAAGCTTTTTAAGCGAAGATGATGTTGCTGTCATACAAGACACCAATCAGCCTCAAATCGTGGATAATACAGCTATTCATGATACCAACAACCCGATTGAAGAGGATAGTTTAAGTCCTCATCCTGAAGATGACACAGACACATTAGAAACTGAGGTCATCAAACCAAAACATGTTGAAACAGACGCCATTTTAGATGCAGAAGATACCAATAGCTATATTAATGAGACTGAAGCATCATTAGCATTATCAACAGACAGCAGTGAAGCGGTTAAGGTATTAAATCAGGAGCCTGAAACATTAGAAGGTATTGACGAGACTGCCAACCAAGATGATTATGTATTGCAACCAAACGAAGCTGAGGTTAGTGACTTATCTGCACAACCATCTTCTTATGCTTCCCAGTTTTCTTCTAATATAACGACAAATACGCCAGATATCGAACAAGAACAGCAGGCGGTAGCCGAAACTAAAACAAAAGAGTTTCAGACGAGAAAAAACACGATTGAAAGTAATGATGCTGATTTAACTGTAGCAGAAGAAAATCAGACTAACCCTTACGATGATGAGCAAAATGATAATCATAATTCTGTTGATCCAAGAATGCTCTTAGATGTTAAAGAACAAAACCTAACAGGTGACTGGACTGCAGAAAAATGGGATTTTTGGCTACACAAAGCAAGAGAAGAGGCAGTCTTAGATGCAGAAGAAATAGCATTTGCTCGCCAGGGTGTGATGGAAGGAAGCTGTGATGGTGAAAGTACTTTTATGACAACAGCCGATGTCCATCAATTCAAACCTTTATTTAATAAGATTTGTAAAAAACTAACTCAGCAATTTAGTAATGCCAGCTACCAAATGCAAGCTGCCGATGCAAACAATTTACAAAAAGTAGCTAAAGCATCCCCTTATGAGCTAGCTAAAAAAAGAAAGCTGGCTGCTGAAAACGCTGCAAAAGTGATGCTGATGCAATCAACTGTGATGCAAAAGCTTGAACAAATTGATGATGTAGATATTGAAGCGATTAAATTAAGAATCGATTAAAAATAGATTTTTTGTTGAATTATTTGCTATAATTGTTTAGTTTTATTTAACAATATTGATATTAAGGATAAAAAAATATTATGTTTGATAGTTTGCGTGGCATGGTTGTTTTTGCAAAGGTTGTTGAACATGGATCTTTTAGTGGTGCTGCCAAAGAGCTTGGTATTACAACCAGTGCGGTTAGTCAGCAAATTCGCTCTTTAGAAAGTGATTTAGGCATTGTCTTATTACATCGTTCAACCAGAAAACTTAGCTTAACAGATGCAGGTATTAGTTTTTATGAGTCTGCTACGAATGTGGTACAGGCAGCAGAGCAGGGTTGGGGCCGAGTCAATCAACTGCGTGATGAGTTAGCAGGTACATTGCGTATTGCAACCACACCAGAGCTTGGTGTTAACCATTTATTGCCTGCATTGTCTGATTGGATTTTGCAAAATGATGAATTAAATATCAATATTTTAGCAGATAATCATTATATTGATTTGATTGAACAACGGGTTGATATAGCTATAAGGATGAGTACCAAACTTGATAACGAGCAATTTGAAGCATGCAAACTTGCAAATGTTAGACAAGTATTACTTGCGTCGCCTGACTATCTTAAAAATGCAGCAAAAATTGAATCGCCTAAAGATTTATGCAAGCATAAAATGATTGGTATTGATTTGATTAAAGAAGTTAATCAACTTCAACTGCAAGATGTAACAACGGGTAAAAAGACCAAAGTAAAAATCCCATCTAAGATTTCTACTAACAATGTTATGTTAGCAACTGACATGGCAAAAAATGGGCATGGCATTGTACGTCTATTAAAGCTACATGCTGACGATTATCTTAAATCTGGCGATTTGGTAGAAGTGCTCCCAAATTTTAAATTAGCGGATTATGTTTTATATTGCATCACCTTAAAAAGAGAACAACAACCCAAAAAAGTGATTAAATGTCTTGATGTATTAAAAAGTTATTTTAGTAAACTGTCTTAAGCGCTAATTTAAAAATATTAGATAAAAAAAGCAAGAGAGTTACCCAGCATTGTAGGGTAACCCTCTTCCTTTTCACTTTAATCCTCAACTATTTTTTTATGAGTGTGATTAAACCACTGTATTTATTAGCACTGTATTTATTAGCTTAGTTAAGCGGTTAATCAGCTCATCCGTATCTTCATCAGACAAGTTAAGAGGTGGTAATAAACGAATCACATGACCACCGGTGACATTAATGAGCATTTTGTATTCATCTCTTGCAACATCAACGAGTTTGCTACAGTCAACATCTGTTGGTAGCACAATACCAATCATCATCCCTTTACCACGTGTGGTTATGCTTTTATTTTTAAATAGGGTATAAATTTGTTGTTGAATTTTATCCCCTTGTTTTACAGCATTATCCATCACATTACTTTGTTCTAATTCATCAAAAACGGCACAAATAACACGGCTGGCCAAATGTGTGCCACCAAAGGTTGAACCATGAGCCCCAAATCCAAACAAGTTTTGAGCACGACCACTTACCAAGCAAGCCCCAACAGGGAAGCCATTACCCAAACCTTTAGCAGTGGTTAAAACATCTGGTTTGACGTCACTATGTAAAAAAGCAAAATATTTACCCGTTCTACCATTACCGGTTTGTACTTCATCTAGCATAAACAAAATATCATGTTTATCACACAGTGCATGAACCTCATTTAAATATTCAAAGCCATTTTTAGCAGTGTTTAATCCACCTTCTCCTTGAATAGGCTCTAAAAAAATAGCACAGATATCATCATGATTTGCAAGCACTGTTTTAATTGCATCTATATCACCAAAAGGGACACGGATAAAGTCATCATCTAAGGTGTAAAAGCCCTCACGGGCTTTTGGGTTTGCGGTGGCAGAAACGGTTAATAGCGTGCGACCATGAAAAGAGTTTTCCATGACAATCACTTTAGGGCGACTAAAGCCTTTATCATTTGCAAATTTTCTGGCAAGTTTTAAAGCACACTCATTGGCTTCAGCACCACTGTTGGCAAAAAAGACGCTGTCCATATTGGTAACTTGACATAGCTTGTCGGCAGCTTGTTCTTGCCAGTCTATTTGATATAAGTTACTGGTATGCAGTAGTTGGTTGGCTTGCTCATTAATGGCATTAGTTATAGCAGGGTGACAATGCCCTAGACCACAAACAGCGATGCCAGTTAGCGCATCAAGGTATGCCGTACCATCTTGTGTATAAAGCCAGCTACCACTGCCTTTTACAAAGCTAATAGGTTGACGGTTGTACGTGGGCATAATATGTGTTGTCATCATTTTTAAATATCCAAAATAGTTAATGATAAAAAGATAGATTGTGTGCAGTATTTAGCTATTTAAATCGGCAGAAAATGGGTCATCTTCACTGGCAATTTTATAATCTTCATTTGCCCAAGCGCCAAGGTCTATCATTTTGCAACGTTCCGAGCAAAAGGGTTTAAAGTTATTATCAGCCCAGTTTGTTAATTTTTTACATCTGGGGCATGGATATTGCTTAGGAGCACTGGATTGCGTACGATTGGCTAAGTTATCTGTCATAATTTACTTATTTATTGCTATTGACGCTGTATAATATCATGATTTTGTAAACAAACTGAGTCAGATTTTGGTGGTATTAATGAATAAAAATAATCAAACACATAACTTGTCGCATCATAAAAATAGAGCATTTAAGCCAGAAAAGATAAACCCACCGAGAATCTTTGATAGTAAAAGTTGGCAATGGTTAACACAATCTAAAAATGAGATTGTGTTAGAAATTGGTGCAGGAAAAGGGTTACATGCTATCCAGTTTGCCGCGCAAAATAAGGATAAGACAATCATAGCAATTGAACGCACAGCAGAAAAGTTTGCTGCATTTAATAAAAATGCACAACCCAAAAATTTGGCGAATCTTTATCCTGTCCATGCCGATGCAATTGCCTGGTCTGTATTTGCATTGCCTGCACAATCAATTAGCCAAGCTTTTATTTTATATCCAAACCCAGAGCGCAATAATGCCAATCAACAATGGTTAAACATGCCATATTTTGAGTTTTTGTTATCCCGTTTAAAAAATGATGCAACCATTACGATTGCCAGTAACATAATGGAGTATTTAGATAATGCACAGGCGCAAAGTACAGAGGTTTGGCAATTACCAACAACCCGAGAGGTTGTAGACAAAACCAGCAGTAGAACCCATTTTGAAATAAAATACCTTGCAAGAGGTGAGCCATGTGAACAATTGGTGATAACCAAACCTGCTGGCTATGTTACAAGATTTGATAACGACAACCCTTAGCAATTTTGAGCTAAGGTGAATAAACCAGGTAACTATTACCATGCTTTATAGAAGCTGAGTCACGATAAACTGGGGCAACCAACGAACTGAGTCATTATCTGCTATAAGCCTGCTATCAGCAGCCTACACTTAGGTAAATAACCCAATTTGGTGCTCTGATAATGCCTTTTGCCATTGTTGTAGCCGCTGTGTATCTTGTTTATCACCCACTAATTGTACGACTAAACCTTGACTGGACTTTGCATTAATTTTGCTAAGCTTACGCATCGTCCCTCTATCTGGTAAAGCATTAGCATCAATACCTAATAGTACCTGCACCTCGTTTTTATCAAGGTAGTCAATCAATTTTTCCATGTCATCTCGGCTATCTAAAATGCCAAAGTTATAAATTTCAGTTGCACTCTCTGTTAACGTCTTAGCATACCAATCTGGGTTAGCATGGGGATGTTCTAATAGTGCCACCAATTTGTTTCCTTGATGGATGGTTGCGGTGGGGGCAACAAAAGGGCTACTTTTTTCGACAAAGTCATCTTCATCAGTTACTGTACGAGACCAAAAATCCAAGATTTTTTGGTAATAGGGCAGTTTTATATCCAGTGCCATTTTTTTGCTATTAAACATTAAGGCACAAAAAAACCATAAAATCGCCCTTGGGACAATACCATACATAAGCAGACTACCAATAAGTAGCATTGCCCATTCATATGAGCTGACACCTTTTGTCGCTGTATTGGCGGCTTCTGTCATTTGAGTAGCAAATTGTTGAGATGCCAACACTTGTTCAGGGCTCGGCGTAGGGAACCCAACCAAGTTTGGTAACCAGGCCATCCAGCTCACTAAAGTGGCTATGGTTTGACCACTTAATAAGGTAGACTCCCAAGAAAAGTTATAATCGCGCACCATTAACAACACAATTAATGCAATCAGCATACCGGCAAGCGTTGCCAGCCATAGTTGATGGCTAATTCTACCTAAATACCAGCGCATACCTACATGGTGTAACTGTTTTTCATAAATGGCAACTGCTGAAGTGGTAATGTCATCTTTACCACGGATTAAGTGGCTGGGGCTAACAAAGCTTGCAAAAATTGTGGGTTTATCGCCTTTAGTAAAAAGGGTCATGAGTATCCATGTAGCCAGCATGAATGTATGAAACCCAAGCAAACAAACTAAGACATAAAAAAAGTTAACCACATTGGCTTGTAACAGTGCAAATAAACCAGTAAAACCAGAAGCACACCAAACAACACTCATTATTAAAATAATCGCTTTAATACGCGTATCAATTTTAGCTAATGTTTTTGCAATCTTACCATTGCTATCAATGAGTTGTGCACGTCGTTGCAATTTTTTTAGTCCACTTTCTTTTGATATTGTTTCTTTCTCACTTTTCATTTTTTCGGTAATAAGAAGTGGATCAGTAGCAAAAATGTGATTGCGAGACTCAAGCTCGCGGACTAGTTCTGTCAGTTGATCTTTTTGGCTTAACATAATTTTATTCAAATTGGTGGTTAACGCTTACAGTATAACGAATTTATCTTAATGATTTCTATATGAGCTGTGTAATTCCCTGTTGTTATGCTTTATGAAGGACGCTTTTATATATGATGAATATAAGGGGATATAAAATGTCACTTCATATTATGTATCATTTTTAAGTTCATTAGTTTGTCTACAAACAGTTTGGTGGCTTGGGCAACCCAGCAATGCGGTTAAGGTGCCTAGCAACTAAACCTGTGTTAAATAATTGTTGTAACTTTTGGTTGGTTATTTCTGATTCTGGTAATTGTTGTTGCAAGTATTTAATGAGTGGTCGAGTTGCAGGAGGGTGGTTAAACTCGGCATAAAAATTACGAATAACAATTAAAATAGCGTGATGCTCATCAGTTAAAGTAATGTCGATTGTGTCGGCAAGTATTTGGGCAATTTGTTGCGACCAAATGGTATGGTCTAGTAAATGCCCATCTTCGTCTAGTGCTAAGTCGGTTGTTGTTTGAGTCATATTTTTATTAAACTTTTATAGAGTAATTGTTTTGCTAACCTGTTGTGTTAATGCTACCCATTCATCATCAGTTAATATTTTTATCTGATGGCTCTCAAAATCAATGTTTTGTTTAGTGGTTGGTGCAAGTTGTTCAACATCCACTTTTAGCACATACCAGTTAATACTTGTTGCAATGTCCGGCTCTAATTCTAGCTCTGATAAATAAGCAAAAATCCAATCAATATAGGCGGCTGTATTTGCTAACAGTAAAACATGATCGCCTTGTTGCCAAACTTTTGTTAGCTCACGCAAGGTAGGCTTTAAAGAATCTATGTCATTGTATAATTGAAATAAAATGCTCATTAAAAGGTTAAAACCTCGTCAAAATTTTTTAGATTAATGGTTTCTGGCACGCTTGTTAGCTGTTTTGCTATTGTCATATCTAGCATGCCTGTAAGCCAACCACTAAACACATCGTCATTTAGCCAAGCTTTAGGTAAGTCGTATAAATCTAACGATTTAATCATGCCTGCTAGGCGGCTATTTGGGTTTAATAATATGCCAAAACAGGCAGAGTCTAGCCAAATTTGCACTTCATTATCAAAGGTGGCTAGCGTCATTGCTAATGCCATTGCTTCGTAACATTCAACCTCTTGGTTTGACTTTATTTTTAAAAGAATCTTCATTATCTATTTACTGTATATCGGCATAAAAAATTAAAATTGTATTACTTTGCTGTCTTGCATGGCTATTACCAGCTCGCTTAAACCAACCAAGCTAAATTCAGTTGCAAGATTATCTGCTGCTAGTGCGTGTCTTTGAGCATTTTGTTCATCGGTTATGCCACGGGTTAAAGCCGTACTCACACAAACGGGTAAATTAATGCCATAGACTTCGGCTAGTTGTTGCCAATCTTTGGTTAAATTTGGTTGGTCAGCAGATTGCCAAAGCAACTTGTTTGCAGTCATTGCGCCATCGCCATAAAAAAATACTTTTAAGCTTTTATCATCTTCATGTAAATAACTTTTAGCATAACGCAAGGCATAGGCTGCCATTGGGTGATAGGGCGATTTAGTAATAAGTAACAGGGTGTTCATAAATTATTATCAGCATTATTGGTTTGCCGTTTTATTTTAACACTAGTGCCAGCGGGTTAAAACTATTTAAGTTATGAAATAAGCTGTCATAAAACTGCTATAAAACTGCAATATAACCGTCAAACCCGATTGTTATAGTAAGCATAACTTAAAAAAAATTTAATTTTAAGTCGCACTGATGTTAATAAAAAAATAGAACAACGCAGGTTAGAGTAGAACAAGATAATGCAAGATTTTAATGATACAAATATGATTTTTAAACAACAGAGTGAGGTATTACCAAACCTTGATACTCAAGAAATGCAGTATTGCCAATATAATCATAAAAAGCCAACATCAAAAACAGCAGAAAATAGCTTGCATATCCTACTTGTAACTGAAACATGGTTACCTGATATTAATGGTGTTGCTATGAGTTTGAACAACATCATGAACGCATTGGTAAAAATGGGACACAAAATTAGCCTTATACGCCCAAAAGCTAAATCTGTGCCGACGTCAAGCGACCATAATAAGACACAACAGCATCGTACAGCAAATGTCCCTTTACAAAACGATATTGAAGTTAAGGGCATCCCCATCCCTAGGTATAAAGAACTCCAACTGGGGGTAGCCAGCAGTAAACAAATAAAAAAAATATTGGCAAAAATTAAACCAGACATTGTCCATATCGCAACCGAAGGTCCACTAGGGCTGTCTGCATTAAAGGCCGCTAAAAAGTGTAATTTACCTGTTACGACGGGATACCACACTCAATTTCATGATTTTAGTAAACATTTGGGTATGGGCATCATTGCCAGCCCCTTGATGGCTTATTTTAAATATCTACATAATGCCTCGTTAGCAACCTGTGTGCCTAGCCCAAAAACCCAAGACGACTTAACCAAGTTAGGTTTTAAGCGTATTTATCAAGTGGGTAGAGGGGTGGATACAACAGGATTTAATCCTAACAAAAGTAGTGACGCGCTACGTAAACAGTGGGGAGTCGCGAGTCAAGATACGGTACTAGTTATGGTTAGCCGATTATCACCAGAAAAAGGCGTTGATATTGTTATAAAAGGATTTAATAAACTACAGCGCCAACAATTACACAGAGGGGCAAAACTGGTGATTGTGGGCGATGGACCAGATACAACCCGACTTAAAACAATGGCTAAGGGCAATGATGATATTATTTTTGCTGGTATGCAAAGGGGTGAAGACTTAGCCAAACATTATGCCAGCGGTGATGTTTTTGTATTTGCAAGTCAGGTAGAAACATTTGGCAATGTTGTGACAGAAGCAATGGCAAGTGGATTGGGTGTATATGCTTTTGATGATGCCGCTGCAGGGATGCTGGTAGATGACAGCTGTGGTGGCTTGGTAGCAGTAAATCAAACAGATGATTTTATTAAAATGGTAACCAATTTACCAAAGCTACAAAAACTAAGACAGCAAGGTGAGCAAGCAAGAAAAAAGGTAGAGCAACTATCTTGGGGGCATCCTGCCAAGCAAATGTTAACCATGTTTAATGATGCCATTAAATACAATAGTGCCATTAATTAGTATGGATGAATACACTAATAAAATAGCAATAATATAAAAATGAGAGGTTTGTTATGAAAAAGACACAGCCAAATCAGCAAATTAACAAACTCAATGTACTGTTAGATAAAGTACATGAACTACAAACCCATTATCAAGAAAAAGAAAATGGGGTTAACACTCATATTGCCCATAAAAATAATAATACAAAAACCTTAAAACAAGATAGTTTTGTGCCACCAAGCCCTATTTTTGGTTTTATTAACCGTTATCCAACTTTGGCAGGCTATACAAACCAACTGTTATATTGGGATACCCGTTTGTGTATCCGCATCAATCAGTTTTCATACGATAAAGCGATTGCAAACTTTTTTAAACTCATTAGTAGGCTGGGTGATGGTATTTTTTGGTACGCTATGCTACTTGTTGCCGCCTTAATAGGGGGGATTGAACAGCTGCATTTGGTGTTTGTTACCATGATAACTGGGTTGTTGGGTGTGGGTTTATATAAGCTATTAAAAGTTAAAACGGTTAGACCACGCCCTTACCAAGTGCATCAGGTTATTATGCTGCAAGAACGTCCGTTAGATGTTTTTAGCTTTCCATCGGGTCACACACTGCAAGCCGTATTATTTACAAGCTTATTAGGGGCGTTTTTCCCTATATTATTACCTGTGATGTTGCCTTTTGCAATTTTAGTTGCAATTTCTCGCATGGTGCTTGGTTTACATTATCCAACAGATGTTTTAATTGGCGCTTTAATTGGGCTGGCATTGGCAGGGCTGGCATTCAAAACAGTAGCATATCTACCTTTTGTAACTTTGTAGTTTTTAAACTTATCAGCATTAATTTTGTTAAAAAGCACAAATTATGATAATAGTTTGGGCTTTTTTTATGTATCTAGAGACTTTGAATATATCAGCAACAAGTAAAAATTTGTGATAGTCTGAATGTATTCATAACAAACTTTTAAACAAATAGACTTTTTTATAAATTATGTTAAACAGATTTTTTGAGCCAACCGATAGCCAACTACAAACATTACGTATCGCTAGTAATTTTGCCAGCAAAATGTGGGACAATAAACAACAAATGTGCCAAGCATTTATTGCCAGTTATCCCTTAGATAGTGAGTTATCGACACAAAAAATTGAAGATTTAATCCAAGATTACACCCTAGATGAAGACTACCAATTAGCAGATGAAGCAGGGGTTATGCAAGGGCTGCGAAAGCTACGCAACTTATTAATGCTGCGTTGGATTTGGCAAGATGCATTAAATTTGACCGATGTCGCAACCCTGACGCAAGAGCTTTCTAATTTTGCCGATGGCTGCATTAAATTTGCAAAAGAATATACCTATAATAATTTGGTTAAACGTTATGGCCGCCCAAGTTATAAAGATGAAAATGGCGAGCGTCAATATGATGATATGGCAATTTTTGCAATGGGTAAACTGGGGGCAAATGAGCTTAATTTATCCAGTGATATTGACTTGATTTTTGTACATCAAAAACAGGGGTATACAGACACAACAGGTTTTGACAAAGCAAAAGAGGTGGATAATAAGCGCTTTATGGTGCGATTGGGGCAGGGGATTATTAAACTTTTAGATACCAATACCGCAGATGGTTTTGTATTTAGAGTAGATATGAGGCTCAGACCCTGGGGCGATGGCAGTGACTTAGCAATTCATTTATCGGCATTAAATAAATACTTTGCACAGCATGGGCGTGATTGGGAGCGTTTTGCATGGATGAAGGCACGTGTCGTTAATGATATTGATGAAGACTATAAACAAACACTAGATGAGATAACCAAACCCTTTGTTTTTAGGCACTATGTAGACTACAGCATGTTTGCCGCATTGAGAGATATGAAATCAATGATTCAAACACAAGTGGCACAGCGAGAAGACTTAAGTAATGTCAAACTTGGGGCAGGGGGCATTCGAGATATTGAGTTTATTGTACAGGCTTTTCAGCTTATTTATGGTGGTCATTATCAACAGCTGCAAATTAAAACTTGCCTTGGTGCCATGAAAGAACTTAACAAACATGGTTTTTTTGAAGATGCAACTCACCGTGATTTAAAAGCAGCGTATTTATTTTTACGTCGCCTAGAACATGCGATTCAAGCGGTAGATGATCAACAAACTCAAAAATTACCTGCTGACAACCAAGCGCAACAAAATATGGCAATAACGCTTGGCTATCAAAGCTGGGATGAGCTAATGACTGCCCTAAATGAACACAGGCAAAAAGTTATTAGACCCTTTGATGAGCTGGTCACAACAAGACAACATACCGATGAAGAGCACAGCGAAAAACAGGTAAGCCAACATTTTGAAAATCTGAATGATATTTTAACCGATGACAATAAAAAGATAGTCGATAATTTTTGGCAAAGTAAATTGGTTGATGGGCTAACCGATGAAGTGCGAGAAAGACTAGAACAAGCGTATGGCATCTTTGTGCCGGCGCTTATTGAGTATCACAATAATCAAAGCGATGCCAATATTGCGGTGCCTAGATTAATTAACTTATTGGAGTCTATTTGCAGGCGTTCCATTTATTTAGTGATGCTGGTAGAAAACCCAGAAGCAAGTGTAAACTTGGTTTCTATGCTAGCAGCCAGCCCTTGGATTGCTAACGAGCTGTGCAATTATCCTGTGTTACTAGACTCATTTTTACAAGAAAGATATCATCACTTACCAGATAAAGCAGAGCTAAAAAGTATATTACAACAAAACTTGTTAAGGGTAGAACCCGATGATGAAGAAACCATGCTGAGTGTTTTGCGTTTGTTTAAAAAAATGCAGGTGCTAGCAGTTGCCGCCAGTGATGTCATTGACCATCACCACATCATGAAAATTTCTGACTCGTTAACCTTTATTGCAGAGGTTGTCCTTGAGGCATCATTACAAAGGGCGTTTAATCAGCTGGTTAAGCGCCATGGTTATCCTATTAGCAAATCTGGTGAGCCAGTTACGGAGGCAAATTCTGGTTTTGCCATTATTGGTTATGGCAAACTCGGTGGCATTGAGCTGTCATATTCTTCTGACTTAGACTTGGTGTTTATCCACCAAATTAAAGAGCAAACAATGACCACGGGTGAAAAACCGATTAGTGGTATGAAGTTTGCTGCTAGGCTAGCACAAAAATTAATGACTTACTTAAGTAGCCAAACACGCGATGGTAAAGCGTATGAGATTGACATGCGCTTAAGACCATCTGGTAATGCTGGGATGATGGTAGTATCTGCATATGCCTTTGAGCTGTATCAACTAGAAAAAGCATGGGAATGGGAGCATCAAGCGTTAGTGCGTGCGCGTGCCATTTGTGGCGATAAAAAAGTAATGAATAAATTTGATTCAATTCGCCATCTTGTTTTATCGCAAAAACGTAACTTAGAAGATGTTAAAAAGGAGGTCTCTGGCATGCGTGTTAAAATGCAAGACCACCTTGGTAGTAACAAACAAACTCAAAAAGAAGGTAAGTTTCATTTAAAGCAAGATGCTGGCGGTATTGTTGATATTGAGTTTATTGCACAATTTGCAATTTTGGCATTTGCACATGACAAACCCAACTTAACCAAATGGAGTGATAACGTGCGTATTTTTGAGTCGCTTGCTCAAAATAACGTATGGTCAGATCAACGCTGTCAACAACTTACTGAGTCTTATTTAAAAATACGCGGCATGACTCACCAGCTGGCTTTATCTGGTAAAAAACTACTCGTAAAAGAGTCAGACTGGCACGACATGCGCGAGCTGGTTATCAGCCATTGGGATGAAGTGATTGGGCAACGATCATAACTGACTATAACAATAAAAATAGATAAAAAGGTCATGATACGCTTTTAGCGTTTTTTATTGTTACCTGTTTTAACTGATGTTTTAAACGCACCGATAATAATATGGCGGCTAAGCTAAGCCCTGTTACCAGCGCCATCCAAAAGCCTTGCACACCAATGTCGGTGTATCTGACTAAATAAATACCAAGTGGCAAGGCAACTAACCAATAGCAAAAAAAGGTGATTATCATCGGCATGCTGGTGTCTTGTATGCCACGGAGTATCCCGGCAATACTCACCTGCCAAGCATCAAAAACTTGATAACCCATTGCATAAATAAGTAAACCAATTGCTATTTGCTGCACTTGTTTGTTGTCTCCAAATGCCATGGCAATATCTGCACGCCAAATATACAAACCAACAACCGAAAGCAACGAGATACTAAATGACCAAATCAGCCCTGTGGTAATAACTTCTTTAAGTAGTGGTAAGTTATTTTCTCCAAAACGGTTAGACACCATAATGGTTAATGCCATAGAAATTGATAATGGAATCATAAAAATTTGAGTACTCACTGACAATGCAATTTGATGAGCCGCAACGGCTATCTCACCCAATGCACTAATAACCAATGCTGCCATGCTAAATAAACTTGCTTCAAAAAAAATAGCGACACCAATAGGCACGCCAAGCTTTAACAGCTTGCTAATTTGTTGTTTGTTTGGGCTGTTAAAACCATAAAAAAACCTTGTAGAAGCAAAAGTATGGTGCTTAGAATATGATAAATACAGGGCAAGTAATAATACGTTAATCCACAATACCAATGCTGTAGCCACACCACACCCTGCACCGCCCATTGCGGGCAAACCAAATTTACCGTAAATAAAAATGTAATTTAAAGGAATATCCGCCAATAAACCAATGATACTAATTAAAGTAACTGGCTGTGGTCGCCCTAGGGCTTCGGAATAACAACGTAACACCGCATAACAGGTCATGGCAGGAAAGCCAAAAGACACCCAGTGTAAATAAGAACGGGCAATGGGGCGAATATTTTCTGGCACCCCCATGGGTTCAAATAATAAGGGACTAATATTAACCAACACAAAACCAACAACACCAATGGCAATGGCTGTCCATAGGGACTGTTGCGTTATGTGTGCCACATGCTCGTGTTCATTGCGTCCTACAACCTCACCAATTAACGGTGTGGTTGCAATTAAAGTGCCGCTCGCTAGCAAAAAAATAGGCATCCACATACCTGCACCGATAGAAACCGCCGCTAAATCTAACGCTGAAACTTGACCTGCCATAATGGCATCAACCACGCCTAAGGCAGACTGGCTAAATTGTGTAATCACTATCGGCAATACAAGCGCAAGTAAAACTTTGCTATGTTTTTTAAATGAATTTTTTGTTATTTTAGTAAACATAAAAAGAATACTTCTTGTTTTTTAGTAAGCTGGATATAATACCTCATTCTACATTGAGACAATAAGAATTTTTAAGACTATTGATTTGCTAAACGTTTCTATAATCCCGCTCGCTTTATATATCCATATACCTTGGTGTGTCCGTAAATGTCCATATTGTGATTTTAACTCTCATCAATTAAAGGATGATACTGATTTTACCACTTATGTTGATGCACTGCTTTTAGACGCAAAATCGCAAGTTAATTTTGTACAGGGGCGTAAGCTATCTTCTATATTTATTGGTGGTGGTACACCCTCAATTTTACCGATTGATGAATATCATCGTTTGTTTGATGGACTACGAGCGCTCTATCATTTTGTTGATGATATAGAGGTTACCATGGAAGCAAACCCAGCAACCATTGAACATGCGCCTTTTGCAGAGTATCTAGCGGTGGGAATCAATCGTTTATCTATTGGGGTACAAACGTTCAATAATCAAAAGCTTAAAAAACTAGGTCGCATACATGATGCCAGCCAAGCCAGCATAGCAATAAAATCAGCAAAGCAGGCAGGTTTTAAACGCATCAATGTTGACTTAATGCATGGACTACCCAACCAAAGTGTTGATGAAGCAATATTTGATATCAACCAAGCAGTGATGGCGGGTGCAACCCATATTTCTTGGTATCAGTTAACCATTGAGCCAAATACCATATTTTATCGAGATAAACCCATATTGCCTAATGAAGATACATTAGCAAACATTGAAGTACAGGGCAGTCAATTATTGCAGGATAAGGGCTTTAAAAATTATGAGGTATCAGCTTGGGTATCAACTGATGATGAGCCATGCAGGCACAATATCAACTATTGGAAGTTTGGAGACTACCTTGCTATCGGTGCCGGTGCACATGGCAAAGTTAGTATCCAACAAAACAACCCAGACCAATTAGCTGACTATGAGCAAGGGGTTTATCGTTTTAGTAAATCTCGATTGCCTAAAGATTATGTAAACTTTACAGTAGCACCTAAACAAGTTGGCTGGCAAAAAATTAATGAAGACGACTTATTGGGTGAGTTTATGCTGGACTCTTTAAGGCTATCAGATGGCATAACAATTGAAGAGTTAACCCATAGAACAGGAATAAAAATTACCACAGATTTTACAAACACGCTTAATCAATTAAAAAAACAAGGGCTGTTGTTTGATGATAATAACCTCATACAGCCAACTAATTTAGGAAGAAGATTTTTAAATCAATTGATTGAAAAATTTATTTAATTATCATTACAGTTTGCCTATTTAGGCACGTAACATATTAAGCATGTAAAAAAAGCTGCTATGAAAGCAGCTTTTAATCGTTGTTATTATCGTTTTAGCAAAAATATAACTATTGATAAGGGTTATATTTACCTTGATTACTGTTGTTATTACCCATATTTGACAGCTTTGTTTTTGTGCCGTTTGCAGCCTTAGATATAGCACTACCAGCTTTTGTTAAATCTTGACCAAGACCATTAACCGTATTACAACCAGTTAAAACAAATGTGCTAAGTGCGGCAGTTAAAAGCAATTTTTTCATAATAGACCTCTAAAAATAAGTATTTACATATGCCACATTATCATAGCCAACTCAGTTTATGTTATCAATAGCCAATAACTAATTAATACGTTTTTTACTTTCTTTATTGTTAATTAATAAGTAAAAATGATTTTTTTTTGCTAGAATTAACTTTTTTTAATCAATAGATAACTATTTTTTGTCTTCTTTACTTTTTAGCCATGGTTTATCAAACCATAATAATATTTAAAACAACTTGCTTATGATTCATATTATTTTAGTACATCCTAAAATGCCAAGTAACACGGGTAACATTATACGTTTGTGTGCAAATACAGGTGCTAAACTGCATTTGTTAAAACCCCTTGGTTTTGAGCTTGATGATAAAAAATTAAGAAGGGCAGGTCTAGATTATCATGAGTATGCACATTTAAACGTGCATGACAGCTGGGATGACGTTATCCATTGTCTTGCTGAACACAAGTGCAATAAAAAAGTCGCTTTAACCACAAAATTTAGCAAGCCTTTTTATGAGTATGCATTTAATGAATCTAATGATGAGGGTAGTCAACCAAATCAACAGGACAATATTGCTTTGGTTTTTGGTTCAGAAACCGCAGGTTTGCCTGAAGAGATTAGAACAGATATTGGTGAAGAAAATTGGTTAAGGCTACCCATGTTGCCGGATTCTCGTAGTTTAAACTTATCAAATAGTGTGGCGATTTGTTTATACGAAGTTTGGCGTCAACTCGGCTTTTATGGTGACCAAGGTAAAAGTGTTGGCTATAACAAGTTAAGCTCATTATAACGTTAACAAAAAGTGATACAATATCGCAACTTTAATATTGACGATAATAACTTGTGGTATATCGCAAAACGGATAGCAAATAAATCTATGCAAAGCAAAAAAAACATTTTAATAAAAGCACCAGAAGGCGTATTAGAAGTTGATGCCCTGTGGCAAAATGGTAATCCATTTGATGAATCAACGGATACGGTTGCCCTGTTATGCCATCCTAACCCGTTACATGGCGGTGCGATGACCAATAAAGTAGTAACGACCATGTATCGTTTTGCTAGGGATGCTGGGTTTCATGTTGTGCGTTTTAACTTCCGGGGTGTTGGCGCATCATCAGGCGAACATGATTATGCAAAAGGAGAAGTCATCGATGCCATTAATGTATTACAATGGATACAAGAACAAACCAATGCTCGCAAACTGTGGTTAGGTGGGTTTTCTTTTGGTGGTTATGTTACCGCAAGAGTTGCAGAAGCTTTAATGTTATCTGCTCACATTTGGGGGCTAGAAGACTTTGATTTACAAAAAGTTGCCTTAATTGCCCCCTCGGTTGTAAACAATGATACCAGCGATTTATCTTTACCAACGCTTAAGACTTTTGTTATTTATGGAAGTGATGACGAAGTCGTAGACCCAGATGCAATAGTAGCTTTTGCAAATACAATGGAAGTTTGTGTTGACGTAATGCCACAAGTGGGGCACTTTTTTCATGGGAAATTGGGTGAGTTAAAACAATTAATTGAACAACGGACGTTTGTTTAACTCGATACATAAAAGGTTATAAGCCCAAAATTTAAAAACGAATAACATTTATTTTATGGATTAAATAATGACGAAAACAGCTTTATTCCCTCTACAAAAATATAAAAACGCAATTGCAAGTGGTGACTTTAGCCATGATGATATGCAAGAGCAAGCAATGACATACCTAGACAGTATTTGTGTCGAATTGCAAAAAAACTCACCGAATCAACCTGCTAAAAAAGGGCTATTTTCTTTTTTAAAGCCATCAAAATCTGCAATTAGTATGCCCAAAGGTTTGTACATGTGGGGCGGTGTTGGGCGCGGTAAAACATGGATGATGGATATGTTTTATGAGTCAGTACCTACTGACCAAAAAATGCGGATGCACTTTCATCATTTTATGAAGTCAGTTCATAAACAATTAAATGAATTAGCAGGTCAGCAAGATCCATTACAAAAAGTTGCTGATAACATTCATCAAAAAGCAAAAGTCATTTGTTTTGATGAGTTTTTTGTCACCAGTGTTTCTGATGCCATGATTCTTGGTGATTTATTTACCATGTTATTTAATAAAGGCATCACTTTGGTTGCAACCTCTAACATTGAGCCTTCAGGTCTTTATAAAGATGGTATCCATAGAGACCGGTTCTTACCTGCTATTAAAGAGGTTGAAAAACATAACACGGTTATGAATATTGACTCTGGGGTTGATTATCGTTTGCGAGTGCTACAACAAGCTAAATTGTATGTTCATCCATTAACTCGAGATAATTCTCATTGGCTAGCTAACCGTTTTGCAAAGCTTGCAAACAATCAAAAACAAATCAAAGACCCAATTGTGATTAATGGTCGTGAAATATCCATTAATGCACGTACAGAAAACACTTTATTTTGTGAATTCCGTCAGCTATGTATGGAGCCACGTTCTGCTTCTGATTTTATTGAAATGGCAAATGATTATGAAACGATACTGATTGATAATGTTCCGGCACTAACCGATGGCTTGGTGGACCCAACACGCAGATTTATCTATCTTGTAGATGAATTTTATGACAGACGTGTCAAATTGCTAGTTCGTGCTGAGCAATCTATTCTTGAATTATACGATGGCACAACCATGGCGTTTGAGATTGAAAGAACACGGTCAAGGCTATTAGAGATGCAATCAGAAGATTACTTAAAAGAAGAACATCGATTAGATGAATAGCTAAAAATTAATAAAAACAATAAAGTTGTCATACACAAGGATTAAGCAATGAACGAAAATACACAAACCACTGGTGATGCATTAATTAATTGGATAGAGTCTCGTCGTAGTATTGGTAACTTAGATATCCCAGCACCCAGTATGGAACAGTTAAAAAAAGCCATACATTGTGCTATGACGGCGCCAGACCACAAAAGATTACAGCCTTGGCGTTTTATCGTTACAAAAGGCAATGCCAGACATGAACTGGGTAGGGCATTTTTAGCAGCTGCTAAAGCAAAAGCTGCGCGTGATGGCGATGAGCTTGATGAAAAGACCATCACTAAAACGCAAAAATTGCCACTTAGAGCACCAGTTTTGATAACCGTGGTTACACGCATGCAATACCATGAAAAAGTACCTACATTTGAGCAAGTTTTGAGTGCTGGTGCCAGCATACAAAACCTGATATTAGCGCTTCAAGCACAAGGTTTTAACAGCGTCTGGCGTACAGGACTTTTATGCAATGAACCAGATGTTAAACGTTATTTTAATGTTGGATCTGAAGACTATGTAGTCGGGTTTATATATACAGGCACTGCACACTGTGGCTTACCACAAAGAAGACCAATTGAAATCGATGACTTTATAAAGTTTGAAGATACATAGGCTTTATGTATAGACTCTATGCTGAGTTCATCACTTGATAAAGCGGATATAAAATAGAAACATTTGATATACCTAATGATACCGCTAACCACATATTATGTCACTTATCATTAAGACTGTTGTGGTACTATATTTATAATTTATGACTTACTAATTTAAATGGATAACTCATGAGTGATTTAAATCATCAAAATAATATGACTAAATTGACCAATATTCTTGATAAAGCAAGAAAAGCTGGTAAAGAACGTTTAGCAAAAAAACCAAAAAATCCATTAGAAGATAAAATATCAGAGAAAAAGTCCAAAGAAGGGCAACCATTGCGCTTAGCATTTATTGGCGGTGGTAGTTTTGGCACAGCAATGGCAAATTTATCTGCACGCAATGGTTGCACCACAACGCTTTGGGTACGCAACAAACGTAGTGTTAAATATATGCAAAAACACTATGTCAATAAGCAATATTTACCTAATTATACATTAGACCCTCGACTTAATTTTGACCACAGTATTGAAGATGCAGTTAAAAATACAGACATTATTTTTGTTGCTGTACCCAGCTCGGCATTTAGAGAAACGCTTCAAAAAATAAAGCCCTTTATTACTGGTCAGTCTATCGTTTCACTTACCAAAGGTATGGAAAAAGATACCTTTGCACTTATGAGTGACATTATTATAGAAGAATTACCCGAAGTAAATTTTGGTGTTATGTCTGGTCCAAACCTAGCGGTAGAGATTATGGATAATATGCCATCGGGTACCGTCATCGCAAGTGAATCAGAGCAACTCCGTCATGCCGTTCAACAAGCGTTGCATTCTGCATTTTTTAGGGTGTTTGCAAGTGATGATGTGAGGGGCGTTGAACTGGGTGGTGCATTAAAAAATATTTATGCAATTGCCATGGGTATGGCATCTGCTTATGATGTTGGTGATAACACTAAAGCCATGATTTTAACACGTGCCTTGGCAGAAATGAGCCGTTTTGGGGTGTCTATGGGGGCAAATCCACTTACCTTTTTAGGTTTATCTGGGGTGGGAGATTTGTATGCAACATGTAACTCGTCATTAAGCCGTAATTTTAGAGTTGGTAAAATGTTGGGTGAAGGCAAAACCCTAGAGCAAGCTATTAAAAAGCTAGGACAAACTGCCGAAGGGGTTAACACCATAGAACAAGTGCACGAAAAAGCCACAAAAGAAGATGTTTATATGCCAATTACACACGCACTGCATGCCGTGTTGTATGAAGACAAAGCTGCTTTAGGTGTTGCTTTAAACTTGATGGAAGCCGGCTTTAGAAGTGATGTAGAATTTGTTATGCCGCATGATCTTAGCAATGCAGATTTAAGCCAACTGATTGAAAAAAACAAATAATACATTAAATTTAAATACATAAAATAACTTAACGACTTAATTGCTATGAAAATAATATTAATAAGACATGGTGAGGCAGAAGGGTTTAAAGTTTCTGACAATAATAGAAAACTCACACCACTTGGTCATAAACAGGCAAATCAAACGGCTGATTATATTTTAGGTCGTTACCAGCCTGATATGATGGTGTCTAGCCCTTATGTTCGGGCCATGCAAACACTTGAATCATTTACAGACTTAATGCCAGGTACTGGCGTAAAAACATTAGATTACATCACACCAGCCGATGAAGCCAAAGAAGCCGTAAAAAAAATGAGTGATGAGTTTGAAGAGCTAAATTGCTTATTGGTTGTTTGTCATATGCCAATCGTTGCTAATATAGCGGCAACGCTTATTGGAGAGAGGGCAGAGGATTACAGTTTGGCAGAAGCCAGAGTAATTGATACAGAGGTAATGGCAGCTGATTTAGGCACTTTGGTAGATCGATTTATTCCAAATCAATATGAACAATGTTTATTTTAATTCATGTTTTGATAACATTTTATGCCAATCAAATTAAACGCCAATAAGCTTTAATTTTATTAAAGCTTATTAGTTATGTCATCTTTATTGAAATTTTTTAATGAATCTTTAGTAAGATAAAACCGCACGGCGATTTTGGCGATAAGCTTCTTCATTTCTGCCATTGGCTGCCGGCATTTCTTCTCCTAAGCTTCTAATCTCTATACTTCCCACATTAACGCCTTGTGAAGCTAAATATTTTCTTACCGTTTGTGCACGGCGCTCGCCAAGTGCAAGGTTATATTCACGGCTGCCTCGCTCATCTGTATGACCTGTCACTAAAACACGTGCTGTTGGGTTTTGTTTTAAAAATGCTACTTGCTTATTAAGTGTGTTTTTGCCAGCTTGGCTTATTATGCTGCTATTAAAATCAAAATAAACAACAGAAGCTAGATTAGCAGCTGCCTTTACAACATCTGGTGAGTTAGTAACCAAAGCACCACTGGTATAGTTGTAATCAATCCCAGAAACATTTGCTGGATAACTGCTATTAACAGGAGATACAATAATATCAGATTGTTTTGGATGGCTTGCACAACCAGTAACCATAGCTGACGCACATACAGCAGCAAAAAACACGTTTTTACCTAAAATCATGATTATTCCTTTTTATTTAAATGTAAGCATTAGACTAAAACTATTGTAGCTTAATTTAAAGCTTACTGCTAAAAAAACACAAATCTTAAACAATTTTTTATGCTTATAGGAAACAAAAATAAAGACAAGTTTCAAACAGTTTTAATCATTTTATTAATGATACAATAGAGGTTTTATTGCTAAATATTTGGAAGTCTTATGAGTAACAATCAAACAAAAAATAAAATATATCTTAAAGATTATCAAGCACCTTGCTTTAATGTTAGTGAGGTAGAACTGGACATTAAGATGTATGACGACCACGCCGTTGTTGATGCCGAACTTAAAATGCATAAACAAGAAGAGGGTGATTTAGTATTACTTGGGAGAGACTTAGAGCTGCTTTCAATTGAGGTTAATGGACAATTGTTGACATCAAACAATTATCAACTAGACGACGAGCAATTAATCGTTAACTCATTAGCAAACGGTAGTCCATTACCAAATGAGGTTACAATAAAAACATCGGTTAAAATCAAGCCTCAAGACAATACATCACTTGAAGGGCTTTACATGGCTGGTGATGGTAAAAACAATGGTATCGAATATCAAAAAAACACCATGTTTGTTACTCAATGTGAGGCAGAAGGCTTCCGTAAAATTACCTTTTTTCCTGACAGACCAGACGTGCTAGCGAAATATATAACAAGAGTAGAGGCGGATAAAAAATACCCAACATTACTTGCTAATGGGCATTTAATAGACTCTGGTGAGCTTGCTGGCAACCGACATTATGCCGTTTGGCAAGACCCTGCTAAAAAACCAAGTTATCTTTTTGCCTGTGTTATTGCAGACCTTGAAGTCATTCAAGATCAATTTATCACATCTGAAGGAAGAGAAGTCCTGTTAGAAATTTATACCAAACAAGAAGACATTGATAAATGTGATGTTGCCATGCAAGCGCTTAAAGATTCCATGAAATGGGATGAAGAAAATTATGGTAGAACGTATGATTTGAATCGTTACATGATTGTCGCAGTCAGTCAATTTAATATGGGTGCGATGGAAAACAAAGGATTAAATATTTTTAATACCGCTTGTGTCCTTTCAACTCCAGAAACCACAACAGACCCACGCACTTTTAGTGTTAAAGCAATTATTGCACATGAATATTTTCATAACTGGACAGGTAATCGCATCACTTGCCGTGACTGGTTTCAACTGTGTTTAAAAGAAGGCTTAACTGTATTTAGAGATCAGTCTTTTTCTGCTGATCATCAGTCACCTGCTGTACAACGTATCGAAGATGTAAGCATATTACGTGCGGCACAGTTTAGTGAAGATGCAGGTGCACTATCACACCCAGTAAGGCCAGAAAGCTTTGTTGAAATTAATAATTTTTATACCGCTACTGTTTATGAAAAAGGGGCAGAAATTTGCCGTATGATGGCAAATATGATGGGTAAAGAAAATTACCGTAAAGGTACGGATGAATATTTTAAACGCTATGATGGCAAAGCAGTGACGGTTGAAGACTGGTTAAGTGCATTAAGCTCTGTTGATACAAGGGTTTCAGATTTTATCACATGGTATCGTCAACCTGGCACTCCAAAAGTAAGTGCAACCAGCCATTTTGATGAAACTAATCGCAGTTTAACACTCAGTTTATCGCAAAAAACACGTCATGTTACTGGTTATGACGCACCAAAACCTTTGCCGATTCCGGTTTCTACTGCCTTATTTGATGCAAACAGTGGGCAAATTATTGCAGAAAAAATGTTAATGCTAACAAAAGCACATCAAGATTTCATTTTTGAAGATTTGGATGTGAATACTAAGCCGGTTGTTTCACTATTGCGTGATTTTTCTGCCCCTGTAAATTTAGATTTTGTACAATCAGCCGAGGAGCTGGCATTTTTAATTGAACATGAAACCAATGGGTTTAACCGTTGGCAAGCTGCTCAAATACTTGTAAACATGGTATTAAGCGACGATAAAGACACAAATGTATATTTAAATGCGATTAAAAATTCTGTCATTAGCTTAGTCAAGCATCCACAAAGCAGTGACCCAATGCTAGCGGCTCGCTTGTTTGATATACCTGCCGAGCGAGAAATGGCGACTTCAATCAACAAAGATTATGACCCAAGTATTATCAAACAAAAAAGAGCGGCTTTAAAGACTAAAATTGCTCATCATATGCAAGATTCTTTGATTGACTTATACCATCATTTGCCTATGCAAAGTTATGAAGATACGCCATATGCTAAAGGGGTGAGGGCGCTGCGTAACATTATTTTAGCCATGCTTGTACAAACCGATAAACAAGAAGGCATGAGCTTGGCAAGTCAACAATACAACCAAGCTAGTTGCATGACAGAACGTATTGGAGCACTTGCTGCTATGATTGATTATCAAACCGAAAATGTGGCTGATTACTTAACGGATTTTTACAACCGTTTTGAGTCTAATGAATTGGTTATTGATATGTGGTTTACAGCACAGGCAGGCTCAGATGCCATTAGTTTAAAGCAAATTCAACAATTACTGACCCATGACAGGTTTGACTGGGGTACACCGAATAGAATTAATGCTGTTATGAGAGGGCTAGCCGCTCAACCTGTCAAATTGTGGTCTGATGAGGGGCTTCGTACTTATTTAGAGGTCATTGTAAAATTAGATAAGTCAAACCCAGCATTGGCTTCTCGTTTGTTACAGCCAATGGCTCGTTGGAACACTTTAATACAGCCCCTAAAAGAGGTGGCGCAAACTCAGCTTAATCAACTAAAAGCGCAAGTTACCTCAAAAAATGTTGTAGAAACTTTAGACAGTATCTTAGCAATCAGTGAGTGATGATAAGGCAATGGATAATCAGCATGTAGTGAAAGTATGCTGATTAACCTTAGATGTGCTATCGCTTAAGTTAAATAACTGTTAAAATAGCGGTATTACAACTTATTAATATTTTAATTTCGGTTTATAAATTATGTTTCAATTACACCAAACATTAGCCCAAGATACTTTTTTGGTGGGCGAGTTTCCTTTGTCAACATTAAGGTTGATGAATGATTGCCAGTTTCCATGGTTAATTTTAGTACCTAGGGTTCCTGGCGTTACTGAACTTTACGAGCTAACACCTGCTGATCAAGTTCAGTTTTTACGTGAATCTAGCTGGTTATCAAGCCAGTTGGCAAAAGCATTTCAGGCAGATAAAATGAATGTGGCGGCGCTGGGTAATCAAGTACCTCAGCTACATTTTCATCACATAGTACGTTATCAAAATGATAGTAAATGGCCAAACCCTGTATGGGGCACGCCAGCAGTGCAGTATACACAACCTGTGTTACAACAAATGCAACAAACATTGATGATGGCGTTGCGTGGGCATAACGAGATGCCATTTGAATGGAAGATGAGTTAATCTTTTAACCAGTTAGTCTTTATTTTATGATTAAAACAAAAAAGGAAAGGTTTGATGCCTTTCCTTTTTTAATAAATACAATCCGATTTTTCAACCCGTGCCTAATAAAGAGTGACTAAAAACTTTTAATTTTTAGGCAACCAAGCTTCTTACTCTATCAACCATAGCTTTTAAACCGTTACCACGCACATTACTAATATGTTGCAACAAGTCTAATTGAGCAAAATAGTCTTCAATATCAAAGGCTAATATTTCAGCACTGCTCTTAAAGTTATAAGCAGCAATAATAATTGCCAGTAGCCCTTTAACAATAATGGCATCACTATTCGCTCGAAATGTGAATTTATCTTCATGTTTAAAGCTGGTAATCCAAACTTGACTCTGGCAACCTTTAACTACATTTTTTTCAATACAATCACAGTTTTCACACACTGGTAATTGCTTGCCTAAATCAATGATAAATGCGTATTTCTCTTCCCAACTATCAAAAAATGACATTTGATCTAAAATATCTTCTGCAGTGATGTCTTTTCCTAAAACTGCCATAGGTCTCTCTCTTAATAAATTTTCCAAAGCTACTGCTTTAATGGATTAATATCCAGTTATGCTTAAATTATTATTCGGTCGTAAAACTTGTTCCACACCCACAGCTTGCAGTAACATTTGGGTTATTAAACACGATTGACTTGTTTAAACCTTCTTGCTTTAAGTCAATTTCACTACCAACAATCATTTTAAGCGCTTGCTCTGAAACAAAGATTTTAACACCATCAAAATTGTGTTCGCTATCTGTTTTTTCGGATTGTTCACCATAGTCAATAACATAAGAATAGCCAGCACAACCACTTGTTTTAACAGAAATACGGATAGATTGAATTTCTTGATTTTTTAGTTTTTTCTTAAAAAATTCAATTGCCGTATCGGTGACACGGATAGGTTGTTGCGAGATTGGGTTGAATACTTCAATACTCATAATTTGCCCCAGTAATTTGTAATATGTGATTATAATAAATAAGGATTAAATTAGGTTTATTATATATAAATTAACCTAAAAATGTTTTTGCTTTTTCTAGCGCGTCAAATAGTCGGTCAATATCTTGTTTGGTATTATAAAAAGACAAAGATGCACGTAATGTGCCAGCGGGTAGCTTTAATTTGTTCATAATTGGCATGGCGCAATGGTGTCCTGTTCGAATAGCAATACCTTGCTGATCTAACAACATAGAAACATCATGACAATGGATACCTTTCAGCGTAAAGCTTAGTACGCCAGCACGTTTATTATTAACGCCGATAGGGGTGAGTCCCTCAAAGGCTGTTGCTCTTTGGGATAAATGATTAGAAAGTGCTTCTTCATGCTCATAACGTGCGTTTGGATACTTATCATCAATGGCATTTAAGTAGTCTATTGCCGCTTTTAAACCAATAACATCCGCAATGTTAGGTGTGCCAGCTTCAAACTTAAATGGTAATACATTAAAGCTTGTTTGCTCAATGCTCACTTCTTTAATCATCTCACCGCCCATCTGGTAAACGTCCATTTGCTCAAGCAATTCACGCTTGCCGTACAACACACCAACGCCCGTGGGGGCAAATAATTTGTGCCCAGAAAAGGCAAAAAAATCACAACCTAAATTCTGTACATCAACGTTTAAATGCGATATAGCTTGGGCGCCATCAATTAATACTTTTGCACCTACTGCATGCGCCATTTTAATAATTTTTTCGACAGGCTGAATGGTACCCAAACTGTTGGCAACATTAGTTACAGCTACCATGATGACATGCTCATCCAGCTGACGCTCGTATTCTTGCATGTCAATCATGCCATCTGCTGTTGCTGGTATGACAATAAAATCAAGCCCTAACTTGAGACATTGTTGTTGCCATGGCACAAAGTTAGCGTGGTGCTCTAGCTCTGATACGATTACTTTACCACCTTTTTTTGCAATGGTAGGTAAAAAACTATTTGCCACCATGTTAATGCTTTCGGTTGTGCCTTTTGTCCATATAATTTCGGCATCATAATTAGCATTAATAAATTTTTGAACCGTTTGACGACTCTCTTCAAAATGGCGGGTAGCACGGTCAGCAAGTGTATGCGCACCACGGTGTACATTTGAGTTGTCATATGTATAGTAATGCACCAATGCATCAATAACTGCCTGTGGTTTTTGCGTAGTGGCAGCATTATCCAAATAAACAAGTGGTTGTCCATTTACTTCTTGGTGAAGAATGGGAAAATCTTGGCGGATTTTATTAACGTCAAAGGTACTCATTTATAGGTTCTCTTTTAAAGCTTTACTAGTTTTATTAAGCGATAAACAAAATATTAACAGGTTATCCAAAACGCTTAAATAAAATAGGGCGCAAGTATTCAGCAATTTCTTGATGCACAAGCTCTTCTAACAATTCATCAAAAAAAGCATAGCTTAACATCATTTCTGCCTCTTGTTTGGCAATACCACGTGCTCTTAAATAATTTAAAGACCGATTATTTAGTCGGCTTACTGTTGCACCATGCGCACACACGACATCATCGGCATAAATTTCTAACTCTGGTTTGGTGTGTAAAATGGCATCATCAGATAGAAGCAAGTTTTTATTGCTTAGCTCGGCAAGCGTCTTTTGTGCATCTGGCGAGATATGAATACGCCCATTAAAGGTTGCTTCGGCATTGCCGTTTACCAGCCCTCTAAAGTTTTCATTTGTTTTACCATTTGGTAGAGGATGATTAACTGTCGTGTGGTAATCGACTTGCTGCTGGTTATTTGCAACGTACAATCCATCAATGTTTGCTTGGGCATGTTCACCAAGATGATTAACTTCAATATCAACTTTGTTTAATGTACTGCCGGTTGCCGTATTAAATGAATCGAGCTGACAATTTGATTGCAGGTTATAGCAAGTACTGGCAAAATGTAACGCATTATTATTTGGTAGTGTTAAGTCATAGTAAGTGCAACTTGCATTTTTGCCAATATTAATGATGTTATGCTGAGTTGATAAAACGTTACATCTGCTATCATCATCGTTTTCGCTTAAACAGCGATTTACTACCGATGCTTTGCACCCATCCGCAATATCAATTAATACCTGAGAATTAACAATGGTATCGTTTTTACGGCTAGAGTTAATATGAATGATTTCAATAATACTGTTAGGGCTTGATTGATTAGCTTCTATCAAAATGGCATTATTATTTACCCCGGTAAAACAGGCATTAGCAACAATAAATGGGTTGTTTTCAACACGATGGCTAGAAAGCATATCAACAATCTTAGCTTGCTGTGTACTATTAGCTTTGTTAAAGGTAACAATTTGATGATTACCAAGCGCACTTAACGATTCAGAAAATACACCATCTACAAAAACAACTTGTTCTCGTACTTGCGTGCTCAGCAAACTATCATTTTTTAACAAGTTGATAGCAAACTGCTCATTTGTCGCATTCTCTGCCAGATTAAATTGCTTATCTAAAAAAGCATCCATGCGGTTATATTTAAAGTGCTCAACACCTGCATGAGGAAATACAGACTGCTGTAACGCATCAATGTGAGTTTGGCGGTATTCACTCAGCCAATCTGTTTTATTTAAGCCTGTTGCGAGTGCCACAAGTTGGGGTATGACAGTGTTATTTGTTTTTGTGTTCATTGTTTATCTTATTCGTTGATACTTTTATTTTAAGCGTTATGACCGACTTATATCACTCATATTATAAATAAATCAAAATAAAGCGACAAAAATTAGCGGTTTTCAATGACCCAATCATAGCCATGGTTTTCTAGGTCTAAAGCCAGCGATTTATCACCTGATTTTACAATTTTTCCATCACTTAAAATGTGTACATAATCTGGCACGATATAATCAAGCAATCGTTGGTAATGCGTGACCACAATAAATGAGCGTTCTGGCGTTCTTAAACTATTAACACCTTCTGCAACCGCTTGCAGTGCGTCAATATCTAATCCAGAATCTGTTTCATCTAGGATACATAATTTAGGTTCTAGTAGCATCATTTGCAAAATTTCATTGCGTTTTTTCTCGCCACCGCTAAAACCTTCATTCACACCACGTTTTAAGAAATCTTCTTTCATACCAATTTCTTTACACTTAGCACGGGTAAGTTTTAACATCTCGATTTGTGACAGTTCTGGCTCACCATGGTAGCGACGCATGCTATTGTATGAAGCACGTAAAAACTCAAGATTACTGATACCGGGGATTTCAGCTGGGTATTGAAATGCTAAAAACAGTCCCTCACAGGCACGTTCTTCAGGTTCTAGCTCAAACAAATCTATTCCATTTAACGTGGCAGAGCCTTGCTCTACTTCATAGCCTTCACGACCTGTTAATATGTTGCCCAAGGTGCTTTTACCAGCCCCATTTGGTCCCATAATAGCGTGAACCTCACCAGGTTTGATAGAAAGGTTAAGACCTTTTAAAATTGTTTTATCTTCAACATTTGCGATTAAATCTTTTACTTCTAACATATTGCTTGCTCAATAAAAATTTAAATAATAATGGGGTAGTGGGGATTAACCTACAGACCCTTCCAAACTGGCTTCTAATAACTCTGCCGCCTCGACAGAAAACTCATGTGGCAATTGCTGGAATACTTCTTTACAGAATCCATTGACAATCATAGATACCGCTTTTTCTGGCTCAATCCCACGTTGTAAGCATAAAAACAGTTGGTCATCACTAACTTTAGAGGTGGTTGCCTCATGCTCTACAGTTGCCGAGCTATTATAGCTATCTATATATGGGAAGGTATGGGCACCACATTTATCTCCAATCAACAACGAATCACATTGTGTAAAGTTACGTGCATGCTTGGCATTTTTAGTCATTTTGACTAAACCACGATAAGTGTTTTGACTTTGTGCGGTAGAAATACCTTTTGACACAATCAGTGAGCTAGAGTTTTTGCCGATATGGATCATCTTAGTGCCGGTATCTGCTTGCTGTTTGTGCTTTGTTAATGCCACAGAATAAAACTCACCAACACTGTTTTCACCCATTAACACACAGCTTGGATACTTCCAAGTAATGGCAGAACCGGTTTCTACCTGCGCCCAGCTAATTTTGGCATTGTTAAACGCCATACCGCGTTTAGTTACAAAGTTGTAAATACCACCATCGCCATTTTCATCACCTGGGTACCAGTTTTGTACGGTAGAGTATTTAATCTCAGCATTATCTAACGCCACAATCTCAACGACAGCGGCATGCAATTGGTTTTCTTTACGGATGGGGGCAGTACAGCCTTCTAAGTAACTTACGCTACTGCCTTCATCGGCAATAACCAAAGTTCGCTCAAATTGCCCAGTACCATGGTGATTGATACGGAAATAAGTTGATAAATCCATTGGGCATTTAACGCCTTTAGGAATATAAACAAAAGTGCCTGCTGCAAATACGGCACTGTTTAAGGCAGAAAAAAAGTTATCGTCTACTGCCACAACAGACCCAAGATATTTTTTGATGATATCGGCATGGGTATGTACAGCCTCACTAAAAGGCTTAAAAATAATACCTAACTCTTCTAATTGTTGACGATAAGTTGTAATCACAGATGCCGAGTCAAATACCGCATCAACTGCAACTTTAGCATTTTTGATGTCATCTTCTTCATCAATCTTTACGCCCAAACGCTTATAAGTATCACGGATTTCTTCAGACAACTCGTCAGACTTTTCTACATGTTTTTCGGCATCTTTAGGGATCGAATAATAAGAAATAGCATCATAATCAGGCTTATCATAATTTAAATGAGCCCAATCTGGTTCATCCATTTCTAGCCATGCACGATAGGCAGATAAACGCCAATCTGTCATCCATTCAGGCTCGCCTTTTTGCTCAGAAATAAAACGCACTTTATCCTCATCCAGCCCTGGAGAAAGGGTAGTTGAGTCTACATCAGTAAAAAAGCCTTCATGATACTGTTGATGTTTATTCAAATGCGCATGAATGGTTTTATTAGTTTGTTGTTCCTGATGCGTATCAGAGCAAGATTTTTCGCCACAACTACCACACTCAGGTTGTTGAGCAGAAACGATTTCTTCATATGCCATGATTATTACCTAATTGCCTAGTCTAACATCAATAAAAACTGTTGATATTATTTGGGTTAAAATAAAACTTAACTGTTTTGTTGTTGTCTTTGTTGTTGCCATAAAGGTGATAGTTCTCTTAATGTATTGATTGCATCGTGTATTTGCATAAGTGCATCATCAATATTTTGTTCGGTTGTTAACCTGCCAAAGCTAAATCTAATAGAGCTATTGGCAAGCTGTTCATCACAACCAATTGCCGTTAATACAAAAGAAGGTTTAACACTTGCCGAGTTACAAGCAGAACCTGATGAAACCGCAAGACCACTTAACGACATCATTAATGATTGACCTTCTACAAAGTCAAAACCAATATTAATGATATTTGCGACACCATTTTCTATATCACCATTTAAATGAATACCTTTAATATCTTGTAAACCAGACCAAAACTTATCTCTTAGTTGTTTGATGTGTTTTTGGTCTTTATCAAAGTCTTGTTTTAAAATATCAAAAGCAGTACCCATTCCAACAATTTGATGTGTTGCTAACGTGCCTGAGCGCATGCCAAATTCGTGCCCACCACCATGTTGTTGCGCCGTTAATTTAATTCTTGGTTTATCATCAACAATACGTACATATAAAGCACCAATACCTTTAGGACCGTATGCTTTATGCCCTGACATACTCATTAAGTCAACATTTAGTTTTTGCATGTCTACTGGTAGCTTACCAATACCTTGAGCGGCATCCACATGAAAAAACACGCCAGCTTTTTTAGCTATTTTTCCAATGGCATCGATATCGGTAATTGTACCAATCTCATTATTTACCATCATTAGGCTGATTAACACCGTATCATCACGTAAAGCTTCTAACACTTGTTCTGGTAAAATTAGCCCAGTGCCTTGTTGAGGTTTTAAATAAGTTACCTCAAAGCCTTGTTGTTCTAGATAGTGGCAACTATCTAATACCGCTTTATGCTCAATTTGGCTTGTAATGATGTGTTTGCCAAGGTCTTGGTATGCCTCGGCTATACCCTTAATTGCTAAATTATCAGACTCGGTTGCGCCAGAGGTAAAGATAATTTCTCTGGGGTCAGCATTTATTGTTTCTGCAATTTGTATTCTTGCCGTTTCAACCGCTTCTTCTGCTTGCCAACCAAACCCATGTGAGCGAGATGCTGGGTTTCCAAACACCCCATCAATGGTTAAGCAATTAATCATTTTATCTGCAACTCTTTTATCTACAGGAGTAGTGGCGGCATAGTCAAGATAAATCAAACCGCCATTCCTCAAAGTTGTCATACAGGTTGTGCCTCATTTTTAGTTAGTAATTCTACTGTATTAATTTGGCGTTCATTAACAGCATGCACGCTGTCCATATCTAATAATTGTGCCAAAGTAATTTTTGTTAAATAAGCTTCAATATGATTAGATAAGTCATACCAAAGATCGTGTGTTAAGCAAACAGCACCGCCATGGCAGTTGCCTTTGCCTTCGCATTTAGTTGCATTAATAGACTCATCTACCGCTGTAATAATGCTCATTACATCCACTTCATTTAGTGGTTTGGCGATTTTATAACCACCAGCTGCACCACGGGTACTGCTAACAATGCCTTTTTTACGTAATTTAGAAAACAACTGCTCTAAATAAGAAATAGAAATAGACTGTCTTGTTGCAATGTCTGACAATGAAATTGCACTGTCATGTTGGCTTTGTTGTAATGCCAAATCTAATAAGGCTGTAACTGCATATCTTCCACGAGTTGTTAAACGCATTGATAACTCCAGTTTAGTATCATAATTAAAAGGCAATTACCTTTCGTATTTTTCATGAATTATACTAATCCTGACTAAAACAGTCAAGTTTTAAAAACATGGAGAAATCAGTTATCAATCCTTATTTAAAATTTGTATTGTTACACAAAAAGCTTTAAATAATTTGGCTAATAAGCCATAACAACGCATTTAAAATTGCAATGCCTAAAATCATGCAAATAAAAAGCTGTCGTGTAAAATGATACAACGCCAAAACCATAAATAACGTCATGACTTGCGCAACAAAAAGCTGAGTATTTGTATCTTTTAAATCAAATAAACTGGTGGCTGTATCAAAACTTGGATAAGTTAAACTGACCAAAATTAAAAGTACCATAACAGCCAAGGGCAGGTTTTCATTTAATTGATGCAACCAAGGTTTATCTAATATTTTTTTGGGAATCAGCACAGGTACTGCACGAGTCACAAAAGTAACACCAGCCATTACTAAAGCTGCCAAAATAAGGTAGCTGCTACTCATCGCTGGCTCCTTTAAATTTTGCAACTACCAAAATAATGATAGTGCTAAGCCCAATAGATGTTAGCAATAGCCAATCTGATGCAAACGGTAATGCTACTATAATGCTGGCAAAGGCAACAAAAATAGGGAAGAAGCTGTTAACCGCTTTAAATTGTTCATAGGCTAAAATCACAAACAAACAAATAAGGGCAAAATCAAGGTGGGGTATCATATCGCCCAAAATATTGCCTAATAACCCACCAATAATCGTTGCCAATACCCACCAAGACTGATTAAAGAGACTGACAGGCAGCATAACTGCTTGACGCTCATTTTTAGGTAGGCTAGTCAAAACAGAAAAAGTCTCATCCGTTAATGCAAATAGGCAATAGGTGCGTGCTAATATATTTGTTGGTAGTTGTTGCAATAGTGGCAAACCATAAAATACATGACGTAAATTAATTGCAGCAATGTTAGTACCTAATTGAGACAGAGGGATTCCAGAAGCGAGCATCGGAATACAAGCGTATTGAGCCGCCCCGGCAAACAAAACGACACTCAGCATTATCGATGCCCATAATGGAATGCCGGCCACTTGAGCAAGTACGCCAAAAGCAATGCCAGCTGGCAAATAGCCCATGGCAACTGGCAAACTATAAGAGAACCCTTTTTTCCAATCTGTTTGATGTATTTCTGATTTTTGCATTTATTGTTATTTACTAAAAAGTCATTAAATCAAGCAGCAGATTTTAACATTTTTTTGTATAAAAATATTGATAAAATCATCAATCTTAACAATAAAATTAGCCAAACACTTTGCCAAATTCCTTGGGCTCCAAATATATGATATAACAGATAGCTAGTGGGGAAGAACATTAAGGCGACCAATGTTGCTGTTTTTCTTATTTCTTTACCGGCGGTTAGCCCAAATAATACGCCATCTAACCAATAGGCACCCACACCAATAACTGGGATAAAAATAGCGTACCATTTATATTGAACTGCCATAATTTTTATATCATTTATGTTAGTCATTAAGCTTATAAACTGCGGGTAAAACAACCACCATAAGAAAGATAGAAAAATCGCTAAGAGATAGCTAATAATGCCGGTTTTTTTCAAAACTTGTAAAAAGTAAAAACGATTTTTACTTGCATAGCTTTGACCAGATAAAGTTTCAGTTGCCACGGCAATGCCATCTAAAGCAAAAGCAGAAATATATAAAACTTGTAAAAAACAAGCATGTGTTGCCAATACAAGATCACCACTTTGTGCAGCCAGTTTTGTTATCCAAGCAAAGCTTAGCGTTAACAGTAGGGTGCGAATAAAAATATCTTTATTAAGAGAAAGTAGGCTAGCCAATGCATTAATATTAGGCTGCTGCCAATTAATTTTAAATATATCGGTTAATTTAACCTTTAAGTGTCTTACAACAAAAATAAATGCCAATAAAACAGATAACCAATAAGCGATGACCGTACCTAAGGCAACTCCTTTAATACCTAGGTTAAGTATAAAAACAAAAACCATGGTTAATATAATATTACTGACGGCGATAAAACTTTGCAGATAAAGCATTATTTTGGTTTTGCCCATACCTGCAAACCACCCTAAGAATGCATAATTAAATAGTTCGGCAATAAAACCAAAAAACCTAATTTCAAGATATTGTTTTGCTACCAACCCATTACTTTGATTTGCAGAAAGTATCTTTAAAGCAAAAGGTATTAACCATTGACGCAGTAATAAAAGAAAAAATCCGATGATTAAAGCAAGTAACAGCGCACGCTGTAATATTGCCAAAAGTTTTGTGTTCGCACCTTTGTTGTCTTGACCGTACTGACCAACGGCTTGGGCGGATAAACCAGAAGAGGCGTATTGTAAAAAATTAAAGCTAACCAGTAATAAAGCAATAACTTGCATAGATAACCCAAGACCAGCCAGTTTAAATGGGTCATTAAAATGCCCCACAATTGCTGTATCAATAAGGTTTTGTATTGGCATAGCAAGGTTTGCAAAAACAACGGGTATTGCAATGCTAATAATACGTTTATAGCTAATATTCATAATTTTATAATTATTTTACAATTGTAAGTAAAGCAAAAAAATAAACAGTTTATAAAATAAAGCACCTACACAGAGTACTGATAGGTGCTTTAACAACTTTTAAGAGTTAGGTTTTAGTTTAGTCTAATGCTTTTGGGTCATTAAAACTCACCACTTCTTCAGCAAATTCTGGTTTAACTTTAACAACAAAGTCATCACGAGTTAAGCCCATCATCAATGGGATGGCACTGGCGATATAAACAGATGAATACGTACCAGCAACCATACCAATAAACAAAGCAACTGAGAACCAGAATAGGCCATCACCACCTAAAAACATCATCGCCCAAATAACCAATAGTACCGTCATACTTGTCATAAAAGTACGACGCAAAGTTTCGGTCAGTGAAACATTGATAACTTGGCGTGGACCAACACCGCGTATACGACGAAAGTTTTCTCTAATTCGATCATAAACAACAATGGTATCGTTAAGAGAGTAACCAATTAAGGCAAGCACAGCAGCCAATACCGTTAAATCAAACGGCCAGCCGAATAAGGCAAACACACCAATGGTAATAATTGCATCATGGAAAAGTGCTAAAACCGCACCAACCGATAGCTTAAATTGGAAACGAACAGCAACATACACCAGCATACAAGCCAGAGCTAAACCAATTGCCATTAATGAGTTTAAGTATACCTCGCTACCAACTTGGCTACCAATAATGTTAATGCTTTCGATATCGGCATTATTACCATTAATATCAAGGGCGTTATTTAAACGTTCTGTCAGACCTTCTGCATCAACATCTTGCGGAGGCAAACGCACTAACAGCTCTTGACGTGTACCTAAATACTGCACAACTGAATCATCAAAACCGTTATCTGCTAGTGCTTGCACCACCACCGTTTGCTCAACAGGGTTTTCATACCTAACATCGGCAGAAACACCACCTGTAAAATCTAAGCCAAGATTTAAACCTTTAAATAAAATAGCGCCCAAAGCAATGAGTACCAGCAACCCAGATATGATTACCATAGGTTTTTCAATTTTCATAAAATCGATGATACGTTTATCACCAATAGCTTTAACGCCACCTTCAGCAATCGCGGCTTCATCCGCCTGTTCTAACAATGCCTCATCCACTTGTGTGGTATTGGTAGCCGACTTGTTTTGAGAAACAACTTGGTTGGCTTGTACATTGCTACCTTTACCGTTACGGCGTGGTTTATTGCGATTACGATGGGTTTTTTGCTCGTTATTAACCGTGGTTGAAGTAGGAGCATTACCTGAATTTTTGTTTTCTTCTGTCATGATTTTCTCCTATTAACCGATACTTAAACGTTTAATATTTTTACGTTTACCGTAAAAAATTTGTACCAAAGCACGTGTTACCAAAATAGCGGTAAACAAGGAGCTAATGATACCGATAGCAAGCGTAACGGCAAACCCTTTAATGGGACCAGAACCAATCGCAAATAAGATAAATGCAACCAATAGTGTGGTAATGTTAGCATCAAAGATACTACTAAACGCTCGATCAAAACCTGCCACAATAGCCGATTTTGCTTTTGCACCACTGGCTAGTTCTTCACGTATCCGCTCAAAAATCAGCACGTTTGCATCCACCGCCATACCAATGGTTAATACAACACCTGCAATACCTGGCAAGGTGAGGGCAGAACCTAACATAGACATAATTGCAACAATGATGATGACGTTAATTGCTAATGCGATATTGGCGATAACACCAAACATACGATAAAAGATAATCATAAATATGAATACAGCCAAATACCCAATTTGAGTTGAGAATAAACCTTTATCAATATTTTCTTGCCCAAGTGACGGACCAATGGTGCGTTCTTCTACAAAGTACATAGGTGCTGCTAAAGCACCAGAGCGTAATAAAAGCGCCAATTCAGAAGCTTCTTCTGCACTGTCTAACCCTGTAATACGAAATGATGAGCCCAGTACAGCCTGAATAGTTGCACGGTTGATGATTTTAGTTTCGGCATACGGTGTGCGTACTTCTTTAACTTCTCCAGTTGCTGGATCAGTTTCATAAGAAATCTTTTGTTTATTTTCAATAAACAATACTGCCATTTGCTTACCAACAGAAGCACTGGTTGCATTTTGCATCAGCTTACCACCTGCGGTATCCAAGGTGATGTTAACTTCTGATTGTCCGCTTTCTTGGTCAATACCTGTTTGGGCATTTTGTACTTTATCACCCGTTACAATCGCTTGGCGGTTTAGTAAAACTAAAGGACCATCTAGTGTTTCAAATGGATAAGCTTCTGTGCCTGCCGGTGGAATGCCTCCAGCAAAACCATCTGCATTATCGGCAACCATTCTAAACTCAAGGTTGGCAGTACGCCCAATAACTCGTTTTGCTTGCGCCGTATCTTGTACACCAGGCAGTTCAATCACAATACGGTTTTCACCCTGTGATTGCACTAACGCTTCAGCAACACCAAGCTCTGCAATACGGTTACGCATGGTGGTTAAGTTTTGACCAACGGCATATTCATTGATTTCATTAAGTGCGAAATCATTATAGTCCATTTTTAAAGCAGCGCCTTGTTCATCTATAATCGATTGCAAGGTAAATTTGTTACCCATGCTAGACTGCAGTACATTTTTTGCAGTATCACGCGTTGCTGTATCTGTAAAATGGAGCAACAAACCACGTGCTTCTTGTTTTAAACCGTTGACACTAATGCTTTCGTTACGTAAATTTTGGCGGGCTTCACGAGCAGCGGTTTCTAGCCTTCCTTCCAAGGCCTTATCCATATCTACTTCTAAAACAAAGCGTACACCACCACGTAAATCCAGCCCCAGCTTCATCGGTTTAGCACCAATTTTTGCTAGCCATGACGGCGTTGTTTGGGCAAGGTTTAAAGCAACAACATAGTTGTCTCCGAGTTTTTTGCGTAAAACTTCCTGTGCTTTAAGCTGTTCTTCAGAAGAGTCTAAACGGAGGAGGGCACTGTTATTTTCTAAGCTAGAATCATGGTACTCTATCCCTGCCGACTCAAGCAAAGATTGAGACTGCTCTAATACACTTTGAGATAATTCTGTACCTGCTGAACTGCTGGTAATTTGTACGGCTGGTTCATCAGGGTACAAATTGGGTAGGGCGTATAGTCCTGAAATAGCTAAGACAATAGCGATGACAAAGTATTTCCAATTGGCGTAATGCATAATAGTTTCTTAATATAACGGAGAATGAGAGCATACCAACTGCATTAATAACAATTAAATATCCTCTCAGTTTTTAACTTCCCATTTTTTAATATCCAACCTAGGTTTGATAAATTACAGGCTGTCTAATGTACCATTAGGTAAAACAGAAATAACAGATGCTTTTTGTATCTTAATTTCATTGGTTGGGTTTAAGCTAACCACGGCGTATTCGCCTTCTACTGATTTAATTTTACCCATTAAACCACCTGCAAAAACCACTTCGCTACCTGCTGCTAGGCTTTCTGTCATTGCTTTATGTTCTTTTGCACGTTTTTGTTGAGGACGAATTAAGAAAAAGTAAAATACAACCAACATTAAAATCATTGGTAAAAAAGAGATTGCTTGACCCATTGGGGTAGTAGCGGCATCTGCTGCATGGGCAGCTTGGATAAATAACATCATAATCTAAAAACTCTATAAAAATTAACATTAAAAAGTGTTTGGGTATCTTTTATATGGATACACAATTAAAAAATTAAACAAGCATACTACCAAAAAAAGTAGCATTTAGTAACAGTTAATCACACAATGAGTCCATTATATTATAAATTGCTTATTAATTCTCTTGTAAGTAACCGGTATTATGATTTATGATGAGCTAATTATTTACTCTTATATATTTAAACACTAACCTCATAACCTGTTTATAACATTTCAAAATTTTTTATTCAAAGAATCATCCAATTAACAAAAATGAAAACAAAACCCTTCCACTTTATTTTTCTTTCTTTATTTTTTGTACCAGTAACCGCATTTGCAAGTGCGACAGAAGCCACAACCATTAATGTGGTTTTGCTTGTCATTTTTGTTTTAATGGCGGTTGGCGTTTCTTTTGCCTGTTCATTAGCTGAATCTACTTTACTTAGTATGACACCCTCATACATTGCAGACATTAAAGAGACTGATCCTAAAAAGTCTGAAATGCTAAAAACACTCAAGCAAGATAAAGTTGATCAGTCGTTAGCCGCTATTTTAACGCTTAACACGATTGCCAATACCATGGGGTCTATTGGTGCAGGAGCGCAAGCTACTATTGTATTTGGTAGTGCTTGGTTTGGTGTTTTTTCAGCCGTAATGACATTGGCTATTTTAACACTTTCTGAAATTATCCCTAAAACGCTGGGCACAGTTTACTGGCGACAATTAAGTAGCTTTGTTGGCTATTTTGTAAGGGCCATTATCATTGTATTGTTCCCTATCATTTGGTTATCAGAACGTTTAACCAAGTTGCTGGTTAAAGATAAAGAGCTAGACGAGTTTAGCCGTACAGAGTTTGCCGCTTTAGCAAGTGTGGGAGAAGAGTCGGGTCATATTGATCCATTAGAATCTCGTATTATTCGTAACTTATTGGCATTTGGCGCATTAAAAGTTGAAGACATCATGACGCCACGCTCGGTTATTTTAGCGTTTGAACAAACTGAAACTGTAGCAGAAGTTTTTGCTAATCGTCCTAAGCTTAGTTTTTCTCGACTCCCAATTTATGATCAAGAGTTAGATAGTGTGACTGGGTTTGTGTTAAAAACAGACTTGTTGCTTGCCAAAGCAAATGGTCATTTAAACCAGCCGTTATCACAATATTCTCGTGATATGAATTTTGTTTTTAATAAAATGCGTTTGTTTGACCTGCTTGATTTAATGCTAAAAGACAGAATCCATATTAGTTTGGTTGTTGGAGAATATGGTGAAGTAAAAGGATTGGTGACATTAGAAGATGTTTTAGAAACTTTATTAGGTTTAGAAATTGTTGATGAGATTGATAGAGTAGAAGACATGCAAGAGCTTGCAAAACAGCTAATGGAAAAACGGGTAGAGCGCTTAGGCATGCAAGTACAAGATGCAGAAGAGGATGAAGAGCATAAAAATTAAGTATCGGTTAACTTTTTTAAGGCACCTGATAAAAACCAATACAAGCTTTATACACGCCTGTGACATTTTTTTGATATAGTATGATTAACCAAATAATACTTTATTACGATTTCTTGCCAAATGGCGTTGTGAATAGACAACAAGGATTAAGGTAAAATGAAAAAGTTAACACACACTGCAAAAAAAATGTTGAGTAGTGGCTTTCTTGCTGGTGCATTAAAAGTAACAACCACGGTGTTACTTGCAGGTACTGCTATTACCTATGTATCAACTGCGCAAGCCGCAATCGATAAAAACCAAGTTAACCAATATGCGCAAAATATGCGCCAAGCTGCAAATAGCCAAAATATTGGTAGAATCGCAGATTTGGTATCTGATGATGCCATTATTTCTTTATCTGGCAATGGCGAAAGAACAAGCTTAGATAAAAATGGATATTTAAAACTGTTGCAGCGTAGTTGGAATAAAACCAGTAATTACAAATATAGCATACAGATTTCTAATATTGTTATCATTGATGATGACAAAGCCTCTGCCAAAGTTACTACTAAAGAAAGTTACTTAAAAAATGGTAAGCCTTTTCAATTTGTAACAAAATCAGATGCAAAATTTTCATTAAGTAATAACAACGTTGTTTTGTTGAGGTCAGTTGCACAAGTGACTAGCAAACAATGATTATTTGATTTCAATTAAATAAAGGGGTATAAATAACTTAAAACTTGTTTATATCCCTTATTAATTATTATGCGGACATGACACCCATATAATTTTAGTTTTTAAATTTGTAGGATTTACCCTATTTATGATTCAACATTGCTCTCAATACAAAAATAACGACAAAAAAATTGCTTCACAGCTTGTTTTGTTAACGGTATCAGTTTCGGCAATTATGTTGTCGTCTTGTAGTAGTACAGGCAGTAAAAAGCCCTATAGCAATACAAATAGTGTCGTAAATACTAATTATGAGCAAACAGACTATTCTGGCTCTTTGCTTGACGTTGCTAGTATTAATGAGCTTGCTGATTTGCTTGAAGCAAAAAACATGGATATGGTAGAAAATAATCAGGCAGATATCATGCGTATGGGTAACCTGTGGGATAGGTTACGTTCTGGTTTTCGTTTAGACCATAGCCAATATAACGCCCGCATTGAAGCACAAAAAAATTGGTTTATTACCAGACAACAGTATCTTGATAGATTAACTGCTCGAGCAAGCCGTTATTTATATCACACCGTTAGAGAAGCTGAAAGACGTCATATGCCAACAGAATTGGCGCTTCTACCCGTAATTGAAAGTTCTTATGACCCAAGTGCAACCAGTAATGCTTCAGCAGCAGGTTTATGGCAGTTTATACCCAGTACAGGCAAAATGTATGGACTCAGCGTTACCCAAGACTATGATGGCAGACGTGATGTTATTGAATCAACTGGTGCCGCTTATGAGTTTTTAACAGCCTTGTACAACCGTTTTGGAAGTTGGGAGCTGGCATTAGCAGCCTATAACTGTGGTCCAGGGTGTGTACAACGTGCCATTAATCGTAATGAGTCTCGTGGTTTACCCACTGATTTTTGGTCATTAAAGCTACCCAAAGAAACTATGAATTATGTCCCTCGTTTTTGGGCAGTCAGTGATATTGTTTCTAATCCAACCAATCATGGTGTTTATTTACCAGCAATTGCTAACCAACAACATTTTAGAACGGTACCAGTAGCAACCGGCGTAAGTTTATATCAAGTCTCAAAAACTATTGGTATCAGTAGTGATGAACTTCAAAATTTAAACCCTGGTCTTACCTTTGGGCAAATTGTTAGTCATGCGCCTCAGCGTATTGTGATACCAAACTCGGTAAGCGTTAATGTTGATAAAAAACTCAGTGCATTGGGCTCGGGTGCGATTATCAAAAATGAATACCCTAAAGAGACTTATACCGCTTTAAATACGACCTTTCAAAACATATCAAAAAATAATAACATCCAATACAATAGCAAACCTTATGATAAGTCTCGTTTGCCAACAAATGGCAATGAACTTGCCAACTACGCACAAGGCGCATTAATTCATAACTCTGCCAATAATATTGTAGTAAATAATAATACCAACCAATATCCAACAGCCGTAAGTAGTGAGCCTCCGTTAACTGCTGCTGAAATATCTCGTATTAATAAAGAGGTTATCAGTGCAAAAGCCAACACATCTAGCAACACAACTCTAGAAGCTAACAACATACAAAGTAGCCAAAAAACAGTGAGTGTTGCTAAATCATTAGATAAAAAAGAAGAAATTATCGCCTCTAATAAGGTAACAAGCGAATCAGTTAAACAAGAAGTCATTGAAAAAAGTGTATTACCAGTCAGTAAAGCACCAAAAGACATTAAACTTGATGAAATTAAAACTCAGCAAGATGTACTTGAAGAAAAAGGCGAAGAAAAGAAACTGAGCTTTGCCACTAAAGATAATAAGTTAGCAAAAGACACTAAGCCGAAAGGCAAGCGTTCAACCTATACCGTAAAACGTGGTGATACATTGCTAAACATTGCAAATCGAGCTGGAGTAAATTGGCGTGATATCGCTAAGTGGAATCAAATGAGTCCTAATGCCACTTTATTGGCTGGTTCTACTTTATATTTATATAATGCAAAACCAATAAAACCTTTAGTCGCAACAAAAACTAATGACAAGGCTAGCCAAACTAATAAGCAACCACAAACTTATGTTGTAAAACCAGGCGATACGCTTATTGGCACCGCTAATGAGTTAGGGCTGCGTCCTAGCCAACTTGCCAAATACAACAATATGTCTGTAACAGATGACTTACGTATTGGTCAAAAGCTTTGGTTGGTTGATAATCGGGCTAATACAACCGTTAGCAAAAATGTTTCTTCATCAAACAACACAACGGCTCAAAAAACTATTAAAACACAAAATTATCAGGTTAAATCTGGTGATGGTCTCATTGCTTTATCACGCCGTTTTAATACGCCAGTTAAAACACTTGCTGAGCTCAATGGCATTAAAATCACGGATGATTTGTATGTTGGACAAACCATTAAGTTACCCAAAAATGCAAAAGACTCATTGGCAAGTAAACCAGCCGAAAAAGCTAGCAAAACTGCAACCAATAAAAAACCAGCAGCCAAAGTTGATGTTGTTTACTATCAGGTTAAAACAGGGGATACACTCACGGGTATTGCGGATAAACTTAATACAAAAAGCTCAGTTATTGCGGATTTAAATAACTTTACCACTAATTACCATGTCCAATTAGGGCAGAAGATTAAAGTACCTGCAAACAGCTTGCCTTTAGAGCCCTCAAACAAAGCATCAATTAGCAAATATAAAGTTAAAGCAGGGGATACTTTATTAGGTGTTGCTAATAGACTGCGGATAAAACCTTCTTTACTGGCAACAGCTAATAACTTATCCATCACCAGTGATTTAAAAATTGGACAAGTATTAACCATACCAACGACAGGTAATACAGGCTCAAATGGTCAGCGAAACGAGTCTAAATCAAATACTAAGCAAAAAGTGACCGATAATGCCAGCTCTAAGCAAGTTGGTTCTAGTACCGTCATTGCTACAACTTATCAAGTTAAATCTGGTGATAGTCTTACTAATTTAGCAAAACGATTTAATATGAGTGTTGCCACTTTGGCGAAAGCAAATAACTTGAGCATTCAATCTCAGGTACAAATTGGTCAAAAGCTTAAGATTCCTGCAACATCAATTAAATACACTGTAAAAAGTGGAGACACTTTAATTGGTTTGGCAAAAAAACAAGGGGTTTCTACTAAGCAACTGGCTCAATTGAATGATATACCAGAAAATACAGAGTTAAAAATTGGTCAACGTATTAAGTTGCCTCTTAAATAACAACACAACTATTCAGTTGATATTTCAAAAAAGCGACATACTTGTCGCTTTTTTAATTTACGTTATACATTAATACTCACTAAACAGGATTATTAATATCTACAAACTCAACATCAATATCAAGTCGCTGGTTAATAAGCTCACCTAACGCTTTGATACCGCCGATTTCGGTAGCATGATGACCACAAGCAAAATAGTCAACACCCAGCTCACGTGCTAGATGCGTTGTTCTTTCTGATATTTCTCCAGATATAAAGGCATCACAATTCATTTGTGCTGCTTGTTCTATCATATCTTGTGCAGCCCCTGTACAAATTGCAATTCTATTTAAACTCTCATTACCTGCATCAATATGTAACGGCTCACGATTTAAAGCCTGTGTAATTGTTTTTATGAGCTTTGTAGGAGATAAATTTTGCGCGCTATAGATATTACCTATTGGATGTTTTTCTTGAGGATAGAGGGGTTCACTGTTCTCAAGTTGTAACAATTTTGCTAATTGTGCATTGTTGCCAATCTCTTGATGGGCATCTAGCGGTAAATGATAAGCAAATAATGAGATACCGTTTTGAAGCAGTTTACGAATACGGTTACCTTTCATACCAACGATACATTGGTCTTCACCTTTCCAAAAATAGCCATGATGAACTAAAATGGCATTTGCATTCTTTTTAATTGCTTTGTCAATCAATGCCTCACTCGCGGTAACGCCCGTTATTATTTTTTTAATGTCGACAGCGGCATCAACCTGCAACCCATTGGGGCAGTAATCTTTAAATTCATTGGCTAATAAATAGTCGTTACACCAAGCTTGTAACTGTTGTGGTGATAAGTAATGGCTCATAGTTTACTCTGTTATGTACGGTTTGTAATGACTCTGCAAGATTTGCGCAGAGTATAGATACAAAATTTAAATCAAAACCTTTATCTAGTATTGTACGTTATTGAGATTTAAATGTTAAACTATATGTTATGTATAAAAATGATGATGGACAGGCTTAATATGACAAAAAACAATAAAAAAACACGAAGCTTATGGCATTGGATACCTTGTCTTCTATTGGTTGGTATCATTGCATTTTTTGCTTGGTATTACAACAACAGCCAGCAGCAAAAGCTGACACAATGGACACCACCTGTTGCTAAAGCAGATAGTCAAGAAGAGACAACTGGTCAAAATCAGCCATTAAAAAATAATGTAGTTACCTCCTATCATGACGCCGTTGCAGTGGCTGCACAGTCTGTTGTTAACATCTACACCAATCAGCGTGTACTGCAAAACCCTTATATGGATGATCCTGTTTTACGCCGCTATTTTGAATTTGAAGGGGGCTTACCACAACAAGAGGAGAACTCAACTAGCCTTGGATCTGGTGTCATTGTGTCAGAGGATGGCTATATTGTCACCAATGCCCATGTGATTGAACATGCAGATGAAATTGTGGTTGCTTTAAATGATGGCAGAAAAAGTCGTGCTCAAGTTGTAGGGACAGACCCAGAAAGTGATTTAGCAGTTATTCAGGTTGATATGACAGGCTTAAAACCTTTGGTGTTTAGGCAAAAAGCAATGCAAGTAGGAGATGTGGTACTTGCTATTGGTAATCCATTTGGCGTAGGGCAAACTGTTACACAGGGTATTATTTCTGCCACTGGAAGAACAGGACTTGGTGTTAATACATTTGAAGACTTTATACAAACGGATGCCGCAATTAACCCTGGTAACTCTGGTGGTGCACTAGTAGATGCCAGAGGTGAGCTGATTGGTATTAACACGATGATTTTCTCGCAATCTGGTGGCTCTATGGGCATTGGTTTTGCAATCCCAAACAGTATTGTCGAACAGGTTATGAATGCCTTAATTGAAAAAGGTCATGTTAGTCGTGGTTGGTTGGGCATTGAAATACAATCTCAGCTTAAAGATCCAACAGATTTAGAAGCAACCGTTGGGGTAGAGGTATTAAGCGTGGTGGCAAATGGACCGGCAGCTACCAGTGGCTTACAAATTGGTGATGTGATTGTAAATATTGATGGTAAAAAAATGACAGATGCTAATACCTTAGTGCAGTATGTTGCTCGTAAATTACCAAACTCTGTACTTAATACCCAAATTTTGCGTAATGGTGATTTGCAGACAATTCAAATCAAACTTGCTGAGCGACCAACCCAAAATGAGTTGTTAAGTCATGCACAAGACAATAGCCCCAATGAACCTGAAAATAGCGATAATAGCATAGATGAGCAGGCTCAAAGTATGGCGAACATGTCTGAAGAAGAACGAGCGCAATTAAAACGCGAACTGTTAGAATTATTAGAGCTAGAAAACCGCTCTAATAATTAATCCTATGTTTTTATCGCTTTTTAATCTTTAGATTGGTTATGATTGCTGTTTGCGGCGAAGTTTGTTTGACAACGCCCAAGCAGCATCTTTACGCATTTCTTCTGCCGTTGCTGCATTGCTTTTATCACCCAGTGATGACCAATGAGGCTTACTACGAGCCTTGCGTAATATAGAAGGGATACGCTCTGGTTTCCAAGGTGCGATACTTTGCTCTTGCATCTCTGCGATTGGGGTGCTGTCGCTTGCTGCATGACCTCTGTGACGTAATGCCACTAACAAATCCATAGAACGCGTTGCCAATAAAGTAATTGTCGCAGGGTCAATATGCAAGTGTTTTACCCCGCTAATCATTTCTGCAATTTTACCTGTGTTTGATAAAATACCACCTGCAATACCGCCAATGGCAGCGCCCAAACCAAGTGATGTACCTAAGGTTGCGGCATCAATACCCAACCCAACCAATGCACCTGCTGCTGCACCTGAGGTGGTTCTTATACCATAACCTTTTAATACTTCGGGATCAAATGGATCTTGTTGATATTCATCTAACTTTAATGGCGTGGCAGACACATCACTATCATAAAACTTATATAAGTTTAATAGCTGCTTTTGCATACTACGTTCGGCTTGTCTTACTGCTTCTTGCATTTCAGTTAAGATAGGCATTGGGTCATCTTTATCATCTACTTCTTTTACAAAACTGGCAACGTTAACCAAAAAATCTGCAATGATGATATTTGCGTCATCAAGCATCTGCGCCCAATTAGATTCACGTGCATCAATCAACTGTCTTACAGTTTTTGCATTTGGCAACATGGTGGCAAGATTACGCCATAGTGTCATTTCATCATTAAACTCAAACGCAACAGAGTCAAATCGAGTACTAATATGTAGGTTACGACGGGCTAACATATCTTGCCAGTCTTTAATATTGGCATCTTGGTTTTTCGTAAAGTTAAAAACGGGCATCACAGGTATTGCTGCCCAAGAAAGTACAGTGAGCTCATCTTTATATTTACCAAGCACAGGTTCTCTTGCATCAATAACATAAATTGCCATATCACTTGCTAATAATTGACGAATTACCTTTGATTCTTGTGATAGGTCAAGTTCTGTCGGCATATCTGCATTGGCTTGTTCACTTGCTAAAAACAGTTGCAATCGCTCTATACCATCTCGGCGGCTTGCTGTATTGTCTTCTAACCAATCCATCACGCCAGAGGCATCTTCCAGTCCAGGTGTATCATACAAAGCGATATAATTTTGCCCAGTTAGGGCATTGCTAATTAGTGCTTGCTCTACATGGCGAGTCGTTGCAGATTCATTTTTTACTTCACCAAAATATTTATCACGCAGCAATGTACGTAATATAGAGGTTTTACCCGTATTGGTGTGGCCAACCACAGCTAATTTTAAAACATCATTATCTTTTATTGGCACAGCTTTTGGTTGGTCTTCAATATTTGTTTGAGTATTAGAAGCTATTATCTGTAAGCTTTCAGCATCCTTGTTAGTTGGTGACGGGGGTTGATTGATGTTGTTTTGTGTAGATTGCTTAGCTTCTATCGAAGAGGCATCTTTTGGAAAGGCTTTATCAGAAAATAAGCCTTGATTACTATTTAATTGGGTAGACTCTTTGGCTGATTTATCATTTGTCATAACTTTTCTCATCACGCTTTATTTATTTTTTACAAATCTTATTTAGATAAGCATAAAACAAATACATCTAACATCAATATCAATTTTGTTACTCACTATCAAAATAACTCTGCGCTAATCAATAAACTTTTCAACCATCTGTTTTGCGTTTGTCCGAGAGTCTAAGACTGTTAGCAAAGTGTAAGCGCCAATAAATTTTCTGCTAATAAACATAAACTCTTTTGGTGGGATGCTAAATTCAAATGATTGCGCTGCCTCTCGTGCACGTTGCATAATCCTTGCATGCAAGTCACTGGTTGCCCAAATGTATTTGCCATTATCATCGAGCCACACAAACTTATCTAATTTTTCGGCATTTGCCAATGGCTCAGTACCTAACAAAAATACATCCGCCATATCGGCTCTGATATTTAAACTCATTTTATTAAAAAACTCATAATTGGTATCAGACATGGCATCAATCATTTGCTGTTTATCATGATTATAACCAGCTAATAATAAAGATTGCGCAATACTTAGTAAATTATCATCAAATTGCCTAATTGCACCAAAATCTAATAATACAAGTTTATCTTGCTCATTGTCATTTTCAGCAAGCCTGACTAGATAATTACCAAAGTTAGGATCGGTTTGCATTTCTCCCCAGGTAAAGATTTCACCTAGCATGATATCAATGGCAGATTGTCCAATACGATCACGTCTTTGTTGGCTGAGTGTTTTTAAGCGCGTATCAGAAATGGTCAAGCCCTGCTCAAACGTCATACAAATAATTTGAGGGCTAGAATACTCATCAATAATTTTGGGTACCACATAGCGAGGGTCGTGTTGCAAACGTTGATAAAAGTCTTTGGTTGTTTTTGCCTCTAACGCATAATCAACTTCTCGGTAGAGTAAATCACGTATTTCATTTATCCAAGTATCAAAAGCACGGGTTTGAGGAACCGCATTACTCACCTTCAATAGCTGTGTAAACATATTGAGGTCAGAATCAATCGCATCAGCAACGCCAGGGTACTGAATCTTTAGTACCACTTGTTCACCTGTTTGCTTGATGGTTGCTTTGTGTACTTGTGCCAAAGATGCCGTACCAATTGGTGTAGGGTCTATTTGTAAGTCATTGACTCTATTGCCTAATTGCTGGGCAATAACAGGTTGAATAATATGCCAAGATAGGGGTGCGGTATTATCATTGAGTGTATGTAAAGCTTGAGTGACTTCTGGCGGTAATAGATGCTCGCCATAAAGTGCCATCATTTGCCCAATTTTAACCACAGATCCTTTTAATTTACCAATCTCTTCTACCAAATATTGGCTTTGCTCTTGCATAAAGGCTTGTTTACGCAATTGCCGTGTTTGTTTATCGACCAACAAACCACCAAGGCTATTGCTTGCCCAGCGCCTGCCAATATTTAAAGAAGTTTTTGCCATTGACAAACGGCGGTCTAAACTCGAAGTTTTAAGTTTGTTTAGGGTAGGTTTGTTGGAATGCGCCATAAAAAATCATCAAACGGTTAAAAAATAAAACACCAAAAAGTTAAAGCTGAGTAAATACCCAGCTTAACCTTTTATAAAATCATCGATTAATTGCACGATAGCCAATGTCACGACGATAATGCATGCCATCAAAATCAATATTTTTAATTGCATTAATGGCGGCAACTTGCGCAGCAGCAATGTCTTCAGCTAATGCGGTTACACACAATACACGCCCGCCATTAGTCACTAAGTTTTGGTTGTCATCCAATGCAGTACCCGCATGGAAAACCTTAAGGTCATCATTATCAATGTTTTGTAAGCCTGTAATGACATCACCTGATGACGAGCTTTCTGGATAACCTTTTGATGCCAGTACCACACCTAAGGCTGGTCTATCATCCCATACTGCTGAGCTAGGTAAGTTCCCCTCAATACCTGCCTCAATTAAATCAACTAACGATGATTTTAAACGCATCATGATTGGCTGTGTTTCTGGATCACCAAAACGGCAGTTAAACTCAATAACATACGGATCATTTTGCTCATCAATCATTAATCCTGCATATAAAAAGCCAGTATATGGATTGCCAGTGTCCTTCATTTTTTGTACAACAGGGCGTATCACACGTTCTATTACTTTTTGATGAACTTCATCAGTAACAACAGGTGCAGGAGAATAAGCACCCATACCACCTGTGTTAAGACCTGTGTCACCTTCACCAACACGTTTATGGTCTTGGCTGGTTGCCATCGGCAAAATGTTGTCACCATCTATCATGCAAATAAAGCTGGCTTCTTCACCTGTTAAAAATTGCTCAATAACAACACGACTTCCGGCATCACCAAATTTGTTGTCTGCCAGCATGTCATCAATTGCTTCATATGCCATTTCAATGGTTTCAGCAACAATCACGCCTTTACCTGCTGCCAAACCATCTGCTTTTACAACAATAGGGGCGCCTTGCTGGCTAACATACTGCTTGGCTTCTTCGGCATTTGTAAAACCTTGATAGGCTGCCGTTGGTATCTTGTTTTGTAGCATAAACTCTTTGGCAAAAGTTTTTGAGCCTTCTAATTGAGCGCAATAGGCGCTAGGACCCCAAATTTTAATACCTGCTTTACGGCAGTCATCAACAACCCCTGCCACTAATGGTGCTTCTGGACCCACAATCACCATATCAATATTATTTTCTTGGCAAAAATTGATAATAGCGTCATGATCTGTAGTCGTTAAATCTATATTTTTACATTTTTTTTCTGTGGCTGTACCGGCATTGCCACCAGCAACATAAACGGTATTTACTTTTTCATCCTTAGCACACTGCCATGCTAGGGCATGTTCACGACCACCATTACCAATTACAAGTAAGTTCATAAATTTATTCGCCATAAAGTCTGGTTATAGAAAGTTCAATTGTATCAAAAACAGGGTAGGTTGAATATGCTTTTGAGTGACACGATAAAAATTAGCAAGTCATAGATTGTGATTTGCTTGATAATTAAAGCGTTGATTGAGTTAAAAACAATGATTGATGATTAAACTCACAATAAAAGGTTGATAATAATCTGGGATATCATGCCCCATACCTTCAATTAAATGGAATTTAGCATCTGGAATGGTTTTAGCAATATCTCGTCCATGACTTGTTGGTACCAAACCGTCTTCACTGCCGTGCATGACAATGGTAGGCACCTTAATTTGTTCACTATATTTGCTGATAGAGCCGGTTGCCAAAATTGCCTGTAGTTGCTGTAACGACCCGCGAGGATAAAAGCATCTATCATATCTTATTTTGGCAGTTTCTCTCACGCGCTTTATATTAACATGCCCAGGTGAGCCAACCGCATTCATAAACCAAACACTGTGGCGTATGAAGTCTTTTTCAGAAAAACTGGCAGGGCGATTAAAAAATGTCATTAACTGCTTGGTTTTAGGGACTCTTAAAAACTTGCGATTGGTTGTACTAAACAACAGCATTAAACGATGAATATGCTCAGGATGCTTTGCGGTTAAAATTTGAGAAATGATACCACCCATCGAGGCGCCCAATAAGTTGATATCTTTAAGGTTTAATCTTTTAATAAGCCGATGGGCATCATCCGCCATATCAACTAAATTATAGGGCACTGGTTCGGCATGGTTACTCACACCAAATTGCATTTTTAACATCATCTTGACACGGTTTGGTTTAGGCAGTTGTGGTACTTTAATTTTAGTTGATAAACCTACATCTCGGTTATCAAACCGCACCACAAAAAAACCAGCATCTAGCAGTTTGTTCACAAAGTTATTAGGCCAAAAAACCATTTGCGACCCCAAACCAAGCAATAACAAAAGTGTTGGGTTGTTAGGATTGCCTGCAACTTCGACACTTAAACTTATGTTATTGCCAATATCCACCATAGCATGACGAAAACCTTTTGTAAGTTTTGAGTCTTCCCAAATAAGTCCTGATTGTTGTTCCCAATTGCTGAGTGCGTTTTTCATATTACATATTTAATTGATGATTAAATTAAAGTTAGTTTACACTTGTATTCTTATTTTGCAAGCTAATCAATCACATTATTGTGGAATAAAGATATTAAGATTGAGTAACTGTATGTACAGCTGGATATATGATATTATAGAGGCTTTGGGTCACCAAAATAATCATTCATTAATTTTTTTAAACCATCTTTTATATCAATGATAAATAAGGTTAACATGACTTCATCATCAAGTTCACATCCATTGTGGCAAGCAATTCGTACAGTTCCAGATTTTCCTAAACCAGGTATCGATTTTTATGATATTACGCCGTTATTACGCAACCATGTCAATGAAGTCATTGACGCATTATTAGAAGCACTCCCAACTGGGCTAATGGATGACATAGACTGTTTAGTGGCAATTGAAGCTCGTGGTTTTGTGTTTGCAAGCTTGTTGGCAGGTAGACTTGGCAAAAGCTTAATTTTATTAAGAAAACCAGGTAAGTTGCCACCACCGGTTGCTAACAAAGCCTATGCATTAGAATACGGTGAAGATACGCTTGAGATCCAAGATGATTTGGACCCTGCAAAAGTTTTGTTGGTTGATGATATTTTAGCAACTGGTGGTACTTTAAAAACAGCATTAGAACTTTGTAAAAGTGCAGGGCACTCGGTTGAAGGCGTTTTGGTGTTACTTGATTTGGTTAACTTGCATGAAAAATTCCCAGCGCCTGTTTATACAGTGCTAGAAGCTGAGTAATAGCAACACATTTTTACTTTTAATGGATATATCTGTGCCAACTATTGGCAATAAAAATGACCATTAATTTAAATGACCAAAAAAAGAGGTGCTCTCAATTATGACACCACCTCTTTTTTGATATGTTTTGGTTAATATGGTTTTTTACCATAACATCCTATCGGCTTGCTTTTAACGCATTTACTAAATCTTCACGCGCTGCAATAAATCCATCAATACCTTTAGGCAATAAACTATTTGCTATCGCATCTTGCTTTTGCGCTATCTCAAAACCTTGCTGATCAAAGCTCACTTTTGCCATATCTTCCATCACCATTTGAGCTGAAAGCTTGCGCTCAATTTGCGTATCTAACGTATTAAGCTCATCAATTAAGTTTGGTGCAATGGTTAATAAATCACAACCTGCTAATGCAATAATTTGGTCCACATTACGGAAGCTCGCCCCCATAACTTGTGTGTTATAACCATGTTGTTTGTAGTATTGATAAATGCTTGAGACAGATAAAACGCCTTTATCTTCGCTTACAGGAATATCGGTACGATTCTCATCAGCTTTTTGCCAGTCTAATATACGACCAACAAATGGAGAAATTAAAGTGATACCTGCATCAGCGCAAGCAACCGCTTGGTGCATACCAAATAAAAGGGTTAAATTACAATGGATACCTTGTTTTTCTAGTGCTTCAGCAGCTTTTATTCCTTCCCAAGTAGAGGCGACTTTAATTAATATACGCTCTTTATCAACACCTGCTTTTGAATAAGCATCAATATATTCTAGTGCTTTATCAATAGTGGCTTGCGTATTGTAAGAGAGACGAGCATCTACTTCGGTAGAAACACGTCCTTCAATCAATTTTAAAATATCACAACCAATATTAATCGTTAGCTCATCAATTACTTTGTCAACATCGCCAGCATATTTGTACATGGTATCGGCTAATAACACTTGTTTTTCTGGCGTAGTTAACGCTTTCGTGATCAAACTTGGGTTAGTGGTAGCATCAACCGGTTTTAAACGGGAAATTGCCTCTAAGTCACCCGTATCGGCAACAATAGTGGTCATATTTTTTAATTGTGAAAGAGCTGTCATAGCATTACCTTTTTATTTTTTAAACATTAGAAAAACGATGTGAATAATCATAGCATTTTTTATTGCTATAATAAAAAAATATCAAAACTAAGTATAAAAAATTGGTTATATCTTTTTTGTTTTATAAACAATTTTGTTATACTCAACAACAATGAAAAGTTAACTTTTTTAAATAATAAATAAATGAGACCTTCATGAACAAAACCACCAATCTAAATGAATTACGAAAACAAATAGATAGCCTAGATAACCAAATACAGCAGCTTTTGAATCAAAGAGCTAATGTTGCAGGGCAAGTAGCAGACGCTAAAAAGGAAGATGAAGACCATCCCATTTTTTACCGCCCAGAGCGAGAAGCTCAAGTATTAAAAGCGGTGATGGAACGCAATGAAGGTCCAATCAGTGATGAAAAAATGGCAAGACTTTTCCGTGAGATTATGTCTATTTGCCTAGATTTAGAAGCACCACAGGTCATTGCGTATTTAGGGCCTGCCGGCACATTTACGCATGCAGCGGCATTAAAACATTTTGGTAATGCAGCAACAACACGCCCGCTAACCACAATTAATGATGTGTTTAGAGAGGTAGAAGCAGGAACAGCCATGTATGGTGTTGTCCCTGTAGAAAACTCATCAGAAGGGGTTGTTAACCATACCTTAGATGGATTTGTTTCTTCATCTTTGCGTATTATTGGCGAGGTAGAACTGCCAATTCATCATAACTTTTTGGTTGCAGAACACACAAAAACTGACAGCTTAAGTAAAATTTATGCGCATCAACAAGCATTAGCACAATGCCGCCGCTGGTTAGACATTAACTTCCCTAATGTTGAGCGAGTTGCCGTATCCAGTAATGGAGAAGCTGCACGTCGCCTTAAAAATGAATGGCATAGCGCAGCGATTGCAGGCAATGTTGCTGCCGCTGAATATGATTTACACCGTTTGCATAAAAACATAGAAGACAACCCAAACAATAGCACCCGCTTTTTAATTGTTGGGCAAGAACCAATTGCGCCATCTGGTCAAGATAAAACCTCTATTTTAGTATCTGCACATGATAAATCAGGCGCGTTATTTGAAATCTTAGAACCATTCCATAAACATGGTGTTTCTTTAACCAGTATAGAAACCCGACCTGAGCGTCCTAATAAGTGGGCTTATGTATTTTTTATCGACATGGAAGGGCATATTGAAGATGAGCATGTTAAAAATGCTTTAGCAGACATAGAAAAAATTGTAAAAGAATTACGTGTGCTTGGCTCTTACCCTAAAGCCGTTTTGTAAATCAACTTACTCTATTTTTTGATAGCATAACTAAAGGGTGGGCACAGTCATTGTACCACCTTTTTTTGTGTATAATACTATTTTTAGTTTTAAAGCGATTTTAAGGAATGACATGCAGATACAACCGGCATATCCCACCATTAACGAACTGCAAGCTTACCCCGCAGGCAAGCCATTAGAAGAATTTAAAAGAGAATATGGCATTGAAGATGTCATTAAACTGGCAAGTAATGAAAACCCATTGGGTTGCTCATCTCACGTCACCCTGGCTATTGTACAAGAGTTAGCTCAATTAGCACGCTATCCTGATAGTAATGCCCATAATATTAAACAAGCATTGTCAGAATTTCATGATTTACCGATAGAGTATTTTACAATAGGCAATGGTTCTGAAGAGCTAATTAATCTGATTACTCGCTGTTTTGTGAGTAGTAATGATGCGGTTGTTTTTGGGCAATATTCATTTATTGCTTATCCATTAGTAACAGCAGCGCAAGGGGCAACTAAAATTGAAGTCCCTGCAAAAAATTATGGCATAGATTTAGATGCCATGCTGGATGCAATTAAAACCAATGAAGAAAAAGTTAAAGTTGTTTTTATTGCTAACCCCAATAACCCGACTGGCACCATTTTAACCAAAGAACAAATCCATAATTTTTTACAAAAAGTGCCACCATCCGTGTTAGTGGTGTTAGATGAAGCTTATGTTGATTATGATACATCGGCAGATGCACAAGAATTTGTACAACAATTTGATAATGTGATTGTTTTGCGTACTTTTTCTAAGGCATATGGCTTAGCAGGGGTAAGGATTGGCTATGCCATTGCAAACCCTGAAATTAATGATATTTTTAATCGTGTTCGCCAACCCTTTAATGTTAACTGTGTTGCCCAAGCCGCCGCAGTTGCTGCCATTACTGACCGTGACTTTGTTAACACGGTTAAAACCACCACCGCTGATAAACGTAAGTGGTTTTACAAACAATTTGATGCTTTAGGTTTAAACTATGTTAAATCACACACCAACTTTATTTTAGTGCAAATTGATAATGCCAGTGATATTAACCAAAAACTACTTGAGCAAGGTATTATTATTAGGCCAATGGATGAGTATGGATTGGATAACTGGATCCGAGTAAGTATGGGAACAGAAGTTGAAAATATTCGCTTTATAGATTCTTTAAAAGACTTATTGAGTGCATAAAAGATAGGCTTTTAGCTAAAAGAGCGGTCTAATCCATTGATTAGACCGCTCTTTATAATTTTATAAATGCATTGAATACCCTGTTTTTATTGGGCACTCTCTGCTTTTATGTCAGCAATATCTTCTTCAGTTGCTTTGGTTAAACCATAGCTATCTAATAACTTTTGATATTCGCCAGATTCACGTAACGCATTTAAGTTGTTATTTAAAAGCTCGTAAGTTGCTGTATCACCTTTACGTACTACGATACCACCAACGATTGGATAAAAGGACTCAGTTGAAGAGATTTTAACTTTTCCTTCCAGTTTTTTAACCGCAGCATTACCTAATGCAGCATCATCATACTGTGCGTCAACTACACCTGATAATAACGCTTGTGTAGCTTCTGGTGACGTAGGGAACTCACGGATTTCAATTGCTTCTTTATTTTCTGCTTTACATTTGTTGTCAGAAATATCTTGCAGCTGCTCTGCTAAGATAGCACCTTTCATTGTGGCGATTGTTTTACCACACAAGTCCATAGCACCTTTTGGTTGATACTCTGAATCTGCTTTTACCAGCACAACTTCATCCGTTGTAAAATATGGAATCATATCGTATTTTTTAAGGCGTTCTGCATTAACATATAAAGCAGAAATTACCGCTGCATATTTTTCGCTATCAAGACCTGGCATCAAATTAGTAAAGCGCGTATCAACATACTCTGCTTTTGTGCCTGCTTGTTTGGCAATGGCATTCATTAACTCAACATCAAAACCTGCTGGTGTATCACCATCAAGATACTCATACGGAGGGAAGGTTAAATCAGAACCAATTTTAATCGCCGTAGTTTCGCTAGTTGCTTCTGCTTTTTCAGTGGTTTCTTGATTACCACATGCAGTTAGAACAAGGGTAGAAGTGGCCATGGCTGCAATTATCATTTTTTTTGATAATGAGGCTTGGGCAAATAATGATTTCATAGGTTATTTCCTTATGTAAAATAAAAGTTACTTAAAACAAAGTGGCCATTTTTTAAAATTGACCAATAAACGATTTTAGGCGTTCATCCTGTGTTGCTTTAAGCTCGGCTGGTGAGCCATTAAACTGAATATTGCCATCATCCATAAAGATGATTTTATCAGATACTTGAAACGCAAAATCCATCTCATGAGTTACGATAACCATCGTAAGCCCTTCTTTTGCTAAACTTTCAATAACTTTTAAAACCTCTGTGACCAATTGAGGATCAAGTGCAGAAGTCGGCTCATCAAACAAAATAACAGAAGGTTTCATTGCAAGTGTTCTGGCAATAGCAACACGTTGTTTTTGACCACCAGATAATTGATGCGGATATTTATTGGCATGTTTAATCATGCCCACTTTATCTAGCATGGCATACGCTGTGGCTTCAATTTGTGCTTTGCTTGCCTGTTTATGATAGCTTGGCGCAAGCATCACGTTTTCAAGTACGGTTTTATGGGGGAACAAGTTAAAGTTTTGAAACACCATACCAATGTGAACAATCTGCTGGTGAAAGCTGGCTGAATCTTTGGTAATCTCTTTATCTTTCAAAAAAGTATCACCTAATAAGCTCACTTTACCAGAATCAATCGACTCTAACCCATTCAATGTGCGAACCAGCGTTGTCTTGCCTGAGCCAGAAGGTCCAATAATAGAAACCACCTCACCTGATTTAACATCAAAATTAATGTTTTTTAGTACATGGTGTGTGCCATAACTTTTCTCTATTTTTTCAACACTAAGTGCCGGTTGATCGACATCCACTGTTTGAATACTTTGTATCAGTGATGGCTGGTTAGCAATCGTCTTTTTATGTTTGGCAATGGTATTGTCAGCAAGTAAGTCAGGTTTGCGATTTTCAATATCTATTTTACGTTCTAGCAACTTCATTAATTGATCAAAAACAGTCACAATAAACACATAGTAAAATGCGACCGCTAACAAGGTTTCAATAACCATGAAGTTATTCATGTAAATACGTTGACCAACCAATAATATTTCTGCCAATGAAATAACAGAAACCAATGAGGTTAGTTTTACAATGGTAATGTATTCATTACCAAGTGCAGGTAATGAAACACGGATTGCTTGTGGCACAACAATAAGGCGTTGAATACCTGCATAGCCAATACCTAACGCACGTCCAGCTTCTCGCTGACCACTATTAATAGATAAAAGCCCGCCACGGTGAATCTCTGCAATATAGGCAATTTCGCACAATGTCATGCCAATTAAACCTGCCATAAAAGGAGAGGATAGTAATGAACGTGTCGCAGGGAAAACTTGTGGTAGATTATAGATAAGAACCAAAAGTACCAATAAAGGTAAACTACGGAAAAACCAGATGTATACAGAAGAGATGGCTTTTAATAACTTAGAGTTTGAACGGTTTGCAAGCGCCATAAAAAAACCAAGAACAACCCCCAATACCCAAACTAAGATACTGAGTTTGACAACAACCAGTGTTGCTTGCCAAAAATCATTATTTTTTAATAATCCAATGATATACGACCAATCTAAATCCATAACACACCTACAACTTGAATAGCCAGTATACCACCCATAAAACGACGACAAACCTTGCTAAAATATTACAAAATCTTAAATAAGCGGTTACAATACTATGAATGAATAAACAGGTCAACCAATAAGTAATGACCCTAAGTACGCGTATTACATACGAAACTGCCACTTAACTTTAGAATATGATATTCTAGTCAAAAATAATTTTTGATATAAAAACTCAATGAACACACACACATTTAATAAAGTTTGCATCGTCGGTCTCGGTTTAATTGGTGCAAGCCTTGCACAAGCGATTAAAGATAACCAGCTTGCAAAAACGCTTGTTGCCGTTGATAAACACAACCAAAGCTTAATTGATGCCCAACAAGATGGACTCATTCAACAAGGTTCTGACACGCTTGCAAACGTTATTAAAGACAGTGATTTAATTGTTATTGCAACCCCTGTAAAAATTGCCCATAAGGTATTCATAGATATCAAAAATGCGATTGATGATGGGTTAATTGATAGCACTTGCGTTATAACCGATGTCGGTAGTACCAAAGCAAGTGTTATTAATGAGGCAAAACAGGTTTTTAATAATCATTTACCTATTGGGTTTGTACCTGCTCACCCAATTGCAGGGGCAGAAAACTCAGGATACCATGCACGCAATCCTAAGCTTTTTGTTAATCACAATGTTATTTTATGCAAGCTTGATAGCACGCATGAGACGGCTTATCAGCAAGTTTATAAACTATGGCAAGATGTGGGTGCAAGTGTCATGGAGATGGATGTTGAACATCATGATAAGGTGCTCGCCTTTACCAGTCACTTACCACATTTGTTGGCATTTAATTTGGTAGAAAAACTTGCAAAGCACGATGACAACATGGATATCTTTCGCTATGCCGCTGGTGGATTTAGAGACTTTACCCGTATAGCTGCAAGTGACCCAACCATGTGGCATGACATTTTTTTAGCAAATAAAAGTGCTATTATTGAGGCACTTGACCAATACAGTCAAAATTTACAGTCGTTAAAACAAACGATAATTAACCAAAACTCGACAGAACTTATGGGCATGCTTGGACGAGCTCAAGCCGCACGCAAACACTTTGGACATATGTTAAATTCAACACCTTATACAGAAGACCCAAAAATGACTCAAAACTACCAAATAGAACCATTAGTCAAAAGTAATAAAATTAACGGTACCGTAAAAGTACCAGGAGATAAATCTATTTCTCACCGTAGTATCATGTTTGGTAGCCTCGCAACTGGTACCACCAAAGTAAGTGGTTTTTTAGAAGGCGAAGATGCAATGGCAACCTTGCAGGCATTTCGTGATATGGGCGTGACCATTGAAGGTCCAAATAATGGCGAAGTCACCATCCATGGCCTTGGTATCAATGGGTTAAAAGCGAGTCAAACGCCATTGTATATGGGCAACTCGGGCACCAGTATGCGTTTATTGTCTGGTATTTTATCTGCTCAACAATTTGATAGTGTGATGACAGGTGATGTTAGCCTATCAAAACGCCCAATGGAGCGTGTGGCAAAACCACTACGTGAGATGGGTGCAAAAATACAAACAACGGGCGAAAAGGGCACAGCACCTATTTCCATCACAGGTAATCAGGCTTTAAAAGGTATTGATTATGATATGCCAGTTGCTTCTGCTCAAGTAAAATCATGTTTATTACTTGCCTCACTTTGGGCTAAAGGCACCACAACCATTATAGAGCCAGAAATTTGCCGAGACCATACAGAGCGCATGCTAACGGCATTTGGCTACCCTGTGCAGGTTGAAAAACTTAAAGACGGTAATAAAATTACAGTAACGGGTGGTGGTGAAATGACTGCCTGTGATATCCAAGTCCCTTCAGATATTTCTTCTGCTGCATTTTTTATGGTGGCAGCTGCCATTGCAGGCGAGGGTAGTGAGCTTACTTTATCTCAAGTGGGTATGAACCCAACTCGTACTGGCGTGATTGATATCTTAAAACTGATGGGCGCCAACATCAGTTTATCAAACGAGACAAAAATTGGGGATGAGCCTGTCGCCGATATCACCATTAAAAGCAGTTCATTACAAGGCATTAATATCCCAGAGCATCTTGTACCACTGGCAATTGATGAGTTTCCTGTTTTGTTTGTGGCAGCAAGTTGTGCAGTAGGGCAAACTGTATTAACAGGTGCAAAAGAGTTGCGTGTAAAAGAATCTGACCGCATTGCGGTTATGGCAGATGGACTTACAACCCTTGACATTGACTGCACCGTAACCGATGATGGTATTATTATTGAAGGTAAAGGCACTGGCAATAATGCTCAACCAATATTTACTGGTGGGTATATTTTATCTCATCATGACCACCGCATTGCAATGAGTTTTACTATTGCAAGCCTACGAGCCAGTGACCAAATAACGATAGAAGGGACAGAAACGGTTAATACCAGCTTCCCTAATTTTGCTGAATTAGCCAATAAAATTGGGATGAATATTGTGGAAAATTCTCAAAAATAATTTAGAATATAAATGAATTGAAATTCACACCTGTTAGTTATTAAAACTGGCAGGTGTTTACTTTTTTGGATACAAATGCAAAACAACCAAAATACACCCACCATAAGATTAACCAACTCAGTTGTTGAAACCACCTCTCAAGGTGTTTTAACCGCTTTAGCCGCGTTTATCATTTGGGGTGCTTTCCCACTTTATTTTAAGCAACTGGCAGACTACAATGCGGTTGAAATTATTGCCCACCGCATCATTTGGACATTTTTATGCTTATTAATTTTTATTGTCGTCACCAAGCGTTTTAACTGGATTAAAACATTTAAAAACGAACCAAAATGGTTAATGTTGACCTTTTTATCAGGACTGATTATTACCAGCAATTGGTTAACTTATGTTTGGGCGGTAAATAATGAGAGGCTACTTGAAGCAAGCCTTGGTTATTTTATGTCACCACTTGTGGGGGTGATGCTATCGTTACTGGTATTGCAAGAAAAACTGCGTAAACTTCAATGGGTTGCCATTAGTATTGCGACACTTGCTGTATTTAGCCAAATAATCATGCTCGGCAACTTACCTTGGGTATCTTTAGTGCTGTCACTTAGTTTTGCTGTTTATGGTCTTATGCAACGCAAAACACCCTTAACAGCCGTAGAAGGTTTGTTTATTGAAACCACCTTAGTGGTACCCATTGCCTTACTTTGGTTAAGCCATGCTAACGTTGCCAGTAGCAACATTAGTTTTTGGTTTGATGATAAAATATGGTTTTTAATGTTAGCGGGTCCCATTACTTTAGTACCTCTATTATTATTTAACAAATCAACTAAAATGGTTGCCTTTAGTATTTTAAGTTTTATGAACTATTTAACGCCAAGTTTTGTATTTTTATTGGCAGTGTTTTATTATCATGAACCTTTTGATAGCCATCGATTCATGTTATTTAGTATGATTTGGTTAGGCTTACTGCTGTTTAGCATTGATTTATGGCAAAATAGACCAAGTAAAAAACAAAGATTGAAACAAATTTAAGGGTTATCTTTAATGATACTACCAACCGAAGAAAACGTCATATTCATTGAAGGATTAACTGTTAAAGCGGTTATTGGGCTTTATGAGTGGGAACGACAAATCACACAACCAATTGTTTTTGATATAGCGCTGTATACCAATACCCATCAAGTTGCACAAAGCCATAGCCTTGCTAAAGGTGTTAACTATAAAGCGGTGTGTGATGACGTAACTGAATGGACACAAGCCATGCAGGCTGAGCTGGTAGAAGAGTTAGCAGAACACCTTGCTAGTCAGCTTTTAGATAAATACCAAATTAGTAAAGTTAGCATTAAAATAGGCAAACCAATTGCTATTACAGAAGCAAACATGGTTGGTGTGCAAATCACACGTTGTAAAGAGTAATCAAACAGTAAAGCCATATCCATGCCAAATAGATTTAGCCATTTAGTACTTTTTAACACAGCATTAAACTTAAACGTAACGCATTTGTTGGTTGCTTTAGGCAGCAATGATGACCCCAAAAAAAATCTAGCAACTGCCATACAACAGCTTAAAGCGTTGGGACACATCCAGTTGTCTGATGATTTTGTAAATCCTGACTTTACAGCAACTAAAAGTAACCCAAAGCCTGATTACACCAATCAGTGTGCGATTATAAAGCTAGATATGCCTTCCACACTTCAACAAGTGGTCAAAACTTTAAAACAAATTGAGTTGGATTGTTTCCGTGATAAAACACTAACTACAAATGATAAGACATCACAAAAAATACGATTAGTCAGCATAGATATAGATGTACTGGCTATTAAGTCTGTTAATAGTACCCATTGGCAAGCCATTAAAAAAAGATACCCATTTAAAGAACACGAATGGGTGGGTATTAAGCAATTGTTAAGTTAGCTAATTACTGAATTGATAGCCAAGTAAGCTGGGCATTTTGCCCAGCTATTTTATATTAAGTCTATACTTTTATACTATTTAAATATATTATTTATTTTAATTTTTTTTCGTATTTGGGTTAATTTGATAATATGCTAGATTAGAAGCCAAGCCTAAGCTTATTACTAAGGTAGATGAAGATGAACATACTGACTAAAAAGGATAGACTGAATAAATACAACAATTTAATGAAGTGGAAAAAAAATAGAAATAGAATACCATTTATTGCTTTATTTTTATGTTTCATGTTCTCGTTTGTTATTGAATCAGATCGTATAGCTATTACTATATTTGCTGTAATAGGAGTGCCTATCAGTTTTGCCTCTCACATTATGTTACTTACTAAAAACACCTGCCCTTGGTGCAATCAACCATTTTTTTTTCATAAAGTAGAAGAAAATGGAAATAATTGTTTAGAGGATATCAATACTGATAAAGTTCCATTTTTTCTTCAAAAAAAATGTATAAATTGCGGAAGACCATTTGATGAAGATTTAGATGATTTGTAATTTATACAGATTAATAACACACCTTAAGAAGCAGATAAATGGATAGTAATTGTTATGCTCAAACAAAAATAACACATTGAATAAAGCCGTTAAATATAAAATCAAACCATAAAATTGCGCATAAGATACTTCATACGAAACAAAACCAAAAGTGACTGTATTTAACAAAAAATCGTAATATCACATGCTTTCCACGCAATGGTTATAGAACATCAACTCTTTGTTAGTAAATCATTCTTACTTGTCTATTGGTGCACTCAGCACACGCCACTACTTAATAGTTACACAATGCTTGAAAAACTTTATATCTCACTATAAACTTCATAAAAGACTTAAAATTCATCCTTTTTTCAATTATTTTAATCCTAAAAAATTTTACACTCCATAATTAATAAAGAGACCATTTTAATGAAAAAATATAAAACCACTTATGCGCTTAGTATTGCTGTCACTTCTTTAATGTTGATGTCTTGCCAAAGCTTTCAAGAAGCCGAAAAGGGGCGAACTTATGGCATTCGTCATGATAAAAATTTGATAGAGTACGAAGCACTGGTTACCGATAAAACCCGTGATTTACCAGACTTTTCTTCGGTTATTTTCTTCGCATATAGCTTAGATGGTACAGATAATGCAGACTTAATCGCATCAGGTGTGCTAATTAATGAGCAATGGATTTTAACAGCTGGGCATAACTTTTTTGTTGCAGAAGAACAAGATAAACCTGCACTTGCCTCTGGTGTAAAAGTATATGTAGGCAATAACCCAAATGAACCAGAAAACATTTATGATGTTTCTAAAATCGTATTTCATCCTACTTGGATAAATGAAGAACAAAGTTATGGCAATGCCAATGACTTTAGTTTGGTGAAGTTAAGTAAACCTATCACCAATATCACCCCAGCAACACTTTATACAGACAAAACAGAGCCCCTTGGCAGTATCGTTTGGCACGCTGGATTTGGCGGTTATTCAGAGGTTTTTGGAGATAATCCAGAGTTAGACTCAAATAAACATGCCATACAAAACACTTTAGACAGGGTTCAGGATGGCTTAACCACATCCATTAATGGCGTTACTTACAGTGGTGGCTTATTAGCCTTTGATTTTGATAATCCTGAAAGTACAAGCAATACCTTAAATGATGCCATTGTTAACGAAGAAGAAGCCTTTTTAGGTAAGGGCACAAGCGATGCAACCCCATTAGAATATGAAGGTACAACAGTAACGGGCGACAGTGGGGGACCCTTATTTGTTAAAAACCCAAAAAATAACCAATGGCAAGTAGCTGGCATATTATCTGGTGGTGCAGAAGCTCCGCTTGATAATCATATTGATGCAGACTATGGCGATATCAGTTTTTACACTCGTGTGTCTTCATCTTATGATTGGATTAAATCAGTGATTACGCAGCCTTAAATCTTAACGCACTTTAAAAGTACCATTTACAAACAGTACGGCATGATTTATTGTTTTTGCTTTAATCGCATAATCAATGCAAATGCTGTGTGGTACTTTTAAAGCTTTTCACAATAATAAGAAAGTAGAATTACTGATTTGTTAAATTCTACTTTAACAAGATGAAATAACCAAAAACTATTACTAATTTTAAATCTGCGTACGAGAACTAGAGCTAGAAGACATAGGGCGGGTAAAACGCCTGAATATTGAAGGCTTTGTAGGCGGTGAACCATTGTTACTAATATCATTGATTAACTTGCTACAAACCGCTACCGAAACAAACGCAATTAAAATAGGACCCACAGCCTGCCCAATAATGACACCTTTTGCTCCATAAATGCCTGCCAAAAAATATACAGTTGGGATAACTCCCAAGAAAAACTTTGCATAATTAAAAAAGGTAGAATACAGCGGATAACCAAGGCTATTAAATGCTGAGTTGGTAGAAAACAAAACTCCATCTGCAATAAAAAACAAGGTTAAGCCAGAGCAAAAAAGCATCACCAAATCAGATGCCTCGGCAGATAGATTAAAAGCACCTACCAAATACGATTTTGTTAAAAATATAACAAGCGTAACCAATACCACCACCGCAATGACAAACTTGATGGCATCATGATAAATTTGTTTAATACGCGTATATTCACCTGCACCGAAATTTTGCCCAATGATGGGGCTAATTGCACCAGACAATGCAAACAATATAGCAAATGCAACTGGGATAATTCGACCAATAGTCGCAAAAGCAGCAACAGCAGAATCACCATATTTTGCAATTGCCGTCATTACAAACGTTGAGCCAATAGGCGTGGCTAAATTGGTTAAAACAGCGGGTACAGCAAGTTTGGCAACTTTGGGAGCATCTGCTATAACACCTTTAACCGTTGGTAAAACAAACATTTTATGTATTTTAACCAAACAATACATGGCATACAGCATTAATGTAATACGTGAGATAAAAGAGGCAATTGCAGCCCCAGCGATGCCCATATCCAAGCTAAAAATAAGCAGTGGATCTAAAACCAAATTAACCAGTGCAGCAAACAAGGTTGCATTCATAGAGCGTTTGGCATCGCCAATCGCTCTTAATACCGAGCTTGCCACCATGCCAAGTACCATAATAACGCTAGAAGGTAGTAAAATAGTTAAATATGTAATAGATAGCTCAAGTGTACGACCTTTTGCGCCAAGCATTTGCAATATGGGTTCTAACTGCCAAAACAAAATTAGGGTAATGCTTGCAACTAAAGTAAAAGCAATCACTAACGCACTGGCAGCAATATTTTTGGCTTGGTTAACTTGCTTTGCGCCAATACGTTGAGACACTAAGATACCACTGGCAATTAATAGGCCAATTGATATGCCAGTAACATAAAAAAGTACTTGGGCACTAAAGCCAACAGCCGCTGCCATTGCTTGCTCACCAAGCATGTTTAAAAAGTATAAATCAATTAAATCGACCAAAAATAACGCCATAATGCCAATGGTGTTAGTTAAGGTCATAACGACGACATGCCGAAGGGTAGAGCCAGTTACAAAACTGGCTTTTGTGTTGGACATTTATTTTACTTATTGGTTAGGCTGCTAAAACACAAGTTTTGACTTGATTGTTTGACAGCAATTTGAAGGGATAAACAGCTTATTATTAAATCAGTTGTTCTTTTAAAGCCTTGTTATTTTAAGACATTGAGCTGATCAGCACTAAGTTTTTTAATTTCTTTTTCGCAATAGTCTGGATCAAGTTTGCAAATCACCTTTTGCAGCTCATCGATACGAGCTTCGGACTCTTGTATGTGCTCAAGCATAGTCGCAAAGGCATTTGCAACTGGGTCTTTCTTATCGTCTTGCAAGTCTAAATCAATGCCATAAGCATTAAAGGCTTTTTCTAAATCTTGATGCTGGCTATCTTGTGATTTTTCTTCTTTTGGCTTCGCTTTGGTAATCATGCGAGCAGCACTGCCTACCATAGTGGCGTTTTCTGGCACAGCTTTAACCACCACCGCATTAGAACCAATTTTGGCATTTTTACCCACGGTAAAAGGTCCTAAAACTTTGGCGCCTGCGCCAACAACCACACCATCTTCAAGGGTTGGGTGTCTTTTGCCTTTATCTAACGACACACCGCCCAAGGTCACACCCTGATAAAGAGTAACGTCGTCCCCAATTTCGGCAGTTTCTCCAATTACAACCCCCATGCCATGGTCAATAAAAAAACGTTTACCAATTTTAGCAGCAGGGTGGATTTCTATCCCCGTTAACATGCGTGAGCCATAAGAAACCCCGCGCGCAAGCGACTTTTGATTATGATTCCATAATCCATTAGCAGCACGATGCAATAATAAAGCTTGTATACCAGGGTAAGTTAACAAAACCTCTATTTGATTGCGGGCTGCGGGATCTCGGTCAAAAACAGCATTAATATCCTCATGCAGTTCTGACTTTGTTTTTTTAAGTGATTTAATCACAGAAATGAGCGATGGCATATTATTCTCTATAATTATTAACAGTTATTAAATATATTATCTAAATGTTATTTTAGCAATTTAGTAAGCTTGCCGACAACCGCATTTATCATTTGTAATTCTTTTTGGTCTAACTGGATGCGTGAGTTAAGCCGCTTTATACGTTGTGGTAACAAGCCCAAATTGTCATTATCTGCAAGCTCAAGCTTTTGCATGAGCTCAATTAATCGGCTGTTTAGTTGTTCTATCTGCTGATGGCTGGCAGCTGGTGTATCCCAATCTTGCCTAATATAGTGTATTAAACCATCATTTGTATTAGTACAATCCTGTGTTTCTGTTATAGCTTGCTTGTTGATAACTTGTTTATTATTATCATCCAACAAATCATCTACATGGCTATAAATAAAGCTGGTGATTACTTGCACAGCTGATGCGACATTTAACACAGGGTAAGCAGGGTTTGCATCTATTTGGATATGATAATCGGCACTTGCCAGCTCATCATTTGTTAGCCCTCTGTCTTCACGACCAAATAAAATGCTAATAATTGGCGCTTCATCTTTGTTGGTTTTTGTACCATCAAAAGATGTATCTAAACCAAGCTTATCAATAAATTGGCAAATAACTTTAGCAGCTGTAGCAGGATTAACTACCGGGCGTGGTATGGTACGGCTACGGCTACTTGCAGCCAAAATCAGTTGGCTGTTAGCAATTGCTTCATCCAAACTATCAACCACATTTACCGCATCTAAAATATGTGTTGCCCCAGCAGCGTGCGAATAACTACTGTCATCAATGGGCAGTTTGGGGTTTACCACCGTGAGCTTACTTAAGCCCATGGTATGCATAGCACGTGCAGCAGAGCCAATATTGGCAGGTAATGTGGTATTAACCATTACAATTTGGATATTAGATAAATAAAGTTGATTGATAGACATTTGATTACTTAAAACTAAAACAATTGCCTGTTAGTCTAACACGAATTTAAGCATAGTTTTGGGCATACTAATTATATATAAGCGTTATATATAAGCGGTTTATGCATATTCTAGCCAACACGACCACCAGTTATTAACAAATGTCACCACTTATTCTTATCTTTCACACCCACGTTTAACTTCATAAATAATAACCTACAAGCTCCAATAGCTTGCCCATTAAAATAACAACCAACCCAAACGATAAAATAGCATTACAAATCTCTCACAAAACATAATTGACAATAATTATCATCCCTCGTTATATTCTGCTAATATACTTATTTAAAATAATGAATTAAAGACTAGCCAACCATGAAATGAATCCCTCATGAACAATCGTTGTTATCGAGTCATATTTAGCAAAGCCAAAGGCATGTTAGTAGTGGTATCCGAAGCCACACGTTCACAGGGAAAATCTTCTAACCCAAGCCAAAGTGGTAGTCAAAACAACCACACACAATGGGCATACTCAACAATACACAATTATATTAAAAAAGGTATTTATCCACCTGACTGGGGTAATGATGGTATATTAACTATGATGGGCTTAGAATATGATTAGGTATTGTTGGTTAGGCATTAATATTGCTGGGCTATAAGCCCAGCCTACGCTTGCTGGTTTGCATTGTAGAGAAATGGCAAGTTATCTTGAACAAGGTTTAAGAAATGCAAGAACGAAGGAGCAAGGTGAGGTATTCTTAAGAAATGTTGCCATTTCGATTAAAGACGGTTCTATAAAACAAAAGGCAGGACTTAGATGAATTATTATAAAATCGCATCGGATTTAAACCCTCATTTTTATAACTTTGAACTTTCTAATGAGCAAGGTATGAGTGAACTATTTGATAATAATATTTTTTTTAAAAGAAGCTTTCCTATAAATCAGTGGATAAAACCAGAAATGCATCTCTTCGAAGAACTTGAAGAATATTTACCAATAGAAAATGGAGAGGTGATTAAGCCTAATATATGGTCTAATATTATGCATGTTTGGGGTTCTAATACATTTGTTTTTTCTCAAGAATTAACTATAGCTCTTTTAGAAGATTTAAAGAACTGCGGTGCCTTTTTAGAAGCTAATTATGAAAGTCAAACATGGTTTTTCTATTATTGTAGTACACATATTTCCGGAGCTATAAACTTTGATTCATCAGAATACGATATGTTTGATGATGGCACTATTATGACACTGCATAAACCAGTTTTATTTAAAAGTAAGATTGAAGGTTATGATGCTTTTCGCTTAATTGAATATGACAGCTTTCTATTTGTGTCAGAAAAAATTAAAAACATTATAGAAAAATATTTTGTAGGTGAGGTATTTACTCCTATTAGTATCATATAAGCGAGGTAGATACCATCTTAAAAACCAAAAATCAAGCGGAAAATTAACAGACTGAAGTTTGGAAAGAAGACTGATGTTTAACAACACCAAAACAAATATGCACAAGCGAGGTAGCGAGCGTAGGCTGGGCTTGTAGCCCAGCAAAACCAACCTAAGCCCACACAACACCGCTCACAAAACACGGATGCTGACCTAGCCCTGATAGCAGCGGTATTGAACAAAAGCAAAAACATAGCGGAACATGGTTGGAGGCGGTTGCTTGCAAAATGAAACTCCGCTAGCTATTGACTGACCATAAATGATAAGAACAGGTGGATACGAAAATTATCATTCATTGGTCTCGTCAGATAATAATCGATGGTTGTGAGGGTATTTTGTAGTTTATATTTAGGCGATGAAAGTGCATAAACTGCCTTATTTAAAATAATAACCTGATTCATCAAAACGTTAACAATAAAAACCCATATAAAAATTAATAATTTATAGCCTTTGTAAATACTTTATAATCAAAAAACCATCATAAGAATTTAAGCCCAAAGCCATGAAACTTGTTAATACTTACCAAAACTTACCTGAGCAACTATATCGTCAGACTTTGCCGACAACTGTTAAAAACCCCAATTTATTAGTTTTTAACAACAAGCTGGCAAAATCACTAAACATGGATGTGTGTAATGAAGAAACACTTGCAAATTGGTTTAGTGGTAATACATTGATAGATGGCTCAGAGCCAATTGCACAAGCCTATGCAGGGCACCAATTTGGGCAACTTAATATTTTAGGCGATGGCAGGGCTGTACTACTTGGTGAAGCTAAAAACCAAGCAGGAGAGTTGATAGATGTTCAATTAAAAGGCAGCGGTATTACCCCTTTTTCACGCAGTGGTGATGGCAAGGCAAGCATGTCGGCAATGTTGCGTGAATACTTAATCAGCGAAGCCATGCACGCTTTAAAAATACCAACAACCCGCAGTTTGGCAGTGGTGACAACTGGAGAAAACATTATAAGGCAAGGCTTAGAACAACAAGCCATTTTAACAAGAACAGCCGCTAGCCATATTAGAGTAGGCACTTTTGTTTATGCACAGCTACAAGCAAGTCAAATAAACGATGACAACCTTTTACAACTCTTATTCGACTACTCGATTAATCGGCATTACCCTCATTTAAAAAGCTTAAATACGCCTGATAAAGCATTAGCGTTATTAGAAGTAGTGATGGATAAACAAGCCCAATTGATTGCGCACTGGCATCGGGTTGGCTTTATCCATGGTGTGTTAAATACAGATAATGTGGCAATAAGCGGAGAAGGCATCGACTATGGTCCTTGTGCGTTTATGGATACCTACAATCCACAAACCGTTTATAGCTCTATCGACTACCAAGGACGTTATGCGTTTAAAAATCAAATGCCCATCACTTGGTGGAACATGGCAAGGTTTGCAGAAAGCTTGTTACCATTAATTGATAATGATGAGAAAAAAGCAATTGAACTTGCAACCAATACCATCAACACATTTGATGAAAAATACAAAAAACACTGGTATGGCATGCTATGTGCAAAAATAGGGCTTAACAATACGGATAAAAACTTAGCGTTAGCAAAAGCATTACTTGAGCTCATGCAAACATATGAACTCGATTACACAAATAGTTTTAAACAATTAACGTTAATGGCTATGGGGGTTGATTTTAGCGACATTGAGACATCAGAATTTAATAAAATAACAGACACAGAGGCATTAAATACATGGATGAATGATTGGAAACAAGCACAAAAAAATGGAAATAAAACAAATGCTTTAACGCTTATGCAGACTCACAACCCACTTTTTATCCCACGTAATCATTTAGTTGAAAATACCCTACAACAAGCAAACAGTGAGGGATTAACAGAATTTAAGGCACTACTAAAAACCCTAAAAACTCCATATGATTGGCGTTTATATAAAAAGACAACCAGATTCCAACAGCCAGCAACACAAGAGTGGAATGCTCAATTTAAAACTTTTTGTGGTACATAAATACAGTTGCTGATATTAAAACACAAGTATTAAAGCTTAAGCAGGCTAAGCATAATGCCAATGGATATTATCTGCATTAAACAAGCGCTTTAAAGTTAATATATTGTCATCGGATGGATAAACACGCCATTTGTCAGACAATTTAACTTTAGCAATCGCATAATCGTTATAGATATGAATACCTAAACCAATACAATTATCTGACCCATTTGTTTGCGTAGATAAATGTTGGTTGTTGTCTACATCTATTGGTTGCTCGGCAGTAGCATAAGTGATGACATCGGGCTGATTTTCTTTTAACAAGGGTAATATGTCATCAATGGTATTTGTGTCGTTGGCATCAATTTTAATGCTAACCTTTTTTAACCAACGATTACGGGCATCTATCATGCTATACAAACGACGCATTTTGCTATAAATGCGATCATTAAACTCGCTGACCGTCCCACTTATCACCACAACTTCATCCACTTTAAGTTTATCTTTGCAAAATTCATAAAGTTTGGCATCACAGCTTACTTCTAATCTTGAGGTGCCATCATCAAGCGTAACCGCAATACGATTACCAAAATTTGCAACATCAACAATTAGCCCAGCAAACAAGGTTTCTTTACCATAGCCTGTGTCAGTGAGTTCATTTAAGCGTTTACCATCGGTGTAATGTTGGATTTCATCACGATATTCATCAATAGGATGCCCAGTTAAATACAGCCCTAAGGTATCTTTTTCGGCTTTAAGTCGAGGTTTGTCTCCCCAAATTAGCTCTGGTGAGTTTGGCAAAGGTGGGGCAGCGGTTACATCATCAATTTCTGCAAACATGTCTATCATGCCAACTTCTTGATTTTGTCTGTGTTGCTCAGATGCTTGCACGGCTTTTGGCAATTGCGCCATTAACGCCCCACGTATTTCATAGGCTTTATTTTCCACTAACAGCTCGGGGCGTTGCGTGCTTGCAAAATCATCAAAACAACCTGCTCGTACCAATGCTTCTAGTGTGCGTTTATTTACTTTTTTGGTATCAACACGACGGCAAAAATCATAAAGATCAGTAAACTCACCACCTTGGTTACGCGCCTGCACGATAGATTCTACTGCACCTTCACCAACCCCTTTAATCGCACCTAATCCATAGATAATATTTTCGGGTGTATCTGCCACAAAATGCCATTTACTACGATTAACAGATGGATTTGCAACCGTAAGCCCAAAGCTTTCTCTACAATCATTTACTAAAAATACCACACTGTCGGTATTGTTCATATCGCTGGTTAAAACTGCTGCCATAAACTCAGCAGGGTAGTAGTGTTTTAAATAGGCAGTTTGGTATGCCAATACACCATAACAGGCAGAATGCGATTTGTTAAAACCGTATTCGGCAAATTTTTCCATTAAGTCAAAAACGCTACCGGCAATGCCATCATCAATTTTTTTGTCTTTCGCACCTGCCAAAAAGATTTCACGCTGCTTTGCCATTTCTTCGGGTTTCTTTTTACCCATAGCTCGGCGCAGCATATCTGCACCACCAAGCGAATAACCTGCCATCGCCTGCGAGATTTGCATTACCTGTTCTTGATAAACAATAACCCCATAGGTGCTTTCTAAAATAGGTTCTAAATATTCATGGTCATATACCACTTCTTTGACACCATGCTTTCGGTCAATAAACTCTTCTACCATCCCAGAACCTAAAGGACCAGGGCGGTATAAGGCACACATTGCAATAACATCATCAATGTTTGTAGGTTTTAACTGTTTCAGATATTTTTTCATACCTGATGATTCTAGCTGGAATACAGCGGTTGTTTTACCTTCTGCTAATACCTCATCATAGGTTGCTTTGTCATCTAGTGGTAAATCTTCTAACTCAAGTGGTGGTTTGCCTTCTTTTTTACGTCTGTGGTTAATGTTTTTTACTGCGGCAGCAATCACTGTTAAGTTACGTAACCCTAAAAAGTCAAACTTAACCAAGCCGGCAGCTTCTACATCATCTTTATCAAATTGGCTAACTCGGTGACCTTCATCATCGGCATAAATGGCAGAAAAATCGGTAATTTTATTAGGGGCAATTAACACACCCCCTGCATGTTTACCTGTGTTACGTGTGATTCCTTCAAGTTTTAATGCCATCTCCCAAATTTCACTGGCATCTTCATAATCCATATTGTTTTCGTTTGTGATAAGGTCTTTAAGCTGGGCGCCTGTTTCCTTATCTTCAATGGCATCAGACAACGAGATACCTGGTGTGGCAGGGATAAGTTTTGACATTCTATCCGCCAAACCATATGACTTGCCTTGCACACGTGCAACATCCCTGATGACCGCTTTAGCCGCCATGGTACCAAAAGTGATGATCTGAGATACCGCATCTCGTCCATAAGTTTCAGAAACATAACTAATCACACGATCACGCCCTTCGATACAAAAATCAATATCAAAGTCGGGCATAGATACACGCTCTGGATTTAAGAATCTTTCAAATAGCAGCTCATAATGCAAAGGGTCTAAGTCGGTAATATCCAGTGCATAAGCTACCAAAGATCCAGCACCCGAACCACGACCAGGACCAACAGGAACATCGTTTTCTTTCGACCAACGAATAAAGTCCATAACAATCAAAAAGTAACCAGGAAAGCCCATACCAATAATAATATTAAGTTCGGTTTCCAAACGCTCATCATAGGCTTGTCTAAAAGCTTCCCAATTCATGCCATCATGTTTTTCTAGCCATTCGTCGCTATCTCTTTCATTAATAGGGAATAGCTTATCTAGCCGTTGCTCTAACCCTTGCTCAGACAACACCCTAAAATAAGCATCAATCAGCTTATCATCTGGATATTTGGCTTGATTTGCCTCGGTGGGTTTAAACTCTGGTGGAATAGGGAAGTCGGGTAAAAAGTTTTCTCCCAAACGTAAAATAACATTACATCGCTGCGCAAGCTGTATGGTATTGGCGCAAACTTGAGGAAGGTCAGCAAAAAGCTGCTGCATTTCTTGCTGGGTTTTTAAATATTGCTGTTCGGAGTACTCTCGTGGGCGATTTGGGTCGGCAAGTACATAAGAGTTGGTAATACACACACGAGCTTCATGCGCTTCAAAATCTTCTTGCTCTAAAAAGCGGACATCATTATGCGCAATAATAGGCAAATTATGTTTTGCAGCAGCATGAATACTCGCTTTTATAAAGTTGTCTTCACCTTGTCTTTGGGTGCGTTTAATTGCAAAATACAGCCTGTCATCAAAACATGTTTTCCACTCGTTTATCAACTCATCAGCACGCTCTGGAGCAGAGCCAATTAACACGTTCCCAATGTGACTGTGCTCGGTAAGCAAGGCAATAACACCTGCCGATAAATCAAAAACTTGTTCTCGTTTAACCAGTGGTACGCCATGTTCTAAGCCTTCGGTATAACCAAGCGAAACCAATCGGGTAATATTTTGATAGCCCTCATTGTTCATCGCCAACAAGGTGATGCGAGAATGACCTTCGGCATTTTGATCATCAATACGTACCTCAGTACCAATAATAGGTTTAATGCCAGCGCCTAAGCAACTACGATAAAATTTAACGGTAGCAAATAAGTTAGATAAGTCGGTTAAAGCAAGCGCTTTTTGTCCATCCTCTGATGCCTTTTTGACCAAACTTTTAATACGTACAATCGAGTCAGAGATTGAAAATTCGCTATGAATGCCTAGGTGTACAAATGCCATAAAAATGCTGTATGTTTAAGTGATTAGTAGCAACTGCCACATTGCTAAGGATTTAAAAAATAATGGCATGCCTACAGGGACTCGAACCCCGATCGATCGCTTAGGAGGCGACTGCTCTATCCTGTTGAGCTATAGGCACTAATAAAGGTAATAGTTTAGCTTAAAAGGTACAAAATAGGCAGTATTTTTTATTTATTTAGGCGTATTAAAAGCGGTTAAAACAAGCCTAAACTTATAATCAAAGGCTTTTAATTACTGTTAAATCAACCATTAAACCAAAATAAAAAAGGCTTGCTTTATTTTAAAACAAGCCCATTAAAATATGTGATTTAATAAATTTAGCCAGCACCCAACTCAAGCAAGCTGGCATTGCCGCCAATGGCGGTGGTGTTTATTGTACGCACACGCTCACTGCAAAATCTGTGCAAATAATCTGGGCTAAAGATTTCGCTTAACTCATCTTGATCTGTGATGGCGATTACCTGAGTCAACATGGCATCTGTTTGGCTTAGTTTTGCCGCTAAAGCATGTGTTTCTTCCACGGTGCCAACAATCCCAACTTGTGCAAGCCTTGGGTCATTAAACATGTCATCAAATGACTGTGGCTCACTGGCACCTTCTAAATTAAACACCGCATCATCAATACCCACATTAGCCATGATTGTTTTTACTTCAAAAGCAAAAGCTTCTTGACTGGGTGCATTTAAATGAGTTTGGTTGCCTGTTAATAGCGATGCCACAACTTGCGCCGCAACTGGCAGTTTTTTTGCCTCTTTAGTCGCTAATATAACGGTTTTTCCTCGTGCTTGGTTATATAACTCATTAGACTCGCCTGTTGCACCGGTTAGCATAGCAGAGTCGTCAATATGCTGAGCTTGCGCCAAAATATGAGTTAAAACTTTGTCAGTTTTATCACCTTCGCCAATTAAATCAGCAAGGCTGGCAACTGTGTTATTTAATAAGTCGGCACGTTGCACCGCTGTCATTAGTCGCCAGGCTTCTGCTTTTTTACTTTGATAGGGAGTTTGGGTTGTCATTATTTAATCCTTATAACTTTATTCGATATCATCGATATTAATCGTGTTTATACTTGTACCCATTTGGTCAACCTTGCTAAATACTTAGGTCCACCAGCTTTAGGACCCGTACCAGATAAGCCGTTACCACCAAAAGGCTGTACATTAACAACTGCGCCAATTTGGTTACGGTTTACATAGGTATTACCCACAATGGCACGACGCTCAATATGCTCGCTAACACTTTCAATACGGCTATGTATGCCTAAAGTAAGACCATAACCCGTTGCGTTAATTTGATCGATTAAGTTGTCTAAGTCGGCATCTTTTTTAGCTTTGTAGCGTAAAACATGCAAGATAGGACCAAAATGTTCTCCGCCAATCACTTTAATATTGTCAACTTCTATTAGCGTTGGTGGTACAAAGGTTGAAGCATCCGTCATACCTTCAACAATTGGTGTTTGATAAATTACCTTGGCATCTTCTGCTTGCTGCATTGCATCAATATGGTTTAATAAACCTTTTTGCGCTTCAGTGTCAATAACAGGACCCACATCCGTTTTCACTAAAGTCGGGTTACCAACACTAAGTTCTGCCATATGTCCTTTAATAAGCTCAATCACGTTATCAGCAATGTCATCTTGTACACACAAAATGCGACAAGCAGAACAACGTTGACCAGCCGAGCCAAATGCCCCCATTACCGCATCAATAGCGATTTGCTCTGGTAGGGCAGTAGAGTCAACAATCATGGCGTTTTGACCGCCTGTTTCGGCAACTAAAATTGGTAAAGCATCCGATGCATTGATATCACTAGCAATCTCGGTGCTAAATAATGACTGATTGATAAGCTGAGCCGTACCAGTTGAGCCAGTAAAGATAACGCCACTAATGCCTTGTGCCTTGGTTAAGGCACTACCCACATCACCTGCACCGATGACAAACTGTAACGCTTCATGTGGGATACCTGCTTGATACATTAACTTAATAGCATAATAAGCAACTAAGCTGGTTTGTTCGGCAGGTTTTGCAACCACGGTGTTTCCTGTTGCCAAAGATGCCACAATCTGCCCCGTATAAATCGCTAACGGGAAGTTCCATGGACTAATACAAACCATAGTGCCACGTGCCTTGCGTTTTTGAGTAACCTGATTACCAGCAAGATTGGTGTAGCTATTTATATCTGCATCAAGTCGCTGTGCTTCATCGGCATAAAAGCGGCAAAAATCAACTGCTTCACGTACTTCATCAATACAATCTTGCATGGTTTTACCGGCTTCACGCTGCAATATGGCAACAAGTTCGGCATAGTTTTCTTCATATAAATCAGCAATATTACGTAGCATCTGAGCACGCTCGTTTGCCGATACCGCTTGCCATCTTGCTTGATTTTCTATGGCTGCTGTTACTGCTTTTTGGGCAATATTGGCATCAGCAGTGTGACATATACCAACCGTTTGATTATGGCTATATGGCGAGTTGATTTGTTGTGATTTTAGGGTTTCTACATCTGTACCATTAATCACACTAAAGGCTTGCCACTGAGTATCTTGATATTGTGCAATGGCTTGATTAAATGGTGTCCACTCTGATTCGATATAAATATTGACCCCATAACTGGCTTTTCGGTTACCGTAAATTTCAAGCGGTAATGGGATACGCATATTACGTAAGTTGTCATGTGCGGTTAGCTTGTCATAAGGATGTACGGTTAATTTTTCAATTGGATAAGATTTATCAAGCAATTGATGTACAAAAGAGCTGTTAGCCCCGTTTTCTAGCAAACGGCGCACAAGGTAGGGGAGCAGGTCTTTATGCGCACCCACTGGTGCATAAATCCTAACCGGTATGTTATAGGCTTGTAAAATATGATCGTATAACGCATCTCCCATGCCATGCAAGCGTTGGAACTCAAAGTTCTTGTGCTGACTCATGGTCATAATGCAAGATAGGGTATGCGCATTGTGCGTTGCAAACTGTGGCCAAATCAACCCTTGTAAATGCTCTGATAACAAAAAGCGCGCACACGCTAAATAAGCCGTATCGGTACCTTCTTTGCGTGTCCAAACAGGGTAGCCAGACAAGCCTTTTTGTTGCGCAAGTTTAATTTCGCTGTCCCAATAGGCACCTTTTACCAAACGCAAAGGAATGACATCACCCACTTCTTTAGAAAGGCTAGCAAGCCAAGCTAATACGGCAATACAGCGTTTTGAATAGGCTTGCACAACAATACCCAAGCCACCCCAGCCTAGGGTAATTTCGTCACGGTATAGCTTTTCAAAAAGCTTTAAAGAAATCTCAAGGCGGTCAGCTTCTTCGGCATCAATGCTTAAGTCAACATCTACGGCTCTGGCTTCTTTAATCAATTTTAGTACAGTGGCTGTCAGCTCACTCAGTACACGTTCATCATTGGTGGCTTCATAACGAGGGTGCAATGCCGATAGCTTAATAGATACCGATGGTTTTGGCATCCCTTGTTTCACTTTAACGTCTGCAACCGCTTTAATTGCTTCTAAATAATCATCAAAGTATTTGTCCGCATCTGTTTGGGTTAGTGCGGCTTCTCCAAGCATATCAAATGAGTAGGTATAGCCTTTTTCACGATAAGGCTTGCTGTTTGTATTTGCTTTTTGAATCGTTTCTCCCAATACAAACTGATGACCCATAATCTTCATTGCTTTTTGCATGGCAGAGCGAATAACAGGTTCACCCATTTTTTTAGTCATACGATCTAAAAAGCCTGCTGCGGTTGTACCTCTATCGATACTAACCACTTTGCCTGTCATCATTAGTCCCCAAGTAGAGGCGTTGACAATAAATCCGTTGTCACTGCCTAAATGGGCTTTCCAGTCAGCAACACTCATTTTATCGGCAATTAGGGCGTCGGCTGTACGGTTATCCGGCACACGGATTAATGCCTCGGCAAGGCTCATTAGCAAAATACCTTCTTGTGTATCAAGACTGTATTCAAGTAATAGGGAATCTACCATTTTAACGGCATCACCATGGTTACGGACATGCTCAACTAGTTTATAGGTTTGTTCACTAATACCTGTCTTTTCATCTTCACTTGGTTTAGCAAGTGGTAACAGTGTTTGCATAAAAGCATTTTCATCAACACTGTAAAGCGGGGATATATTGTTAAACAATGCTTTACTGCCCTGATTTAAATAGTCTGGCTTTAGCACATCTTGCGGGCTAAATAGGATTTTCTCAGGTGCTGTAAATTGCTCAAAAGGGGTGGTTGTTTTTATTAGGCTCATTAAAGTGCTCCAGTTTACGATTAAGGATAAAAAATTAATCAATAAAAAGAGCTTTGATATTTATTTAAAGTGATTTGTGGTGGCTAGAACTTTTGCGTCATTAATTATTAATTAGTGATTGACTAAACTAAATTGTATGCAAAAACACGAAAATACCTAACACGACAGACTTGTATCACGGTAAATGTTAATAATTTAGTAACAAACAAAACACACTAAATTTAACATACCAAAAAAATAACAAAACTCTGAGGTGCATAATGCCTTCTTCTGTTTGGTGGGTTTGCTTGTGAGTTGAAACCGCGACCAAACGAAATACCTCTACGGCGTTGCTTGAGGTGATGCACAGGTGCAATAATTTTAACACTGATTTTGTTTTCAGTTCAATAAAATATTTTAATACTTCTGATAATTTTGTTACAATCGCCGCGCATTTTATTATGTACGCTTATAATTTTGTTAAATTTTACTTTATTTTGTTTTATTAAATTCAATAAAGTAAACCTAAAAAAGAGGAAAAATTATGCAAGGAGTCGTTAGTACAGGGGTTTATGTTTCACTAGCAGGTTATTTTATTTTAATGATTGCTATTGGCTTATACGCCTACTCAAAACAAAAAAATGATTCTGAAGGCTATATGCTGGGTGGTCGACAACTTAGCCCTTCAGTTACGGCATTGTCAGCCGGTGCTTCAGACATGTCTGGCTGGTTGCTTATGGGACTACCAGGCTATATGTATGCTTCTGGTATCGTTAGTTTTTGGATATGTTTTGGTTTAACCTTAGGTGCTTTAGCAAACTATTTAATAGTTGCTCCTCGCTTACGTGTTTATACCGAAGTTGCTGATAACTCAATTACGTTGCCAGATTATTTTGCAAACCGATTTCAGGATAACTCTCACCTGTTAAGAGTGATTTCAGCCATTGTGGTTATCATATTCTTTACGGTTTATACAGCAGCCAGTTTAACTGCTGGTGGTAAATTATTTCAAAGCTCACTTAATTTATCGTATGATCTAGGCTTATGGGTTACCGCTGGTATTGTAGTTTTATATACCTTAATTGGTGGATTTTTAGCCGTATCTATGACTGACTTTGTGCAAGGTTGTATCATGTTTATTGCCTTACTCATTGTGCCAATCGTTGCTTTTACCGATGTTGGCAGCATAAGCGAAGGCGTTAATATTGCACGCAACTTGAACCCTGATTTACTAAATATTACCAATGGCGTAACCGTAATGGGCATTATCTCATTAATGGCTTGGGGTCTTGGTTATTTTGGTCAGCCACACATCATTGTACGTTTTATGGCAATCCGCTCGGTAAAAGATGTACCAACAGCACGCAATATTGGTATGGGCTGGATGATTTTAAGCTTGGTTGGTGCGATGGCAACAGGGTTTGCAGGTATTGCTTATATCCAAAAGCATCCTGAAGTATCACTAAACGATCCAGAAACTATCTTTTTGGTATTTTCACAAATTTTATTCCACCCATTAATTGCAGGCTTTTTGTTAGCCGCAATTTTAGCCGCTATTATGAGTACAATTTCATCACAGCTTTTAGTGGTATCTAGCTCATTGACTCGTGATATCTATAAGCTGTTTTTAAATAAAGAAGCTTCAGAAGGGCAACAAGTATTAATTGGTCGAATCTCTGTGGTTGCCGTTGCCGTATTAGCAATTTTTATGGCATCTAATCCAGACAGCTCAGTGCTTAAACTGGTATCAAATGCTTGGGCAGGCTTAGGTGCTTCTTTTGGACCGCTTGTAATCATGAGCCTAATTTGGAAGCGCATGAACCGTAACGGTGCCTTAGCTGGCATGATTGTGGGTGCATTAACCGTTATTGTTTGGGTTTATGGCGGTATTGAAATTAACGGACAAGCCGCTGGTGACTTTATGTACGCCATTGTACCCGCCTTTGTTTTAAGTTTAATTTCTATTATTGTTGTTAGCTTAGCAACCAATGAACCAAGTAGTAAAATTAAACAACAATTTGCTGCAATGCAAAAAGGTTTAAAAGGCTAGTTAGCACTCATCATATAAACCCTATGTTTTAAATAGCGAGGTGTCAAGGCACCTCGTTTTTTTATGTTTTAATTTTAACGTAAGCTAGGCTAAAACCAATGATTGATAGTAAAAGAAGCAATGACACATTAATATTTTTAATGCAAAAAAAGTTAATAAATGGCAAACTAAAACCAGCTTAAACAGGTATAAAAAACATTAAAAATGCTAAAAATTATTCAATCTAACAAAACCGAACAATTATTAAAAAATTTAATTGGCGCTTATCAAACTCAGCAAAGGCATGTATTTGATGAGTTTGTTGTGCTGGTACCTTCTATGGTTATTGGCGAATGGCTACAAAAGTCTATTGCTGATGAGCTGGGTATTAGCACATTAATTTCGCACTCATTTTGGGGGCAATACCAAGTTGAGCTCATGAGCAGCGTATTAAAAAAATATGATGAGCATGATCCGCAAGGCAAAATTGACATTCCGGAAGTGGCGGTGTTGTCTACACGCATAATGCAGTGGCGCATTTTTGGTTATTTATTACACAACAAAAACCACATTTTAGCAGATGAAAAGCATCCATTATTTGCCCTAATAAGCAAACTAATTAAAGATAAACAATCTAACTCTAAAAAAGGGGCTAATGAGCATAGCAACCCAAGGCTTTGGCAATTGGCCGAGCAGCTTGCTAAAGTTTTTAACCGTTATTTAACGCACCGTAATGATTGGTTGACAACGTGGTCAACAAACCAACATGTTGATATTACCAATTTAATTAAACAAAAAGAGACATTAACCAAACAGTTTAGTAGTAATGACAACCATATCGACACACCAGATTGGTTAGAAGAACACTACCACCAGCTAGAAACCGCGCAACAGTTTTTATGGCATCACTTGTTTGCTGATGTGTATCAATATCGCATGCAAATAGAAAACCGATTTTGGCAAGGATTGTCTTACTTTGCCACGCAATATGACAGCCATCATTTTGCTAACCTGCTTAATTTGCCAAACTGCTTGTATTTATTTACGATTGAGCAGCTACCGCTTGATGAGTTTGCGTTTATGCAACGCTTATCTCAGTATTTAGATATCCAACTTTTCCATTACAACCCATCGCAAGCATACTGGGCAGACATTGTCGATAAGCATTGGTTTCAGCATCAGCAAATTGTTAATCCAAGTATCATTTATTTACGAGACTACGGTCATACGCTTTTATCTCGCCTTGGTAAACAAGAAAGAGAAACTTTTGCAACCTTATCATCCTTATCTGGCAACAAAAATGATAGCGCACAAGCCATTTGGCAAAATGATTTTGTTTATTTAATTGAAGAAGAAAGCCAACAGGCAACAAACAAACAAACACACGCTTATAAACCAAGTTTATTACAGCGTTTACAACAAGATGTGCTTGTCATGGATGACAACTTAACTAGGTTGTCACTTGAGCGAGACGTGTTTAACGACCTATTACAAAAAAATCGCCACTGGGATTTTGATACTATTGATAACAGCCTAAGCATCCATTCTTGTCATAGTTTGCAACGCCAGTTAGAAGTATTAAGAGGCATGATTGGCAAATGGTTAAATGAAAGCACTTTAGATAATAAAGGTAATAAAATAACACGGCATATCTCTGATATTGTGGTTATGCTGCCAGATGTCGATAGCCACCATGACATGATTAACTCTGTTTTTGTTGATGGGGTTGGGCAAGATGGTTTAACCCTGCCAGCAAGAGTAACAGGGGTTGTAGACAAAGCTGTAAGGCAACTTTGGCAGGCCATCTGTGGTTACTACCAGCTGCTAGGGCAAGAACATAGCCGATTTGAAGCAAATGAGTTTTATGAGTGGTTATTATTACCACCTGTATATGAAGGGTTTGAACTTAGCTTTGAGCAAATGAGCCGTGGCTGTGAACTATTAACAGAAGCTGGTTTTATCCGTGGGTTTGATGAAGCACACCTACAAGCCACGCTAGATAGCCAAGATACCGATTATCGTTTTAGTTTTGCTTATGCACTGGACAGATTGGTGCTTGGCTTAACCATGCCAGAAGCCGGATTAACAGACATATTTTATAACCAAACCGATGATGAAAGCAGCTTAAATAAAGAAAAAACCTTGCCACTAGAATCAGTCTCACTAAGCGATGCAGTCATCATTGATACCCTTTGTAAAATATACACCGCCCTTAATAAACACAGAAACGAATATTTTGATGATGATAGTGGGCAACCAAAACAAAAAACCGCACATGAATGGCTAAATCAAATAGAAGCCGAAACCATCCATCCTTATTTTGCTAACCACGACCAAAGCCGTGCAATGCGCACCATTTTTAAAGCAATGAACGGGATGAAAAAAAATCTGCGAGCCAATTATGTATACCAACAAGTAGGCAACACCAACCAAAACCATCACCCAGCCGAAAGTTTAAAAAATCAATTATCGATTAAAGAGTTGCCGTTTCAGCTTAGCTTTATTTTAGAAAGTATTGAAGCTGAGCTAGAGAGCCAACAGGTAAGTGCCGAGCCAACCGGCGTTATTACGTTTGCACGCTTTGGTGCCGTTCGCTCTATACCTTTTAAACTGGTTGTGATGCTTAACATGAACTTATCTGAGTTTCCTCGACAAGAGCGTGATGACAGATACGACTTAATGAAAGCAGGACTAGCCAGACGAGGCGACAGACGTGCCGATGATGATGACAATGGGGCATTTTTAAATGCGTTGTTATGTGCCAAACAAAACTGCTGGATTTTTTATAACGGACAAAGCCTAACAGATACCAATGAGCATTTACCTGCCAACCCAGTTGGGGAGCTGATTCAATTTTTAACGTCTGAAATTAGCTGGCAGGGCATTGATAAAAACTTACAGCAAGACCTACGAGAGCATATTACCGCACGGTTATTAACTCGTCATGCACCTTTGCCGTTTTCTGACCAACGCTTTGTAATTAATGAACCTGATAGCAAGACAGGTGTAGAAGATGAAAAAAGTGAAAAACAATTATTAGCCGATTTTAAATTAAAACAACAAAAACAGTTTCCACCACCGCCTATTTGGACACAGGTTTATCATCAATTACATCAAACAATTAATGATAACAAAGAAGATAGACCAATTATTGAGCTAACAACTTTGGCACAATACCAGGCTATGGCTCAGTTACTAACGCAGCATCAACTGCCAATAGATAACAATAACGCCTTGATGTCTTGCATACCCAATATTGATTTTACAAACAAATTTTATGCTGAGTTGCCAACACAAATTAATATTGAGCAGTTTGCTTCTCAAATAACGCATACGGGAAAATTGTATTTACGTCATCATCAAATCCACATTGCCGATACCGATGATGAAGACGAGAGCCTAGAGCCACTAGCTTTAAACCAGTTAACACGATATCAATTAAACGATTCATTAATTGAAAGCCTTGGCAACAATACGGATACTGCCAGTTATCCAACTCAGGTAGAAAATCTGTTATTTACGCCGCTTATCCCTGCTGGTGTTGCCCGTTATAGCACAATGCAAAATATGAATCAGCAAATTAACCAACAACTTTACCATTTGCAACAAAAACTGGCAGAAAACCCCTTGGTTGCAGCAAAGTTAAACACTGACAAGTTAATAACAGCTGTTGATGAGCACAACTTACAACTGTCATTAACCATGTTTGGCAAAAAGGTTAATGTGGAGTTAAAAGGAATCATACCTAACTGGCAAGTTAATGATGCCAATAAGCATATCGAGGCATCGGACTTTGTAGACAATTCAACAAATGTATCCGATACAACAAATCAACAGCCAAAAGTTTGGGTGAATGTGCTTGCCACCAAACCACGCGATAAACATTTACTTAAATTTTGGTTACGTCATCTATTTTGGCAAATATGCCGTGGTACCTCTTTGCAACAAGTTGCACAGCAAGATGGTATGAGCATTTGGCAGTTTGCCGGCACCAGTAGCGATGTTAGTAAAATAGCAAACGCAGATATTATTCAACTGCCGGCAATCGAAAAGTCACACGCAATTAATGAGCTTAAAAAGTGGATTATTTATGCCGCATTTGCTAAACAGTATCCGTTAATCCTTATGCCTAAATATGCCTTTATTTATTTAGATAAGCAATATAAAGCGCAAGCAAAGGGCAATGACTATCAGCCTCGTGGTAGTGATTTTATAGGTTGGTCAGCACCAGTATATAACGCCAAAAACCCAAATCAGCCAATTTATGATAGCTGTAGCCAACATGACATTTGGCAATATATTTTAGAAGATAACAAAAAACAGATAGATGTGAATCAAGCAATAACCATAGCATTATCTCAGCTTGCAGAAACCATGTTTAGTGAATTGTTTAATACGGTTGAGGGCTTATAAGCAAATCAGATGAAAGAAGAAAAAATGACAAACGATCATATCCCTGCCATTAATATCAACCTATCAGGCAAACACCTGATAGAGGCATCGGCAGGTACCGGTAAAACATGGACGTTAACTGGCATTGTTTTGCGTTTATTGATAGAAAAAAAAGTACCGCCAGAACAAATCATCTGTACAACTTTTACGCGTGCAGCTGCAGCAGAAATGAGACAGCGTATTCATGAGCGCTTAACAGATTTTTATCATTTGTTGAATTGGCTTCGCGCATTATCAAATGACAACACAAATTTTGACTGGCTATACCCAAAAACAGCGCAAAACCAAAATACAGAGCTAAGCTCTGCACAAAAAAACCAAATTAAAAAAACACGCCATACAAAACGTGAATTGGCACTTTTAAAACAAGCCCAAAACAACCTAGGTATCCAAAAATTATTAGAAGATAAGGTCAATATACACCTTGTTAACCAGTTAGCAGATGACATAGACAAGTACCCATTAGATGATGCCATAAGACGCTCAACCAACCTGTTAACAACATTAGATAAACTGTTTGTCAGCACCTTAGACAGCCTTGCGCAAAAATGGTTAAGTGAGTACAGTGCCGAAACAGGCTTTAGTAAGGGGATGTATATCTGTGATGATGAATGGGCTGTGATTAATGGCATTATCCATGATGAGCTGCGTAAGTTTCAGAGTCATATTTATCATACCAAACCCGACTTATATAAAATACTGCAACAAGGCGGGCATTTAACAAGTGTGACCGATTACACAAGCACTGCCAATAAAGCCTTGCAATTTATGAGCGTGCCAATTGAAGCAGTGGATGTTAAAGATTTTGATTTTGATGGTTTAAGACGATTTTTAACCCGCTTTGATAATCATAATTGTGATGATGTTTTACCGTATTTTGATGCCGATTTTTGTGTGCGACAAAAGTTTAGAAAAAACACCAATCTACATAAGTATTTAGACCGTATTCCAGCAATCATAGAATCATTACAAAAACATGGTATTAATTTTGAAACAAGTTTAGATGCCAATAGCAAAAAGCTATTAGCAGGTTTGGCAGGCTTTTATTTTGAAGGCAAAAACTTTAATAAAAATTCAGAAAAAGAACAAGCAGCCTTTTTGGCATTGCCTTCAATTGATTTATTAGTCAAGCTGTTAGACTATCAACAAAAACTTGGCACTTACATTGATGCAACGCTTGCAAATTTAAATAGGCATATCGCACTTAAAGTGCGTGAGCAACTGCCAGTTATCTTAGAAGAGCGCAACCAAACAACGTTTAACTTACAAATGGTGCGTTTAAACCAAACATTAGCAGGAGAGCAAGGACAAAAACTCGCAAAATATATCCGATACCAATACCCAGTAGCTCTCATTGATGAATCGCAAGATATTAATAGCGAACAAGCCGATATGATTCGCAAAATTTATTTGTCTAAAGATAGTACCAACAGCCGCGAATTTTTATTACTAGTAGGCGACCCTAAGCAGGCTATTTACGGCTTTAGAGG